>NZ_JAIWPT010000016.1 GCF_021191695.1 Proluteimonas luteida
TGGAGCACGTATCGGATCGCCCGGATCGACAGCACGACCCGGACGGTGAACGCGGGCCGTTCGCTCGCATGACCTGTCCACCATGTCTCCGAACAGGTGTCCACCATGTGTCCGGTCCATACACCCGTATACGGGAGAGGGGCCAAGGTGTCTCCCGCGTTGCGGGAGACGACATCTAATCCTGGCGGAACATCGATGCGTCGGGTGCGAACGCACGTGGCGCGTAGCCGAAGGCCACGCGTGCCGGCGTCGCATCGAACACCAGGTCGGCGCGCATCCGCGCGACCGCACCCGGCGGCAGGCCCTGCAGACGGCCGGCAAGACGCGCCGCGAACAATGCGGCCGCGAACAGCGGCGACGGCAGCAACAGCAGCCGCGGCGCCGGCTCCAACGTCGCCAGGGTGCGTGCGACCATGTCGCGGTAGGGCAACGTCTCGCCGCCGGGCAGGGCGAAATCGCGCCCGGCGGCGGCCTCGACATCGACCACCGCCAGCGCCGCGTCGGCCAGGTCGTCGACATGCACCGGCTGGCGCAGCCCGCGCGCATCCGATGGCAGCACGAACCAGCCGCTGCCCCGCGCCAGCGCCGCGATCCGACTGAGGTTCCGGTCACGGCCGCTGCCGTAGACCAGCGTCGGCCGCAGCAGCGTGGCGCGCGTGCCGCGCGCGGCGGCCGCCTGCAGCACGCGCGCCGACGAGGCGGCCAGGCGCGCGGCAAGTTCGCGCTCGCCCGGGTCGTCGGCGGCGCGCTTGGTGGCGTCGCTGGTCGAACCGAATGCGACCACGCGCGGGCAGTCGATCGTCGCGTCCGCGTACCAGTGCGAGAACAGGTCCAGCGGGCCGCAGCTGAAGATCGCATCCGCGCGCGCGGGCAGGTCCGGCAGCGTCGCGAACTCGCCGCGCAGCCAGCGCAGGCCAGGCTGCGCGGGCCGCGTGTCGCGGCTCAGCGCATCGACCTGCCAGCCCGCGGCGCGCAGCCGCGGCAGCAGCGCGGCGCCGATCGCGCCGCTGCCGCCGAACACCAGTGCGCGACGGGCATCGCTCATGCCGCGCGGCGCGCACCGGCGTCGGCACGGCGCGCCGGCGCAGTGCGATCGATCGGGAAACGCGGCGTGGATGCGGACATCGCGCAAGGATACGGGCATCGACGCGGCGCCGCGTACCGGCCTTGCCGGCCTGCGAACGCGATGAGGGGCAGGTAGACTCGGCCTTCCGCACATCGCATGCCGCCTTCGCGAGGCCTTCGCCCATGTCGTCCCGTCCCGATCGCGCCGCGCCGGCGCTGCCAAAGACCATCCTGCTGGCCACCGACCTGAGCGCGCGCTGCGACCGCGCGCGCGACCGCGCGGTGCTGCTGGCGCGGCAATGGCAGGCGCGGCTGCTGGTACTGACGGTGGCGCCCTCGGAGCGGGAGCTGACCATCGTCGAGGAACTGCTCGAGGCCCCCGCCTGGGCACGTCGCGATGGCGCCGCGCGCCAGGCCGAGCGCTGGCTGCAGCGCGACCTGGAGTCGGCCGGGGTCCCGTTCGAGGTGCAGGTCACCAGCGGCAAGGTCGGTCCCGCGATCGAGGCCGCGGCGCAGGCCGCGGGCGCCGGGCTGATCGTCACCGGCGTGGCGCGCGCCGGCGCGTTCCAGCCGCTGGTGCTGGGCTCGACCATCGGCTGGCTGGCGCGGCATGCCAGCGTGCCGGTGCTGGTGGTGCACGATCCGGCGCACGCGCCCTACCAGGACGTCGCGGTCGCCAGCGATTTCTCGCCTGCCGCGGGACAGGCGCTGGAAACGGCGGCGACGCTGTTCGGCGATGCTGCCAGCTTCGTCCTGGTCCACGGGACCGCGCCGGGACGGGCGGGCATGATCGACGACGCCCAGGCGCGCACCGACGCGGCCACTGCGCTGCGCAACCAGGTGCAGGACGAGGCCGCCGCCCAGCTCGACGGCCTGGCGCTGCCGGCGCAGGTGCGCGAGCGGCTGGAGGTCGTGGTCGAGCCGGTCGAGCCGGCGCGCCTGCTGCAGGCCCTGGTCGACAACGACCGCGCCGACCTCGTGGTGCTCGGCAGCCGCGGTCGCAGCGCGCTGTCGGAAATCCTGCTCGGCAGCCAGGCCCAGCGCGTGCTCGAGAGCGTGCGCGTCGACACCCTGGTCGTGCGCACGCCACCGCGCTGACGGCATCCCCGCCGCGGCCTCGCGGCCCGCGGATACGTCGACCGGACACACGCCCCGCGCAGCGCGACGCGCATGCATGCGGCACGCACCGTGGCGCATGCGCGGACACCGCGGACGTGCGACCCCGCAGTCACATTCATCGGTTAGACTGTCCGGCCTTGCGTGACCGCCGGCGCCCGCCGACCCTCCTCCACAAGGAACCCGATGCTCGAACTTCTCCTGGCCCTGCCTTTCGTGCTGGCACTGGTCGTCGCGCTGTCGCGTGGCGTCTCCCGCCGCACCACCGCCTGGCTGGCCGGCTGCGTGCCGCTGGCGGGGCTGGTACTCCTGGCGATGCTGGGGTTCGAGGTCTACGGCGGCGCGGTACCGAAGGTCGTCCACGCGTGGATTCCCGAAGCCGGCCTGGATTTCAGCCTGCGCATGGACGGGCTGGCCTGGGTGTTCTCCGCGCTGATCCTGGGCATCGGCGGGCTGGTGGTGCTGTACGCGCACTACTACCTGTCGCAGAAGGACAGCGCGCCGCGCTTCTTCACCTACCTGCTGCTGTTCATGGGCGCGATGCTGGGCATGGTCACGGCCGGCAACCTGCTGCTGCTGGCGGTGTTCTGGGAGCTGACCTCGATCACCTCGTTCCTGCTGATCGGCTTCTGGTCGCAGCGCCAGGACGCGCGCCAGGGCGCACGCATGGCGCTGACGATCACCGGCATGGGCGGACTGGCGCTGCTCGGCGGCGTGCTGCTGATCGGCCGCATCGTCGGCAGCTACGACCTGGACGTGGTGCTGGCCGCCGGCGACGCGATCCGCGCCAGCCACCTGTACCCGGCGGCGCTGATCCTGATCCTGGTCGGCGTGTTCACCAAGAGCGCGCAGTTCCCGTTCCATTTCTGGCTGCCGCACGCGATGGCCGCACCGACGCCGGTATCGGCGTACCTGCACTCGGCGACGATGGTCAAGGCCGGCGTGTTCCTGCTGGCGCGGCTGCATCCGGTGCTGGCGGGCACCGACCTGTTCTTCTACATCGTCAGCAGCGTCGGCGCGATCACCCTGCTGCTGGGCGCGTGGAACGCGATCTTCCAGCACGACATCAAGGGCCTGCTGGCGTACTCGACGATCTCCCACCTGGGCCTGATCACGCTGCTGTTCGGGCTGTCGACCGACATGGCAGTGGTCGCCGCGCTGTTCCACATCATGAACCACGCGACCTTCAAGGCCTCGCTGTTCATGGCCGCGGGCATCATCGACCACGAGACCGGCACCCGCGACATGCGCCGGCTCGGCAACCTGCGCCGCTACATGCCCTACACCAGCGCGCTGGCGATCATCGCCTCGCTGGCGATGGCCGGGATCCCGCTGCTCAACGGCTTCCTGTCGAAGGAGATGTTCTTCGCCGAGGCGCTGGAGATCGGCGGCCACGGCACGATGCGGCTGGCGATCAGCGGCGCGGCGCTGCTGGCCGGCGTGTTCGGCATCGCCTACAGCCTGCGCTTCGTCCACGACACGTTCTTCGGCAACGGCCCGCGCGCGATCGACGTGGTGCCGCACGAGCCGCCGCGCTGGATGCGCATCCCGGTCGGCGTGCTGGCGATCCTGTGCCTGGTGGTCGGCATCGCACCGGGCTGGACCATCGAACCGACGCTGCGGCTGGCCGCGGCCGGCACACTCGGCTTCACCCCCGACTTCAGCCTCGCGGTCTGGCATGGCGTCAACCTGCCGCTGCTGATGAGCGTGGCCAGCGTCGTGCTGGGCATCGCCCTGTACTTCGGCCTGCGCCGGCTGCTGGATTTCCATGCGATCGTGACCCATTCGCAGGGCCGCAAGGTGTTCCAGGTCAACGTCGAGCGGCTGTTCTCGCTGGCCCGCCGCTTCAACGAGCGCGTCGCCAACGGCAGCCTGCAGCGCAGCCTGTTCTGGCTGCTGATCGTGGCGCTGCTGCTGGCGGGCTGGCCGATGCTGGGCAACTTCATGCAGGACCTGGCCGAGGCGCCGGGCCCGCAGCCGATGTCGCTGATCGGCTGGATGCTGTGGCTGCTGCTGGTCGCCGCATCGGTCGGCACGGTGATCGTGCACGGCAAGCGCCTGACCGCGCTGATCGTCATCGGCGCGGTCGGCCTGACCATGAGCCTGATGTTCGTCTACCTGTCGGCGCCGGACCTCGCGCTGACCCAGATCCTGGTCGAGATGGTGACGATCGCGCTGATGATGATGGCCCTGAACTACCTGCCCAAGCAGTCCCGCTCCACCCGCGGGCGGACGCGCAAGATCCGCGACGTGGGCCTGTCGCTGGCCGCCGGCGGCGGCCTGGCCTGCCTGGCCTACGCGATGATGATGACCCCGGCCGACACCATGTCCGGCGAGATGCTGGTGCGCTCGCTGCCCGAGGCCTACGGCCGCAACGTCGTCAACGTGATCCTGGTCGACTTCCGCGGCTTCGATACCTTCGGCGAGATCACCGTGTTCGGCACCGCGGCGCTGGTCGTGCACGCGCTGCTGAAGTGGGCGCGGCTGCAACCGGACGAGGTGCTGCCCGGCCCGCCGGTGCAGCTGCCGATCGCGGCCGACCTGACCCAGCTGCTGTTCCCGCTGGCGCTGACGGTGTCGATCTACCTGTTCCTGCGCGGCCACAACGCGCCCGGCGGCGGCTTCATCGCCGGCCTGGTGTTCGCGGTGCCGGTGCTGGTCAAGTACGTGCTGCAGGGCGCGCGTGCGGTCGAGGCGACGTTCGGTTTCGACTACCTGCGCGGCATCGCGATCGGCCTGCTGCTGGCGGTGCTCGGCGGCGTGGGCTCGTGGTGGTTCGGCCTGCCGTTCCTGACCAGCGGCCACCTGGACCTGGACCTGCCGGTGGTCGGCGTGCTGCCGCTGGCGAGCGCGCTGGTGTTCGACACCGGCGTGTACGTGGTCGTGTTCGCCGGCACCCTGCTGATGCTGTCGACGATGGGCACGGTGCGCCAGCGCCAGGTCGACGAGGGGGTGCGCTGATGGAATTCGCGATCGCCAGCGCCATCGGCGTGCTGACCGCCTCGGGCGTGTACCTGCTGCTGCGCGCGCGCACCTTCGACGTGATCCTCGGCCTGACCCTGCTCTCGTACGCGACCAACCTGCTGATCTTCTCGTCCGGCCGCCCGGTCGTCGGCAAGCCGCCGGTGCTCAAGGACGGGCTGGCGCAGACGCTGGCCAACTACACCGATCCGCTGCCGCAGGCGCTGGTACTGACCGCAATCGTCATCGCATTCGCGATGACCGCGGTGACCGTGGTCATCGCCATGCGCGAGCATGCCGACCTGCACACCGACCACGTCGACGGCCAGGAGCCGGACAACCAGCGCGGCGATCCGCGCGGGGACGGCCGATGAACCATCTTGCGATGGCGCCGATCCTGATCCCGCTGGTCACCGGCGCGCTGCTGCTGTTGCTCGAACGCCGGCACCGCGCATCGATCCTGCGGCTGTGGGCCTGGGTCGGCATGGCCGCACTGCTGGTCGCCAGCATCGCGCTGCTGCTGCAGGTCGAGCGCGACGGCATCGTCGTCTACCTGCTTGGCGACTGGCTGGCGAAGCTGGGCATCGCACTGATGGTCGACCGGCTGTCGGCGATGATGGTGATGACCACGGTGCTGCTGGCGATCCCCTGCCTGCTGTACGCCTGCGCCGGCTGGGACAAGCGCGCGCTGCATTTCCATGCGCTGTTCCAGGTGCAGCTGGCCGGCCTCAACGGCGCGTTCCTGACCGGCGACCTGTTCAACCTGTTCGTGTTCTTCGAGGTCATGCTGATCGCCTCCTACGGCCTGCTGCTCAGCGGCGGCCGCGGCCCGCGCATCAAGGCCGGCATGCACTACGTGGTGTTCAACATCGTCGCCTCGACGGTGTTCCTGCTGGCGCTGGGCCTGCTGTACGGCATGGTCGGCTCGCTGAACATGGCCGACATGGCCGCGCGGATCGCGCAGACGCCGCCCGAACAGGTCGCGCTGGTGCGCGCCGGCGCCGGCCTGCTGCTGCTGGTGTTCTGCGCCAAGGCCGCGCTGCTGCCGCTGTACCTGTGGTTGCCGGAAGCCTACGCGCGCGCGCCGGCCGCGGTCGCGGCGCTGTTCACCATCATGACCAAGGTCGGCCTGTACGCGGTGCTGCGGGTGTTCACTCTGCTGTTCGGCGCCGATGCCGGGCCGCTGGCGAACCTGGCCTGGGACTGGCTGCTGCCGGCCGGCGCGGCGACGATGGTGCTGGCCGCGCTCGGCGTGCTCGGCGCGCCCAGGCTGCGCATCGCGGTCGCCTACCTGGTGCTGCTGTCGGCGGGCATGCTGTTCGTCGCGTTCTCGCTGGGCAACGCCGGTGGCATCTCCGCGGGCCTGTACTACCTGCCGCACAGCGTGTTCGTCACCGCGGCGCTGTTCCTGCTGGCCGACATCATCCAGCGCCACCGCGGCAGCACCGGCGACTACCTGATGCCGATCGCGTCGATGCCGGGCAAGACCGTGCCGGCGCTGCTGTTCCTGGTGGCCGCGATCTCGGTGACCGGCCTGCCGCCGCTGTCGGGATTCATCGGCAAGCTGCAGTTGCTCAATTCCGTGCCCGAAGACGTCATCGGCTGGGTCTGGGCGGCGATCCTGGGCAGCAGCCTGATGGCGCTGATCGGCCTGTCGCGCAGCGGCACGCGGCTGTTCTGGCGCGTCGACCCGGTGCCCGAGGGCGTGGAGGCGCCGCCGCTGCGGCGCATGGAGATCGTCGCCACGCTGCTGCTGCTGGGCTACGGTATCGCGATGACGATCTTCGCCGGCCCGGTGCTGCGCTACACCAATGCGACTGCCGAACAGCTGCTGTCGACCGGCGACTACATCCAGACCCTGCGCGAGACCACGCCGCTGATCCGGGAGCCTTCGCCATGAGGCGCCGGTTCCTGCCCTCGCTGCCGCAGAGCCTGACGGTCTTCCTCTTCTGGCTGCTGATGGCCGAGGACTACGGCCCCGGCAACATCGTCATGGCGCTGCTGCTGGCGTTCCTGATGCCGCTGCTGGCCGCGCGACTGGAGCGCGAGTTCGCCCGCCTCGACAAGGTCGGCAAGCTGATCCCGCTGGGCGGGCGCCTGCTGTGGGACATCCTCGTCGCCAACATCACGGTCGCCAGGCAGGTGCTCGGCCCGCAGTCGAAGCTCAAGTCGCAGTTCGTCTGGGTGCCGCTGGACCTGACCAACATCCACGGCATCTCGGCGCTGACCAGCGTGATCACGCTGACCCCGGGCACGGTCTCGGCCGAACTGTCCGAGGACCGCAAGCACCTGTTGATCCACTGCCTCAGCACCGACGATCCGCAGGCGTTGATCGCCGAGATCAAGAACCGCTACGAGGCACCGCTGCGCGAGGTATTCCCATGACCGACCACACCATGATCGAGATCGCCATCGTCGCCGGCATGCACCTGGTCGGCCTGGCCATGCTGATGTCGACGTGGCGGCTGCTGCGCGGCCCCACCGCCCCCGACCGCATCCTGGCGCTGGACACGCTCTACGTCAGCTCCATCGCCCAGCTGATCCTGTTCGGCATGCTGCTGGGCACCGAGATCTACTTCGAGGCGGCGCTGATCATCGCCATGCTCGGCTTCGTTGGTACCGTGGTGCTGAGCAAGTACGTGATCCGCCGGGACATCGTCGAATGAGCATCGTCTTCGACATCGTCATCGCCGTACTGCTGGTGGTCGGCTGCTTCTTCATCCTGCTGGGCGCGTTCGCGCTGGTGAAGCTGTCGGACTTCTTCCGCCGCGTGCACGGCCCGGCCAAGGCCAGCACGCTGGGCGTGGGCTGCATCCTGATCGCCTCGATCCTCTACCACGCCGTGACCGGCAGCGGCGTGCATCCGCGCGAACTGCTGATCACCGTGTTCCTGTTCCTGACCGCGCCGATCAGCGCGCACCTGATGTCGCGCGCCGCGCTGTCGCTGATGGACGACCGCCCGCCGCACCCGGACAAGACCCCGGACGCCGATGCGCCGGTGATCGACCGCGACGATCCCGCGCCGGAAGAGCGCCGCTGACGGCAGAGCATGTCCCGCAAGCGCGCTCCGGTCGCGTAGGGTGGGTCTCGACCCGCCGGCCTGCGGTCACCGAAGATGCACGTGGCGGATCGAGATCCGCCCTACCCAGGGCGCTCCGGGAACGCTCGCGTCGGCGGCGTGGCGCCGACCTACGCCGTCCCGTCAATCGACCTTGCCGGTCGCATCGCACGCCCTGGTGTCGCGTCACGCATCAGATGTCGCAGGTTGCGCGCCGAGGGCAAGTGCAGACCGGCATCTGATGCGTGACGCGACACTAGCGCATCAACGCCAGTTCCAGCGCCACCCAGACCGCGAACGCGGCCACCAGCACGCCGCCTTCGGCGCGGCTGATCCGCAGGTCGCCGCGCAGCATCGGCACCAGCACCAGTACGAAGGCCAGCGTCGCCGGCAGCTCCAGCAGCGAGAACGAGGCCGGCAGCGACAGCGGCGCGACCACGGCCATGCCGCCGACGATCACCAGCAGGTTGAACACGCTCGAGCCGAGCACGTGGCCGGCGACGACATCGCCCTGGCCACGGCGCGCCGCCAGCACCGCGACCACCACTTCCGGCAACGCGGTGGCGATGGCGACCGGCAGCAGGCCGATCAGCAGCGGCGACAGCTCCCAGGCCACGCCGAGGCCCAGCGCACCCTGCACGGTGTACTTGGCACCGTAGAACAGCAGCGCGGCGGCGATCGCGATGCGCACGAGATTCAGGCCGAGCATGGGCCGGCTGACGGCGAACGCGGCCAGCGACTCGCGCACCTCCGGCGACTCGCGCCGGCCCCACACCAGCAGCAGGGCGACGAGCGCCAGCGCCGCGAGCAGCAGCACCGCGCCCTCGCCGCGCCCCAGCGTGCCGTCGCGGCCGAAGAACAGCAGCGCCAGCGTCGCCAGCGCCAGCACCGTCAGCATCGGGCCGAGCAGGCGCATGCGCAGCAGCAACGGCGCGGCCAGCGCGGCGACGCCGAGGGTCAGACCCAGGTTGACCAGGTTGCTGCCGACCGCGTTGCCCAGCGCCAGATGCGGCTGGCCGACGGCGAACGCGCGGACGTTGACCGCGAACTCCGGCAGCGACGTACCGAACGCGACCAGCAGCAGGCCGGCGACGAACGGCGGCATGCCCAGCCGCTGGGCCAGCCCCGATGCGCCCTTGAGCAGCGAATCGCCGCCGAGCGCGAGCAGCAGCACGCCCAGCAGCACCAGGCCCGTCGATACCAGCATGTCGTGTCTCCCGGGCCCGGACGCGGGCCGAACAGCCGATTCTAGGCATGTCGCCGGCCAGTTGCGGCGACGGCATCGCCTGGGGGGTGCCTCAGGCGTATCCGTGCGCCGCTGCGCGGCGGGTCAGCTGCAACCTTCGACGTAGTCGACCTGCGGCGGCACGCCGATGCGCCATTCGGTGACCTTGCCATCGGCGTCGGTCTCGAACACCAGCGCCGCCCCGCCGTCGCGCACGCGCAGGTACTGCGCCCCGTCGACGTACTTGTGCGGGGACGCCTCGACGCGACCGGCATACAGCCGATCGATGTCCGCACGATCCATGCCGACCTTGCCGCCACCCGGCGCGGTGTAGCCGTTGTTGCGCACGTCGATGCGCGAGAACCGGTCGCCCTCGACCATGAACGCGATCCGGTAGCCGGCGCTGCCGAGTGGCTGCGGGATCAGGTAATAGCAGCCGCCCGGCTCGCTTGGCTGCGCATCGCCGAGGTCGTTGCCCCAGGCCATGCGCACCTGCTCGGCATCCGCGCCGAACCCGGCCGGGCCGAAGCCTTCGAACGTGATCACCCCGTCGACCACCTGCGGGATGTTGGTGCCCGGCGCGTTCGCGGGCGGCACGGCGACGTCCGGCTGGTCGAGCGGCGGCGGCGCGGCCGGGTCGTCGTGCAGCGCGGTGCCATCGGCGGCGGGGCCGGGCACCGGGTCGACGGGATCGGATGCGCGCTCGCCGCAGGCGGACAGCGACAGCACAAGCAGGGCGATGCAGGGAATCGACGGCTTCATGGGGCGGCCTCCGCGACGGATGGCCCCGCAGCCTCGTCGAACGCGCGTGAATGGGATGTCGCGCAGGATCGGCGGGCCCCGCCTGCGGGGCCCTAGCGCGGCGGCACGAACCGGTGCTGCAGCCCCTGCCAGACCGCCTGGTAGTCGACCTGCCGGTGCGGGGCGTCGAGCGCCTGCCGGGTCGGCCGGATCACCGCCCGGGTCTCGAACATGAAGGCCATCGTGTCGGCGATCACGTCCGGCTTCGACAGGTCGGCAGCGCTGGCCTTGTCGAACGTCGCGGCGTCGGGACCATGCCCGCTCATGCAGTTGTGCAGCGAACATGCGCCCGGCGCGAAGCCGTCGGCCTTGGCGTCGTACTGGCCGTGCACCAGTCCCATGAACTCGCTGGCGACGTTGCGGTGGAACCACGGCGGCCGGAACGTGTGCTGGGCGACGAGCCAGCGCGGCGGGAAGATCGCGAAATCCATGTTGGCCGAGCCCGGCGTGTCGCTGGGCGAGGTCAGCACGGTGAAGATGCTCGGATCGGGATGGTCGAAGCTGATCGAGCCGATCGTGTTGAACCGGCGCAGGTCGTACTTGTACGGCGCGTAGTTGCCGTGCCAGGCCACCACGTCGAGCGGCGAATGGTCGATCGGCGCCTGCCACAGGTGGCCCTGGAACTTGGCGATCAGCGAGAAGTCGCCGTCGATGTCCTCGTAGTGCGCGACGGGGGTCAGGAAATCGCGCGGGTTCGCCAGCCCGTTGGCGCCGATGGGGCCGAGGTCGGGCAGGCGCAGCGCGCGGCCCTGGTTCTCGCAGACGTAGCCGCGGCTGGGACCGTCGGGCAACTCGACCCGGAAACGGATGCCGCGCGGGATCACCGCGATCTCCTGCGGCGCGACCTCCAGCACCCCCAGTTCGGTCGCCAGCACCAGCCGACCCTGTTGCGGCACCAGCAGCAGCTCGCCGTCGGCGGTGTAGAAGAAGCGGTCGGTCATCGACGCGTTGGCGGCATAGACGTGGATGCCCACGCCCTCGTGCGCGCCGGCGCCGCCGGTGCCGGCGACGGAGAACAGGCCGTCGATGAAATCGACCGGCGTCTCCGGCACCGGCATCGGGCTCCAGCGCAGCTGGTCGGGCGGCACCGGGCCGCGGTCGAAGCCGTCATGGAAGCGTGGCTGCTCGAACGGCACGAAGGTCCCGTGCATCACCGCCGGGCGGATCCGGTACAGCCAGCTGCGCCGGTTCTCGCCGCGCGGCGCGGTGAACGCGGTGCCCGACAGCTGCTCGGCGTACAGGCCGTGGGCGACCTGCTGCGGCGAGTTCTGCCCGACCGGCAGCGTGCCCGGCTCGGCCTCGGTCGCGAACTCGTTGCCGAATCCGGACATGTAGTCCGCGCTGCGGCTGCCCTGCGCATCGCGCTGCGGCATGGCGATCACATTGTCGTCGGTCGATGCGTTCATCGGTTCACCCAAGTAAAGAATTTTTGCCGTGGATCGGCGCGGATGACGCGGATCAGGGGCGGAAGCAAAGAGGTCGCTTCTCTGCATCCGCAGGTCGCGATGCATCGCTTCCCTTCCCGTCATTCCCGCGAATGCGGGAATGACGATCACTGTTCCGCTCCTGATCCGCGTCATCCGCGCCGATCCGCGGCCGAAAACAGCCTTACAGCACCCCGCGCTTCATCTGGTCGCGCTCGATGCTCTCGAACAGCGCCTGGAAGTTGCCTTCGCCGAAGCCCTCGTTGCCCTTGCGCTGGATGATCTCGAAGAAGATCGGGCCGATCGCGTTCTGGGTGAATATCTGCAGCAGCTTGCGGGACTTGGTCTCGGGATCGGCGTCGATGAGGATCCTGTTCTTCGCCAGCCGCGGCACGTCCTCGCCGTGGTCGGGAATGCGCTGGTCGATGACCTCGAAATAGGTCTCGGGCGTGTCCAGGAACTCGATTCCGGCCTCGCGCATGCGCTCGACCGTCGTGTAGATGTCGTCGGTGAAGCAGGCGATGTGCTGGATGCCCTCGCCCTTGTAGGCGTCGAGGTATTCGTTGATCTGCGACTTGGGATCGCTGGACTCGTTGAGCGGGATGCGCACCACGCCGTCCGGCGCGGTCATGGCCTTGGACTTGAGGCCGGTCTTGGCGCCCTTGATGTCGAAGTAGCGGATCTCGCGGAAGTTGAACAGCCGCTCGTAGTAGTCCGACCACTTCTGCATGTTGCCCAGGTACAGGTTGTGGGTGAGGTGGTCGATGAAGGTCAGGCCGAATCCGGCCGGGTCCTGGTCGGCGCCCTCGATCGGCGCATAGTCGTCGCCATAGATCGAGCCGTTGTCGCCGTAACGGTCGACCAGGTACAGCATGCAGTCGCCGATGCCCTTGACCACCGGCGCATCGACGGCCTTGCTGGCCTCCTTGTCGGCAATCGCCTCGCCACCATTGCCCAGCACCGCTGCATACACCTCGCCGGCCGGTTTGCGGAAGCGGATCGCGAACCCGCAGGCCGAAGGGCCATGCGCGCGGGCGAAGTCCGCCGCGAACGAATCCGGCGTCTCGTTGACCAGGAAGTTGACGCCGCCCTGGCGGTAGACGGTGATCGGCCGCGACCTGTGGCGCAGCACCGCGGCGAAGCCCATGCTGCGGAAATAGTCGTGCAGCATCCGCGCCTGTCCATCGGGTGCGGCGAACTCGACGAACTCGAAGCCGTCGATGCCCATCGGGTTCTCGAACGTGGTGACCTGCATGCCCAGATTGGGTGCCTGCTGGCCGGTCTTGTGTGCTTGAGCGCTCATGGGATACTCCATCGCGGTGGGGCCGCGCCGCGGCGTGGCTTCGGATGCTACTTTGTAGTTTCAATTGCAACCACTTGCAAGGCGCAGTGCACCATGACCCAGCAAGCCTCGACCAGCCCCGCTCCGCCGCCTGCCGCCGCGCACGAGGGGCACAGCCACGCCTTGCTGGATCTCGAACGGTTCCTGCCCTACCGCCTCAGCGTGCTGACCAACCGCATCAGCGGTGGCCTGGCCGAGCTGTATTCCGTGCGTTTCGACATCGGCATCACCGAGTGGCGGGTGATCGCCGTGCTCGGCCGCTACGCGGGGCTGTCGGCGAATGGCGTTGCCGAGCGCACGGCGATGGACAAGGTCGCGGTCAGCCGCGCGGTCGCGCGCCTGCTCGAACGCGGCCTGCTGACCCGCGAGATGCACGACGCCGACCGTCGCCGCTCGGTACTGGAGCTCAGCGAGGCCGGCTACGCGGTCTACGACGTCGTCGTGCCGCTGGCGCTGGACTACGAGCGCGACGTGCTGGCCGCACTGGACGCCGACGAGCGCCAGCTGCTCGACCGGCTGCTGGCCAAGCTGGAATCGCCGTTGCAAGACTGACGCATCGGCCGCGCTGACCCGGTCGAGGCATGGCCCGACCCGGATCGCGGGTCCCTGGCAATCGGCGAGAAAAGAAAAACAGCGCCTTCCGGCGCTGTTTTTCACTGCAGGCTTCGCCGCCGGTTACGGACGGCGCTCGTTGTCCAGACGCGTGCCCGCTGCCGCCGGTTCGCCGATCTCGTTCTGGCCGGCGAGCGAGGGCTCGTCGTCCTTCAGCGTGTCCAGATGCATCAGGCGACGGATCAGCGGCGCGACGATGATCATCAGCACGCCGACACCGACCGCCAGCCAGCCGACGTTCGAGTAGACCGACATCACCCGCTCGACGCCGCCGCCTTCGCCACCGGTCGCGGCCGAGATCAGACCCGCGGCGAAGTTGCCGGTGGCCGAGGCGAAGAACCACGTGCCCATGATCAGGCTGGCCATGTGCGCCGGGGTGAGCCGGTTCATGGCCGACAGGCCGACCGGCGACAGGCACAGCTCGCCGGTGGTGTGCAGCAGATAGATCAGGAAGATGAACAGCATCGGCGTCAGGTTGCCGGCGCCAGCGGCGGCCGTACCGGCGACCAGCACCAGGAAGCCGAGGCCGACCTGCACCACCGCCAGGCCGAACTTGGTCGGCGTCGAGGGTTCCCAGCCACGCTTGGCCAGCCATAGCCACAGCATCGCGAACAGCGGTGCGAGCAGGATGATGTAGATCGAATTCAGCGACTGGAACATCGAGGCCGGGACTTCCCAGCCGAAGACCTGGCGGTCGACCGAGCGGTCGGTGAACAGGTTCAGCGAGGCGCCGGCCTGCTCGAACAGCGACCAGAACAGGATCGAACCGACGATCAGGATCAGCGCCGCGATGATCCGGTCGCGCTCCTCGCGCGCCAGCTTGAACACGGCGGTGAACAGGACGTAGGCGATCAGTGCGGCCCCGGAAATGCCCAGCAGGTAGCCGACCATCTTCTGGTGCTGGATCAGGAACCAGACCACGCCGACGGCGAGCACGCCCAGCACGTACAGCAGCCATTCGAAGCGCACGCCCATGACCGGCTGGGTCAGACGCACCGGATCGCGCGGCTCGCCGCGGCCCATCAGCAGCGGCTTGCCGAGCACGAACACCACCAGGCCCAGCAGCATGCCCACGCCCGCCGCACCGAAGCCGTACGCCCAGCCGTAGGTCTGGCCCAGGTAACCGGCGATCAGCGAGCCCAGCGCGGCGCCGAGGTTGATGCCCATGTAGAAGATCGTGTACGCGGGATCGCGGCGGATGTCGGTGCGCGGGTACAGCTGGCCCACCATCACCGAGATGTTGGCCTTCAGGAAACCCGAGCCGACGATGATGAACGCCAGCGCCAGCCAGAAGATGTTGATCTCGGCCGCGCTCTGGCCGCCGTCGCCCTCGAACGCCATCAGGAAGTGGCCGAAGGTCAGCAGCACCGCGCCGAACAGCACCGCCTTGCGCTGCCCCAGATAACGGTCCGCAAGGTAGCCACCGACCACCGGCGCGATGTACACCAGCGCGGTGTAGGCGCCGTAGATCACCGACGCCTGCTGGTCGGAGAACATCCAGTGCTGCACGAGATAGAAGATCAGCAGCGCGCGCATGCCGTAGTAGGAGAAGCGCTCCCACATCTCGGCGAAGAACAGCACGAACAGGCCGCGCGGATGCCCGAGGATGGTCTTCTTCTCCTCGGCGGCGTAAGGATTCAATGACACGTGAGGTCTACTCCTGGCAGGGGGCGATGCCGCGGGCCAAGCCCCGGGCGACGCGTTAACTTAGCGGCGCACGGCCCACATGGAAAGTGACAGGCGCCACCGCGGCGCGCCGACCGGATCGTGATCGCGCGCATTCAGCCAGCCGGATAGACGTAGCTCGCGCCGATGCCCAGCGGGATCCCGAAGCCCCAGAACGCGAGCAGGAACAGCGTCCACAGGATCGACAGGGCGATCGAGTACGGGATCATGATCGACACCAGCGTGCCGATGCCGGCCGCGGTGACGTAGCGCTGGCAGAACACCACGATCAGCGGGAAGTAAGGCATCAGCGGGGTCAGGATCGTGGTCATCGAATCGCCGACGCGGTAGGCCGCCTGGGTCAGGTCCGGCGACACGCCGAGCTGCATCATCAGCGGCACCATGATCGGCGCCAGCAGCGCCCACTTGGCCGAGGCCGAGCCGATGAACAGGTTGACGATGCCGGTCATGATGATCAGGCCGATGATCGTCAGCCACATCGGCAGGCCCAGCGCCTGCAGGAAATCCGCGCCCTCCACCGCCATCAGCGTGCCCAGGCCCGAGCCGTTGAAGCCGGCGAGGAACTGGGCGATGAAGAACGCGATGACGATGTAGTAGCCCATGCCGCTCATCGATTTCGTCATCGCCGCGATGATGTCCCGGTGCGATTTCACGGTGCCGGCGACGTAGCCGTAGACGGTGCCGGGAATCAGGAACAGCACGAAGATCAGCGCCACGATCGACTGCATCACCGGCGCGGCGGCGACCAGCAGCGGGTGGCTGCCGTCGGGTACCGCGTCGGCCGGCGCGCGCCACGGCGAGGTCTCGGGGACCAGGCTCAGCGCGAACAGCGCGGCGGCGACCAGCATCGCGACCACCGCCCACGACAGGCCGCGGCGCTCGGCGGCGCTGAGCTCGTCCATCTTCGGCAGGTTGGCCGGGTCGCCGTCGACGACGGTGCGCTTGAGCCGCGGCTCGACGATGCGGTCGGTGACGAACCAGCCGATGGCGATGATCAGGAAACTCGACGCAGTGGTGAAGACCCAGTTGTTCAGCGGGTTGACCACCAGCGCCGGGTCGAGGATGCGCCCGGCCTCCTGGGTGAACCCGGCCAGCAGCGGATCCAGTGACGAGGGCACGAACAGCGTCGCCGAGAACCCGCCCGACACGCCGCAGAACGCCGCGGCGATGCCCGCCAGCGGGTGCCGGCCGGCCGCGTAGAAGATCACCCCGCCCAGCGGGATCACCAGCACGTAGCCGGCGTCGACGGCGACGTGGCTCAGCACCGCGACCGCGACCAGCGCCGGCGTCAGCAGCGCCTTCGGGGTCACCGACAGCACCCGGCGCAGCGCGGCGTTGATGAAGCCCGTGTGCTCGGCCACGCCCAGGCCCAGCATCGCGACCAGCACCACGCCCAGCGGCGCGAAGCCGAGGAACACCCGCACCATGTTGGCCATGAACGCGGTCAGCGATTCGCCCGAGAGCTGGTTGACGATCTGGATCGGGGTGCCGCTGCGCGGATCGATCGCGGCGAAATCCACGCCCGACAGCGCCCACGACAGCGCCCACACCGCCAGCATCAGCAGCAGGAACAGCATCGCCGGGTCCGGCAGCTTGTTGCCGACGCGTTCGACGGTATCGAGGAAACGGGCGACCCAGCCGCGCGGGGCGGTGGCGTCGGGACTTGGCTGGTTCATGCGGTGGGGTCCCCTGCAGACGTGCGACCCGGCATCCTAGCAGCCTGCCGGAAGCCGTTGCGGCGCGGGTTCCGGCGACATCCGCATCGAGTGGACCCTAGTACGCGCTGCTGCCCTGCCCCGGCCCGATGTGCGTGCGCACCTCGAACAGCTCCGGGAAGAACGTCAGCTCCAGCGCCTGCTTCAGGAAGCCGACCCCGCTGGAGCCGCCGGTGCCGCGCTTGAAGCCGATGATGCGCATGACGGTGCGCATGTGCCGGAAGCGCCACAGCTGGAACTGGGTTTCCAGGTCGACCAGGTCCTCGCACAGCGAATACTCGCGCCAGTAGCGCTCGGTGTCCTCGTAGATCGCCTCGAACACCGGCAGCAGCGCCTCGTCGCGCACGTGCGGGTAGCGCCAGTCGCGGTCCAGCATCGGCACGGGCACGGCATGGCCCCAGCGCGCCAGATAGCGCAGGAACTCAGCATACAGGCTCGGCGCCTCGAGCACGCCCCGCAGCGTCGCCTGCCCGTCCGGGTCGTGGGCGAACACGTCGAGCATGCCGATGTTCTTGTTGCCGAGCATGAACTCGATGGTGCGGTACTGCAGCGACTGGAAGCCCGACGACGGCCCCAGCACGTCGCGGAACTCCATGTACTCGGCCGGCGTCAGCGTCTCCAGCACCGACCACTGCTCGGTCAGCTGACGCAGCACCTGCTTGCAGCGCGCCAGCACCTTGCGGCAGCGCCAGACCTCGTCGCGCTGCAGGTGGCCGATCGCCGCGCCCAGCTCGTGGATCATCAGCTTCAGCCACAGCTCCGAGACCTGGTGCTGGACGATGAACAGCATCTCGTCGTGGTGCGGCGGGTCCGACAGGGGCTCCTGCGCGGCCAACAGCCGGTCCAGCCGCAGGTAGCCGCCGTAGCTCACGCGCCCCGTCAGGTCGCGGTGGATGCCGTCCTCGAGCGGACGGGTATTGCGGTCGATGCTCATCGCGGAAGCCTACCGCATGGCCGGCTGACGCGCCGCGGCCGAAGCCGCCGCTCCGCGTCATGCAGCCGCCATGAAACCGGGGCACAATCGGCGGCGGGGCGCTTGGGCCCGGGGAACTCGTTGGGGAGTTGCACATGACCAGATTCACCGGCCGACTGCTGTCGGCCCTGCTGCTGTGCTGTGCCGCGGCCGCCGCGCACGGCCAGGTCGTCATCAGCCAGGTCTATGGCGGTGGCGGCAACAGCGGCGCACCGTATACGAACGACTACGTCGAGCTGTTCAACCAGGGCGACCTTCCCGCCTCGCTCGCGGGCAGCTCGCTGCAGTACGCCAGCGCCACCGGCACCGGCAACCTCGGCGCCGGCGCCGGCCAGATCGTCGTGCTGCCCTCGGTCGAGATTCCGGCCGGCGGCTACTTCCTGATCGGCCTGGCCGGCGGCAGCACCGGCTCGCCGCTGCCCGCCACCGACGCCACCGGCACGATCAACATGTCCGGCACCGCCGGCAAGGTGGCCCTGGTCGATTCGACCGCCAGCCTCGGCTGCAACGGCGGCAGCACCCCGTGCGGTCCCGAGCAGGAAGCCCTGATCCTCGACCTGGTGGGCTTCGGCAATGCCAACTACTTCGAGGGCAGCGGCCCCGCGCCGACCGCCAGCAACACCACGTCGCTGTTCCGCGCCGATGCCGGCTGCACCGACAGCGACGACAATGCCGCCGATTTCGCCACCGGCGCGCCGGCGCCGCGCAATTCCGCCGACATCGCCAACGTCTGCAGTGGCGGGGGCGTGCTCTACCTCAGCATCAACAACGCCAGCGGCGCCGAGGGCGACAGCGGCACCAGCCCGCTGTTCTTCACCGTCAGCCTGAACCAGCCGGCGGGTCCGGACGGCGTCAGCGTCGACTACGCCACCGCCGACGGCACCGCGACCGTGGCCGACAACGACTACATCGCCCGCAGCGGCACGCTGACCTTCGCCGAGGGCGAGTCGGCGCTGACCCTGCACGTCGATATCGTCGGCGACGAGACCGTCGAGCCGGACGAGTTCTTCCACGTCGATCTCGCCAATGCCGTCGGCGCGGTGATCCACACCGGGCGCGGCACCGGCACCATCGTCAACGACGACGTCGTGACCGTAGCGATCCACGAGATCCAGGGCAGCGGCGAACGCTCGCCGTACGAGAACCTGCCCGTCGCCACGACCGGCATCGTCACCGGCCGCAAGAACAACGGCTTCTTCATCCAGACCGCGGACGGCGAGGACGACGGCGATCCGGCGACGTCGGAAGGCATCTTCGTGTTCACCAGCAGCGCGCCGTCCGACGATGCGACGGTCGGCAACCGCGTGCTGGTGCAGGGCACGGTGATCGAATACATCCCCACCGCCGACCCGCACCAGCTGCCGCTGACCGAGATCACCAACGCCTCGGTGGTGAAGCTGTCGGAAGGCCACCCGCTTCCGGCGGCGGTGGCACTAACCATCGACGTGCCCAACGCCGACGGCGGCCTGGCGCAGCTCGAGCACCTGGAAGGCATGCGCGTCACCGCGCCGAGCTTCACCGTGGTCGCACCGACCAGCGGCAACATCAACGAGGGCCAGGCCACGGCGACCAGCAACGGCCGCTTCGCGGTCGTGGTCACCGGCACCGCGCGCCCGTTCCGCGAACCCGGCATCCAGATCCCCGACCCGGATCCGCTGGGCAGCAGCGCGCCGAACATCCCGCGCTGGGACTACAACCCGGAGCTGATCGCGGTCAACAGCACCACGATCGGCGCGCCGACCGCGAACCTCGCCGCCGGCTGCCGCATCGTCGACGGTTCGCTGACCGGGCCGCTGGACTACACCTTCCGCCGCTACACGATCTACCCGGAAGCCGAGCTGTCCACCGACTGCAGCGATGCCGGCGAGGTCCGCCCGTCGACGCTGCCGGGTCCCGACCATGTCACGTTCGCGACCTACAACCTGCAGCGCTTCTTCGACACCGTCAACGACAGCAACAGCGGCCCGACGCTGACCGCCGAGGCGCTGGAGCGGCGCCTGAACAAGGCCTCGATCGGCATCCGCGACTACCTGCACGCGCCCGACATCGTCGGCGTCACCGAGGTCGAGAACCTGCCGGTGCTGCAGACCCTGGCCACGCGCATCAATGCCGACGCGGTCGCGGCCGGGCAGCCGGATCCCGGCTATGTCGCGTATCTGGAGGAAGGCTTCGACGTCGGCGGCATCGACGTCGGTTTCCTGGTCAAGACCTCGGAAGTCGCCGACGGCCTCGCCCGCATCGCGGTGGCGGCGGTGACCCAGGAGGGCGCCGACGAGGTGCTGACCAACCCCAACGGCACCACCAGCGTGCTCAACGACCGCCCGCCGCTGGTGCTCGACGCGGTGGCGCACTTCGCCGACGGCCGCAGCTTCCCGCTGACCGCGATCGTGGTGCACCAGCGTTCGCTGAGCGGCATCGAGGCCGATGATGGCGCCAGCAACGGCTGGAGCAGCGGCGGCGCGCGCGTGCGCGCCAAGCGCAACGCCCAGGCCGAGTACCTGGCCGGCCTGATCCAGGGCATGCAGGCCGACGACCCGGCGCGGCACATCATCGTGCTCGGCGACTTCAACGCGTTCGAGTTCAACGACGGCTACGTCGACGCGATGGGCACCGTGACCGGCCTGCCCTCGCCCGACGACGAGACCGCGGTCGACGGCGACGGCGCGGTGCTGGTGTCGCCGTCGCTGCTCAACATGACCCTGGAAGCGGCCAACGACGAGCGCTACTCGTTCGTGTTCGACTACCAGGCGCAGTCGCTCGATCACGTGCTGGTCAACCAGGCGGTCGTCGATTCGCCGCTGGTGGTCGGGCTCGACATCAGCCACGCGCGCATCAACGCCGACTTCCCCGAGGTCGCGCGCAACGATGCCGACACGCCGACGCGGCTGTCCGACCACGATCCGACCGTGCTGCTGCTGCGCCTGCAGCCGGTCACGTTCGCCGATCTCGGCATCGAGGCCGAGGCGGTCAACGCCGAGGTCGTCGCCGGCGACGCGCTCGAGTTCGCGGCCACGCTGACCAACGCCGGCCCCGACGCCGCGCAGTTCCCGGGCTTCGGCGCGGTGCTCGATGCCGCGCTCGACGACCTGATGGTCTCGGCCGCGGACGGCTGGACCTGCGACGCCCCGACCGTCGCCGACGGCAGCACCACCGTGTCGTGCAGCAGCGCCACGCTGGCCAGCGACGAAGAGGCCGTGTTCGCGCTGTCGGCGACCGCGCCCGAGGCGGCGATCGGCGGCACCGTGACCCTGACCGCCGCCGCGACCTCGCAGACCCAGGACCCGGACGAGACCGACAACGGCGCCAGTGCGTCGGTGTCGGTGGTCGAGGACCCGGACACCGCCGCGCAGCCGCTGGTCAACGGCGAACTGCTCGGCGGCCTGTCCGGCGCCGCCGGCGATTCGCTGCTGTTCCGCATCGACGTGCCCGCCGGTGCGCGCAACCTGCGCATCCTCACCGCCGGCGGCAGCGGCGACGTCACCCTGCTGGCCAGCCACGACGCGGTCCCGACCGAAGGCGCCTACGACCTGCGCTCGCAGCGGCCGGGCAACAACGAGACCGTGACCGCCACCGTGCCGCAGGCCGGCACCTGGTACATCCGCGTCAGCGGCGTGCAGGCGTTCAACCGCGTGTCGATCCGGGCCAGCTTCACGCCCTGAGCGGCGCGTCCGCGCCACGCTTCGCACCACGGGAACCCCGGCTCCGGCCGGGGTTCCTTTTTTCCGGCTGCCCCTTTCAACCCCTGTCGTCCCGAGCGCAGCGAGCGACCTGCTTTGGCTCCGGCCCGTGGTGAAGCAGGTCGCTCGCCGCGCTCGGGACGACACATCGAGGACTGCGCATACGCGATCGCCATGGATCCGTCATGCCGCAGCGCGCAACGGGCCTTAACGAGGCCACAGGTATCATCGGCAACCATTCCCCCTGACCGGTTGCCACGATGACCGTCGTCGCGAAATTCGAGATCGATTACCTGCAGTACCTCGGCCCCGACGGCAGTCTCGTCGCCGATCTGCCCGAGGCCTTCTCCGACCCCGCGCAGCTGCTGCCATTGTTCAAGCAGATGCTGTTCGTGCGCACCTTCGACAGCAAGGCGATCGCGCTGCAGCGCACCGGCAAGCTGGGTACCTATGCCGCGTGCCTGGGCCACGAGGCGACCCACGTCGGCATCGGCGCATCGATGCGTCCCGAGGACGTGTTCGCCCCCAGCTACCGCGAGTACGGCGCGCAGATCGTGCGCGGCGTGCAGCTGCGCGAGATCCTGATGTACTGGGGCGGCGACGAGCGCGGCAACGACTTCCAGGGCCCGCGCCACGACTTCCCGTGGTGCGTGCCGATCGCCACCCAGTGCCTGCACGCCGCCGGCGCGGCGCTGGCATTTAAGCTGCGTGGCGAGCCGCGGGTCGCGGTGACCTGCTGCGGCGACGGCGGCAGCTCCAAGACCGACACCTACGCCGCGATCAACTCGGCCGGCGCCTACACGCTGCCGTTCGTCCAGTGCATCATCAACAACGGCTGGGCGATCTCGGTGCCGCGCAACGCCCAGACCGGCGCGCAGACCCTGGCGCAGAAGGGCCTGGCCGGCGGCCTGCACTGCCTGCAGGTCGACGGCAACGACCTGGTTGCTGTGCTCGAGGGCATGCGCCGGGCGATGGAGCGCGCGCGCAACGGCGAAGGCGGCAGCGTCATCGAGTTCATGACCTACCGTCTGCACGACCACACCACCGCCGACGACGCCCGCCGCTACCGCGACGAGGCCGAGGTCAAGGACGCCTGGACCCGCGACCCGATGACCCGCCTGCGCACGTACCTGAGCGCGCAGAAACTGTGGGACGAGGAGCAGGAAAAGGCCTGGATCGCCGACTGCACCCAGCGCATCGACGTCGAGATCAACGCCTACCTCGAGCTGAAGGTGCAGCCGGTCGAGGCGATGTTCGACTACCTGTATGCCGACCCGCCGCCGGACCTGCTGGAACAGCGCGCACGGGCCATGGCCGCGGAGGGCCACGCATGAACGTCGCCGCAAGCAGGACCACGACCGACGCGGCGAAGAACACCGCCCCGGCCGCGAGCACCCCGGCTGCAATCACGCTCATCGAGGCGATCACCCAGGCGCTGGCGCACGAGTTGCGCAACGACGACTCGGTCGTCGTGCTCGGCGAGGACGTCGGCGTCAACGGCGGCGTGTTCCGCGCCACCGCCGGTCTGCAGGCGCAGTTCGGGCCCGAACGCGTGCTCGACACCCCGCTCGACGAGACCACGATCGCCGGCCTGACCGTCGGCATGGCCGCGATGGGCATGAAGCCGGTCGCCGAGGCCCAGTTCGACGGCTTCATGTACCCGATGGTCGACCACATCATCTGCCACGCGGCACGCTTCCGGTACCGCACGCGCGGGCGCCTGAGCTGCCCGATGGTGCTGCGCGTGCCGTGGGGCGGCGGCATCCGCGCGCCGGAGCACCACAGCGAGGCCAACGAGGCCATCTTCACCAACGTGCCGGGCCTGCGCGTGGTCATGCCGTCGTCGCCGGCGCGTGCCTACGGCCTGCTGCTCGCCGCGATCCGCGAGCCCGACCCGGTGATCTACTTCGAGCCCAAGCGCATCTACCGGCAGTACAAGGAGGTCGTGCCCGACGACGGCGAGGCGCTGCCGCTCGACGTCTGCTACGTGCTGCGCGACGGCACCGACGTGACCCTGATCAGCTGGGGCGCGCAGGTCAAGGAAGCGCTGGAAGCGGCCGAGAAGCTGGCCCGGGACGGCATCAGCGCCGAGGTCATCGACGTCGCCACGCTGAAGCCGCTGGACTTCGCGACGATCGCCGAATCGGTCTCGCGCACCGGCCGCGCGGTCATCGTGCACGAAGCGCCGAAGACCGCCGGATTCGGCGCCGAGATCGCCGCGCGCCTGGCCGAGGAATCGATGTACGACCTCGTCGCGCCGGTCGAGCGCGTCACCGGCTACGACACCCACATCCCGCTGTTCCGGCTGGAGATGAAGTACCTGCCGAGCGTCGACAAGATCGTCGCCGCCGCCAAACGGGCGATGGACCACGCGTAGGGCGGGTCTCGACCCGCCTGGCTGCCAGGCGCGGCGGACGCTCCCGCGCGATGGCGCGAATTCCGGATCGCGGGCCACGGCCCGCCCACATGCAACCGGCGGGTCGAGACCCGCCCTACGGATGACACCATGGCCAACACCACCTCCTTCCGCCTCCCCGACCTCGGCGAAGGCCTGCCCGACGCGACGATCGTCGAATGGGCGGTCAAGGTCGGCGACACGATCCGCCTCGACGACGCGCTGGTGTCGATGGAAACCGCCAAGGCGGTCGTCGACGTGCCCTCGCCGGTGTCGGGCAAGGTGCTCAGGCTCGCCGGAGAACCCGGCGACATCATCGAGACCGGGGCGGTACTGGCCGAGTTCGAGATCGACCCCAGCCAGCCGCAGCGCGCCGAGGGCCAGGACACCGGCCACCATCACGGCCCGCCGAAGGACGCGCCGGGCAAGGGCGTCGGCAGCCAGGATCCCGCCCCGGACGACAGGGTCGTCGCCTCGACCGAGGGCGGCGCGATCGCCGACGACGGCGACACGCCGCCCGAGGCGAAGTCCGAGGCCGGCGGCGCCCGTGCCGACAGCGGCACCGTCGTCGGCGCGATGCAGTCCTCCGATACGGTCCACAGCGAACAGGCCAGCTCGGCCGGGGGCGTCAGGGCGATGCCGGCGGTGCGCGCGCTCGCGCGCAAGCTCAAGGTCGACATCACCCGGGTCCGCGGCAGCGGCGCCGACGGCGTGGTGACGATGGCCGACGTCAAGCAGGCCGCCGCCCAGGGGAATGCCATGGCCGGTTCACCTCTCCCGCGCGCGGGCGAGGTCGACGCGCGCAGCGCGTCGGGTGAGGGCAAGCCCGCCGCCGAATCCACCGCAAGGCAGCCCAACGAACGCACCGCGCTCTCCGCCTCCGGCAAGCCGATGCGCACGCAGCCACCGACGGTGTCCGCGTCCGGCCAGCCGGAACCGCTGAAGGGCGTGCGCCGCAACATGGCCCGGGTCATGGCCGACGCGCACGCGAAGGTCGTGCCGACCACGCTCAGCGACGACGCCGACATCCACGCCTGGGCGCCCGGCAACGACGTCACCGTGCGCCTGATCCGCGCGATCTGCGCCGCCGCGCGCGCCGTGCCGGCGCTCAACGCCTGGTTCGACGGCGACAAGCTCACCCGTACCCTGCACCCGCATGTCGACGTCGGCATCGCCGTCGACACCGACGACGGCCTGTTCGTACCCGCGCTGCGCAATGCCGACGTGCTCGACGCGCGCGGCGTGCGCGCGGGCATCGACCGCCTGCGCGCACAGGTCGCCGACCGCAGCATCCCCGGCAGCGAACTGACCGGCTACACGATCTCGCTGTCGAACTTCGGCATGTTCGCCGGCCGCTACGCCACGCCGGTCGTGGTGCCGCCGTGCGTGGCGATCGTCGCCGCCGGCCGCGGCCGCCACCAGATCACCCCGGTCATCGGCGGCTTCGAATCGCACCGGGTCATCCCGCTGTCGCTGACCTTCGACCACCGCGCCGCCACCGGTGGCGAGGCCGCGCGCTTCCTCAAGGCGATGCTCGACGACCTCGCGCTGCCGGCCTGAGAGGCGCGCCACACGCACCACGTGCCGGCGCACGCCGGGCCTGCCCGCAGGAGAACCGCGATGTCCCACCGCAGCCGCCTGTCCACGTTCGTGCTCGACTGCGAGGTCGACGACCTCGCCCCGCACGTCGAATTCTGGAGCCGCGCGTTCGGCAAGCCGGTCGCGCCGGTCGACCAGGACGGCGACGGCAAATATGCCGAACTCGAAACCTCGACCGACGAGCCGATCCTGCTGCTGCAGAAGGTCGACCACGCCTCGCGCATCCATCTCGACATCGAGACCGACGACGTCGACGCGGAAGCCGACCGGCTGGAAGGGCTGGGGGCGAGGAAGGTCGCGTTCGTCAAGCGCTGGTGGGTCATGGAAGCGCCGAGCGGCCACCGCTTCTGCGTGGTGCGCCAGCAGCGCACGCCGTTCGGGCCGCACACCAACACCTGGGAAGACGACACTACGGACGGCTGACGCGCCCACCGGCGCCGCGGCTCATTTCGCGTCGCGGTCCAGCCAGATGCCCAGGCCCTGGGCGTTGAGTTCGATGTCGCCGTCCAGGATCTCGCGCACGCGCACCGCGGCATCGTCGATGCCGTGTTCGCGGGCGCGCCAGGTGTAGAGCGCGGCCAGTCCGTCGACGATGCGCGCATGGCGGTCGTCGTGTCCCTGCGCCGCCCGCGCGATCGCCACCATCGCGTCGATCTGCGCATGCAGGTCCGCGGCGAGCCGTTCGCATTCGCCGACCTCGCCGTAGTGGGCGACGTGGATCGACGCCGGCGACTGCGCCAGCAGCCGGTCGATCGAATCGTGCAGCTGCTGCGGATCGAACTGCACCGGCGAAGTGGTCGGCAGGATGAAGGCGCCGTTGCCGTTGTCGAATTCGCGATACGACAGCCCGAAGGTATCGCCGGCGAACCAGCTGCGGCTGCGCGCGTCCCAGACGCTGTAGTGGTGGCGCGCATGGCCGGGCGTGTCGACGCACAGCAGCGCGCGGCCGGCGAGATCGACGACATGACCGTCGTCGGCGACGACCACGCGCTCCTCCGGTACCGGCAGCATACCGCCGTGGTCGCGCGCGAAGGCCACCTCGCCGTAGACCGCCTTCGCGCCGGCGATCAGCCGCGTGGGATCGATCATGTGCGGCGCACCGCGCGGATGCACGACCAGGCGCGCGTTCGGCAATGCCTGGATCAGCGGGCCCGCGGCGCCGGCGTGGTCGAGATGCACGTGCGTGACCAGCAGCCAGTCGACCGCCTCGCGCGCCACGCCGGCTGCGTCGATCGCGTCGAGCACGCGCTGCGCGCAGCTCGCGGTGCCGCAGTCGATCAGCGCCGCGCGTCCGTTCTCGACCACCAGATAGGCCGCGCACAGGCCCGGCCGCACGTAGCCGGTGTCGATGATGGTGATGTCGTATGTGTCGCGCATCGGCTGCACCTCCCAGACAGTGCGGGCAGTCTAGGCCCCGCCATCGGTTGCGCGCATCCGCCTTTGGTCGTGCGTCAGCGCCGCGGGGGCTGCAGCATGCGCCCGCGCAACGCGAACGCCATGCCCAGCACCGCGAGGAACACGCCGTAGCCGGTCGCCGTGGCGAGGATCTGCGCCCACATCCGGCCATGGCCCGGGTCGGCGCTCTGCTGCGCCCAGTGGATCGACAGCACGAACGCGGCCACCGCCAGCGCCAGACTCGCCATGTCGTAGAGCACGCGGCGCGCACCGCGCGGCTGGCGCGGGAACACGCAGAACAGCACGCCGAGAACCAGGAACCACGGCAGGAACAGCAGCAGCGCCAGATTCAGCTCGACCTGCGCGTTCATGGCGCGGCAGCTTTCTCCGCATCGGCAGCCGCCAGCGCGTCGAGCGCGGCCTGCACCGCCGCCGCATCGACGCCCTCGGCGGTATCCGCCGGCACGTCGGCCAGCGCCAGCGCGCCGCTGCGCAGCCGGGCGATGGTCTGCCCGGCGTCGCGCGGCGCGTCGAACGCATGGCTCTGCAGCAGCACACGCTCGCCCTCGACCAGCTTGAAATAGAACTTCCCGTCGGCCTCGCGGTACTGCTTGAACGCCGGCAGCGGTCGCGTCGCCGGGGCGATGTCCGCGACCGCGCCGGCGGCGACCGGTACCTTGCCCAGGTCGCGCAGGCCCACTGCGTCGCGCAGCTGCGCCAGCAGCGGTGTCGCATAGCGTTCGCGCAGTCGCCGCCCGCCGTCGCGCAGGATGTCCTCGATGTCGCCGGGACGCGCCATCAGCGCCTCGTAGCGCTCGCGCATCGGTGCGACCTCGCGCTCGATCAGGTCGAACAGCTGCTGCTTGGCGTCGCCCCAGCCGATGCCGTCGGCATAGGCCCGGGCGAACGCCGCGGTCTCCTCGGCGGTGGCGAAGGCCTGGTAGAGCTGGAACAGCGCCGAGCCTTCGGTGTCCTTGGGCTGGCCGGGCGCGCGCGAGTCGGTCAGGATCGAGAACACCAGCTTCTTCAGCTGCGCCGGCGGCGCGAACAGCGGGATGGTGTTGTCGTAGCTCTTGCTCATCTTGCGGCCATCCAGGCCCGGCAGCGTGGCGACGTTGTCGTCGACCGCCGCCTCGGGCAGCGTGAACCAGTCGTGGCCGTAGACATGGTTGAAGCGCTGGCCGAAATCGCGCGCCATCTCGATGTGCTGGACCTGGTCGCGGCCGACCGGCACCCGATCAGCGTTGAAGATCAGGATGTCGGCGGCCATCAGCACCGGATACATGAAGAGCCCGGCGGTGACGCCGGCATCGTCGTCCTCGCCATCGGCGCGATTGCGGTCGACTGCGGCCTTGTAGGCGTGCGCGCGGTTGAGGATGCCCTTGCCGGCGACGCAGGTCAGCAGCCACATCAGCTCGGTGGTCTCCGGCACGTCGCTCTGGCGGTAGAACCAGACCTTCGCCGGATCCAGCCCGGCCGCGAGCCAGGTCGCCGCGATCTCCAGCGTCGAGCGCTGCGTGCGCGCCGGGTCCTGCGCCTTGATCAGGCTGTGCAGGTCGGCGAGGAAATAGAAGCTCTCGGTCTCCGGCGCGCGGCTGGCGGCGATCGCCGGGCGCACCGCGCCGACGTAGTTGCCGAGATGCGGCGTGCCCGAGGTGGTGATGCCGGTGAGGACGCGTAAGGGACGCTGGGACATGGACGGAACAGGGGCGGGACAGGCCGCAAGTCTAACCGTTGCCGGCACGGTGACGGCCGCGCCCGCAGCGCCCAACCCCACCCGGGCGCCTGGCGCGTTGGATCGCACGTCCCTCCCGGAGAATGTCGATGTCACGCCTCAAGCCCCATGCCCTGCCCGCCGCCTGCCTGCTGTTGTCGGCCATGCTGTTGTCGGCCGCGCTGCTCGCACCGGCCGCCGCCAGCGTGCGCCACCCTGCCCCGCAACCGTCCCGCCCGCTGGTCGAGCTGACCCTGATCGACCGCGACAGCGGAAGCGGGCTGCCCGCATACCCGCATCGCGGCATGCAATGGGTGGCCGGCGAACCCGGCCGTCCCTATACCGTGCGCCTGACCAACACCAGCGGCGAACGCGTGCTGGTGGTGCTGTCGGTGGATGGCGTCAACGCGGTCACCGGCGAAACCGCCGACCCCGCGCAGTCCGGCTACGTGCTGTCGCCCTGGCAGAGCACCGAGATCACCGGCTGGCGCAAGTCGCACGCCGAGGTCGCCCGTTTCGTCTTCACCGAACTGCCCGACAGCTATGCCGCGCGCACCGGTCGCCCGGACAACGTCGGCAGCATCGGCATTGCCGTGTTTCGCGAGCGCCGGCAGGCGCCGAGGCCGCCAAGGCCCTCGCCGCCGATCGCCCGCGAGAGCGCACCGTCACCGGCGTCCGCCGGTACCGCCCGGCGCGACGCCGCCGCCGCGGAATCCGCGATGTCGGCAGCCGACCTGCCCCGGCAGCAGCAACGGATCGGCACCGGCCACGGCGCACGCGAATGGTCGCCGGTGTCGGATACCCGCTTCGTGCGGGCCAGCGCGCGTCCCGCGCAGTTGACCGAACTGCGCTACGACGCGCCGCATGTGCTGGCGTCGATGGGGATCGGTCCCCCGCCCACTGCATGGCAGCCGCGCACACCGCGCGCGTTTCCCGGCGGGTTCGTTGCCGACCCGCCACGCGGCGACTGAGACGGCGATGCCGCGCACACGCGAAGGGCCGGCTTGCGCCGGCCCCTCGATGTCGCAGACGTTGTCCGCCGCGCGTGTCTGCCCATTCGCATTGCAGTCGCGCCGATGCGGACGATACGCCCCGGGACTCAGCTGTCGAGCGTCTTCTCGAATTCGCGCACTTCCTTCTCCGCGCGTTCGCGCTCCCAGCCGTACTGTTCCTGCAGCTTGCCCGCCAGGTACTTGCTGTCGCCGGCAGCCACGTCGAACACGTCGTCGGTCAGGTCGCCCCACTTCGCCTGGGCCTTGCCCTTGAGCTGGGTCCACTTGCCGGAAATGATGTCTTTGTTCATCGGAATACGTCCTTGGACTTGGAGGATACGGGTCGGGAGTCGCAACGCATCCCGTCGCGGCGATGCAGATTGCAGGTCCACTGTCCTCCAGCGCGCATCAAGTCCCGGTCAATATTCCGTGGCGGGCTTCGTCATGAAGCTGAGCGGTTCAGGCAGATGCGCAGGCCGTCACGACGCCCGGCCGCATGGATGCCCGCCATGGAAAACGGGCCGGCTTGCGCCGACCCGTCTCCTTGTCTCCGATATCGCGGGCTGCCGGATCAGGGCCGGCTGGTGCCGCCCGTGTTTTCCGCACCCTCTTCCATCTTCTCGCCCACCTTCTGGACGTCCTGACCTGCACCCTTGACGGTGTTGCAGGCGCTGAGGGTGGCGGCCGAAAACATGGCCAGCAGCAAAAGTGCAGTCAAACGCTTCATTGGGACTCTCCGGGTGGTCATGGTCGAGGGGCTGCATCGCAACCTTGGCGTCGACTATAGGAGCCGGCGGTGTGAACGCCACGTGCAGCGTTCCACGGCCGCGCGCCGGCCATTCAGGATCGCCGTCAACGCTCAGTCGCGCATCAGCGTCGATTTGCCGAACAGGCTCTCGACCAGATCGACCGCGAGCTCGGCGGTCGCATTGCCGTTGTCCAGCGCGGTGTTGACTTCGACGATGTCCAGCGAGCCCAGGCGGCCGGTGTCGGCGATCATCTCCATCACCAGCTGCGCCTCGCGGTAGTTGATGCCGCCGGGCACCGGCGTGCCCGTGCCCGGCGCGATCGTCGGATCGAGGATGTCGACATCGAAGCTGACGTGCAGGTGGGTATCCTCGTCCACGCCATCGAGCGCCTGCGCCATGACCGCCCGCATGCCGACCTCGTCGATGTAGCGCATGTCGTAGATGTCCAGTCCGTGCTCCTTGACCATGCGCTTCTCGTCCTGGTCGACCGAGCGGATGCCGATCTGCCGCACCTGCGCCGGGGTGATCGCGGGCACGTGACCGCCGATCCCGGTCAGCACGTCGGGCCCGATGCCGCACAGGCACGCGACCGGCATGCCGTGGACGTTGCCCGACGGCGTGATGCGCGAGGTGTTGAAGTCGGTATGCGCATCGAGCCACAGCACACGCAGGCGCTTGCCCTGCGCGCGGCAGTGGTTGGCGACCGCGGCGATCGAGCCGATCGCCAGGCAATGGTCGCCGCCGAGCATCACCGGCATCCGCGCCTGCGCCAGTTCCGCGGTCGACGCCGCGAGCACCGCCCGGTTCCAGGCCACGACCTCATCGAGATGGCGATAGCCGTCCCGCGGCCCCTGCCACGGGTTCTTGGGACCGCTCAGGTCGCCGCGATCGACGACATCGACCCCGCGCGCGGCCAGGGCCTCGACCAGGCCGGCGACACGCAGGCCCTCCGGGCCCATCGAAGCACCGCGACGGCCGGCCCCGACGTCGGTCGGGGCGCCGAAGATCGACACCGGGGGATAGGACTGCTGCTGCATGGAATCTCCTTGCGAAATGCCGACGACACGCTCCGCAGGCCGCCGGAGCCGCAAGCGGCACCGGCAGCTTCCGGCGGCCATGGGGGGCGCCGGGGAAACGGCGCGGGACGCGTGGAGACTGTGTCGATGTGGGAGGTGCCCGGACGGCCGCACGCGCTGGCGGCTGTCGACGGACCCGAACCGGCCCGACCCGTCTTTCCGCAACCCGACAGGGCCGCGCGGCAGGACCGGGCGCCACTCTAACAGCGTCCGGCGATGACGGCAGCGGAGGCTGCCCCCGCCGCTGACGGCAATGTCCGCCCGACGCGGGCATGTAGGAAATTCCCGACAGCGCAGGGCGGGGACGACCGATGCCGCGCCCCGCGGCGCACCGGGACAATGCCTGTCGGGAGCCGGGTCGATCCATGCAAGGGGAACATGCCGTGACCGACATCGAAATCAGCATCGTCGATGGACGCTTCGAAGTGTCCGGGCTGTCGCACCATCAGGTCTTCACCAGCAAGCTGCGCGCGATCGCGGCCGCCACCACGCTCGCGGCGCAGGCGGCGGACGCCCGAGGTTGCGAGGTGCGGATCCTGGTGCCGGCAGGCTGGGGCGCGCCTTACCTCGTCTCCGCCGACGGCGACATCCGCCTGGCGTGATCGCCCGCTCCCGCGTTGCCGGGAGCAGGCCCTCGCCGCGGCGGTCCTGCCGAGACAATCCGGTCGCAGCAGGCCGAACCGGCCCGGCCGTCACGACACGCCACCCGCACGCGGCGGCAACCACGCATCGCCACGACGCATGGCCCGTAGCCGTGATCGTCGATGGCATGGCATCGCCGGAAGCACCGGAAGTAATGGTGCGGCACCCGGGTTCGAACTGGGGACCTACCGCTTACAAGTCAGGCAGTGCAAGGCTTGCCATGATTTGGAATCGGAAGGTCTGCCGGCGGCTTACAAGAGGATAACACTGCGACTTAATGGCTTTACAGGGCACACACGGCCCGACTGAACACGGCACCTTGTGGTGCAAAAGCGTGTTCGCGCCGTGGCCTTAACCTACGGAGCCAGCATGAAGTCGAAGATCACCCAGGCGCTCGTCGAGCGCACCCCCGCGCCCGAGCGCGGCAAGAGCATCCTGCACGCGGACACCGAGATGAGGGGGTTCTACCTCATCGTCACCGCCACCAAGCGCAGCTTCTACGTCCAGTCCCTCGTCAATGGTCGGCAGGTCCGGACGAAGCTGGGCGACCACCCGTCGATGGACGCCAAGCAGGCCCGCGACCTCGCGAGGCAGACGCTGGTCGGGATGCGGGGCGGCACCAACCCGAACGAGGAGCGCCGCAAGGCACGGGCGCGCGGCATCACCCTGCGGGAGGCGCTGGACCTGCACCTCAACTCGCGCCGCCTCGCCGACAAGACGCGGAGCGGCTACGAGTACCACGTCACCTACTACCTCAAGGACTGGCTCGACAGGCCACTGGCCGAGATAGGCGCGGACCGTCAGGGCGTGCGCGAGCGCCACCGCAGGATCACCGAGAAGAGCGGCGCCACCTCGGGCGACAACACCATGCGGGTCCTCCGCTCGGTCTACAACCGTGCCCTGCGCCAGTTCCCCGACCTGCCGCCGAACCCGGTGGGCAACGTGGACATGAACGGCATGCGACGGCGCGAGGTGGACGCCAGCCCCGACAAGCTCAGGGCGTGGGGCAAGGCGGTGCTGTCGCTGGGCAACCCGGTGCGCCGCGACCTCCAACTCTTCATGCTGCTGTCGGGCATGCGCCGGACGGCGTCCTGCGAGGCGAGGCGCACGGACCTCAGCGACGGACGCCTGCACGTCCCGAACCCCAAGGGCGGCTCAGCCAAGAAGTTCGACCTGCCGCTATCGTCAGCGCTCGCCGACCTGCTCGCCCACCGCGAGGCGGAGGCCGACGGCGTGAGGCGCAAGACGCCCTACCTGTTCCCGGCCGACTCGGCGTCGGGCCGGGTGGCGGAGGTCCAGCAGCACGAGCTGGGCGACCTCACCGGCCACGCGCTGCGGCATGCGTACGCGTCGCTCGCATTGCAGGCTGGCGTGCCGCTGCTGGAGCTGCGTTTCCTGCTGAACCACAGCGCGTCCAGCGGCGGCGTCACGATGGGCTATCTGCACCCGTCGCTCGACCACCTTCGCGAGCATCAGGAACGCGCGTCAAGGTACATCCTCGACGCGCTGGGACTCGTGCACGAGCCCGGTACTTGGCCCCCGAGACTTGCATGCGCGCCTGCTGACACGCCGTCAACAAACGAATGCGAGGCCGCATAGCACCTGCAAGCTCGAGTAACAGCGAGGGCGGCTTCTTTCGCCCTCATTCGTTTATGGCCTCGCAGATGACCCTGTGATAGGCGAAAACAGCTAGAAAATAGTTACATACAGGAGCGAAAAGTGTGCTTAGCATCCCCTACCAGCTGGTCAATTCCGATCAGTGAAAACCAACTGGAGAACTACACATGACTGCCAACCCGTCTTCTGGCATCCGCGATGCAATCGTCCTGCTGGGCAAGGAGTTCGAGTTCGCCTCAGGTATCCGCGCACTCGCTGCAGATCACATCATCTGCGAGAAGGGCATCAACGATCCCGACGAGCTCTTCGACGCCTGCGAGGAGCTCATCGGCAGCACCAACCTGTTCGAGTCCTACGACGACGCGCTGAATACCCGGCCCACAGACTTCGTGCTGGGACAAGGCTGTCCGTTCCTTTCCCTGAACGCCTACATCGAACTCGCCGATGTGTACGGTGCCGACTGGATCAGCTTGGCGCTCACCGAGTACGCCGCCCACTACGGGAGCGTCAAGCTGCGCAAACTCGCGCCCCGCAACGCCGAGGAGATGATTGATCGCAGCCGCGGGCGGCTCGGCGATGCCGTACTGCTCAAGGTCGGAACGGAAGTCGACGAGGGCCTGAAGGAGCTGTCCGCGCGTTTGAACGGCGCCCTCTCGCTGCGTAGCAACGCGACTGTCTGATCCACCATCGGGACGTGATCGCGCACAAGCGCATGAAAAGAAAGGGCCACCATGACGGTGGCCCTTTTTCGTACACGACGGGAGAACGGCGTCAGTCGTCGGATGGCGCGGGTTCGACCACCCGAACGGTGGACAGCGCCTCGGCCGACTGCTCCTCGTCCATGTCGGCCGGGTGGTGCTTCTGACGGGGCGGCACATCGATGCCCTTCTTGCGCATGTCGTTGGCGTACCAGCGCACCGACTTGGCCGTCGCCGCCGCGCCATCGATCTGCGCGTTGACCATGTCGGCCACCAGCGCGTGCGGATAGCCCGCTGGGTCCATCAGGATCGCGCGTGCGAGCGCGCCGACGCCAAGGCCGCGCGGCTTCTTTTCTGCTGCTTCGGGCGTCTCGGTGGCCTCGACCTTCGGCTCTGCACGCTGCGCGGTCGCCTTGGGCTTCTTCGGCTGCCCGAACGAGGCCAGGTCGATGTTCTTGTCGGCTGCGACCTGCTCGATCCGGGCGACGAGTTTAGTCCGCGTCGCGAAGGTCTTGGGCCCCGCAGGCTTGTCGGCGATCCGGTTGTGCAGGTCCAGCAGTTCCTTGGTGGGCATTTCTTCCAGCTTCATGGCGTTCTCCTACGTGTTGGTGGGCACGTAGGCATTAGGTCGCGGTTCCCTCGATCCGGGAGCCCCCTCCTTGACACCAAGAACCCACCTGGCCGATTTCAACGAATCGGCCAGGTGGATCGCGCAGCAATCATCCTCAGTTAGGCAGCGGCCTGGAGGGCTGAGTACGAAGCCCATGAGTAAAGTCGGAAGCACTCAGATCACCAAGGTTACGTTCCAAGCAATCAGCGACGCTCTGCTTGGTCATAATCTTCGCAGCCTTCAATGCTTCGCTAGGCTCAACGCCACCGGCAATCAGTTTGCGTGCCGTTTCGTCCATGGTGTCTAAGGCCCCATCGACCCACACCTTTATCCCATCCGTCATGCTCATGCTGGACACTATTGTTTGTGGCGAAATTGCCAAAGATGCTAGTTGAGCCTGGTCTGAGCTTTTTCAACACCCACCAATTGACTGTCGGCGCGCGAAGGTCCACAAGCGCATGAAAAAAGAAGGGGATGCCGTGACGACATCCCCTCCGAAACACGGCCGGGCCACCCGTTGCCCTCTGCGCACCTAACCAACCCGGCCGGGTTTGCTCGGGTCAGCCCGGGAGGAAGGCCAGGTGCGCCATCCCCGACCCCAAGGCGTCAGCCCTGCGCTTGGTCTCGCGATCGACGTACAGGTCCAGCGCGCGGCAGTACGGCTGTCCGGCCAGCGCCGCGGCCTCGTCGAACTGCTCGGAGCCGACGGCCACGCCGTTGCGGGCTGCGGCGGCTTCGAGCTCGGGGAACGGGTCGCACCTGTGCTGGATCGCCGCGACCAGCGCCGCGAGTGCCAGCATCGCCGGATGGCACGATGGGTAGTGGGCGCGTCGGTCAGTCATCGCCGTCGCCCCCGATCAGGTCGTGGTCGATCTCCTGCTCGCGCATGGCAAGCTGCACGGTGTTCAGCGGGTTCGAACGGCCGGCGTTCCAGGCGCGGATGGCGACCAGGATGCCCTGGAGGCGCGCGTCGCCCAGCTTGATGTACTCCTGCACCTTCAGGAAGTCGTCCTGCTTCATCGCCGACGCCAGCTCCACCGGGCCGACCGGGCGGTCCTTGCTGGGCATGCGGTCGATCAGGGACAGCACGGCGGACGCCAGGGCGACGTTGCGCGTGCCGACGGCGACCTGGGCCATGTGGCCGAGCTCGGCGGGGCCCGCGTGCTGGAGCTGCTGGAGGTACTCGGTGCGCTTCGGGTCGCCCAGGGCCGCTCGGGCCAGGACCTTCGCCGGGGAGTCGTAGAACTGGCGCTGGCCGATCAGTTGGGCGTGCGGGGCGCCCGCGTCTTTGAGGATCTTGTCCAGCTCGGCCTTGGAATTGTCCTTGATCTCGCGGACGGTGGCGATGGTCTCGTGCTCGGCGAAGCGGGCGACTTCGCCCGCGCCGATGCCGGGGGCGGTCTTCCAGCGCGCGGCGATCTGCTGCTTGCGGGTCGCGATGTCCTTGTTCAGCCGCTCGATCGCGGCGAGGGTACGCTTGTGCAGCAGGTCCAGGGTCGAGGCGAGTTCGCCGATCTGCTGGGTGCTGAGGAGGGGGGTGTCGCTGAGGGTGATCTTCATGGCTCGTTGGCTCCTGTGAGGTTGGTCCTCCGGTCGCCTGTCACGAGCGCATCCCCAGCCGTGGGGTGGTCTGCGCGCCAATGCGCTGACCGGATGCCTGCAATGTGTCGCGGAGCGTTGGGCGTGAACGCCATCGTTTCCCGGGCGTGTTTCCCTCGGAGCTGCCGCCGTCACTGCGGCTTATGATTCATGGGCTTGGCATCGCGCCACCCACTGATGGAATGTCAGACGTCCTTGGCTGGCGCGCTGCCCAGGCCGCCGCACTCCTCGCACATGCGCACGCGCACCACGTCGTCGGAGAAGGTGAAGCGGGCGCAGCACATGCAGCGGAGCCAGCCGATCCTGCGCACCACCTTGGGCGGACCCTCGTTGAGGTCCAGCACCTCGGCGCGCCGCCTGCCGCCGTCGCAGGGCCAGCGTGCCGGCTCGACCAGCGCCCTGGCGATGCGCCTGTCCTCGGGCCTCAGCTCGCGCCTGCCCGGCGTGGCGCCGAGCCATCGGTAGCTCGGGTTCCTGGGGTCGTGGCAGCGCGCCGTCACGGCGCTGTACCCGATCCCCACGGCTGCCGCGGCCGACCTGGCGGAGGGGTATCGCACCCCGTCCACCTCGACGGCGACCGCGTGGCCGTTAGTGCCCGCGGTTGACGCTGCCATGCTCGCGCCGCCCCTCGTATTCCTGCGACATGCGCTCCCAGGTCTCGGCGTCCAAGCGTGGCACCGGGCCGATGCATGTCATCTCGCTGCGTCGTGCCAGGGCGTCGCGCCCGCCCATCGCCTGGACCGCATCGGGCGCGGTGCCGTTGATCGCGTCCAGCATGGCGTCGATCTGGGCCGCGCGCTGTACGACCTCGGCGACGCTCAGGTTCTCACTCATCGTCTTCCTCCTGCGGCCGCGCCGCGTTGTACTTGGAGAGCAACGCCACGAGCTGGGCGCGCTCGTCGGCGGGCATCGCCAGCAGCGCGTCGGCCGACAGGCCCGTGTCCTCGACCCTGACGCGCAGCCTGTCGGCCATCTGCTCGCCGTAGCGGAACTTGAGCAGCACCTCCAGGAGCCTGTCGCTGTGCTTCCTGACGGTGAGCGGCCGTTCCTCGCCGGTCGTCGGGTCCGCGACGGTGGCGAGGCGCCCCTGGTGGATCACGGGCTCTTCGTAGCCGATCGCCGCGCGCCTGTACGCCTCGTCCAGCAGCGCGTCCAGGGCGACCTCGATGGCCTTCTCCCACCGCGTGCGGAACTCGATGTCGTTGGCCTTGTGGTAGAAGGCCGTCTGCCTGCTGATGCCAGCCGCTGCCGCGGCCTGCTTGGGCGAGCACGTGTCCTCCAGCACCTGGAAGAACAGCTCGCGCCGCTCGGGCGTGAAGGTGTTCGGGATGGAAAGCACGTGCGGTCTCCGGGGTAAAAAGTGGCTTACGTTGTGATGGTGTCGTGCTTACGCGCGCAGGCATGCCATCGTTCAAGCAGTCGGATCAACGGCTTGGATGGCGTCGGCCATCCGATGCTCGATTAGGTGGCGTGCATCGGTGGGATCGCTCGGCCTGTTCGCCTCGCGCGCGAGGGACACGGCACGCACGGTTGGACGCATCCGTCCACGCGCTTTCGATGATGTGGAGGGGTTCGCTTTTCGATTGTCGGACTGATTGTCACGTTCGTCGTCTATAGACTGACGAACGCCGTGACAATCGAATCCGCCAGTGACTTTCGCTTTGACAATCGGGTGGCCGAAAACGGCCTAAGTGCTTGCCGTGCTTAGATTGTCGCGCTGACAATCGAAACTGACTTTCGGCGACAATCTGATTGTCACTGGGCGCGACAATCGAACTCCGAAAGTCGCGCCCCGTGACAATCGAAAACGCACGTTCACCCCTCCGTCCTGACCAGGATTCCGAGCCTCGGGTTGCGCGCGTCCATCGGCTCCAGCCACACCATGAAGCCGTCGATCGACGCCCTGGCGTTGCCGCGCCCATCGGGGATGGCGGCCTCGATCTTGCGCCTCGCCGTCTTGTCGGCGACGCCGTCCCGCTCGCAGACGATCGCGGCCAGCTCCTTCAGCGGTATGCTGCCGCCGCGCTCGTTCGCCTCCTGCCGTGCCAGCTCCAGGATGGGGTCCATCGCGCCGCCGAACTCACCCTGCGCATCGACCATCACGGTGGGACGCAGCACCAGGGAATCGCCGACCTTCTCCATGTTGAAGCGCATCGGGGGTTCGCGATCCGCGTCCTTCTGCTTCTTCACCGTCACCTTGATCGAATGCCCATCGCTGGCGCGCTCCACCTCGACAGTCGTATCCATCGCGCCCAGCAGCGCGGTGCTGCCGCGCATGCCCTTGCTCAGGTCCTTGCCTGAGTGGTGCACCACGACTACCGCCGCGCCAGTAACGTTGCGCAGCAGCTTCATGCTCGCGATGTAGCGCCCCATGTCCTTCGCCGAGTTCTCGTCGGCGCCTGCTGCCGTCTGGTTGAGCGTGTCGATGACGATCAGGCGCAGCGGCCCAAGCTCGTCGGACACAGCCTGGACGAAGGCACGCACGCCGCCGTCCTTCTCAGCTGCGAGGTTGAGGTCGTCGCGCATGAGGTGCAGGTCGAACCCGCGACCCTGGGCGCACCTGTCCACCTTCCAGGCTCGGAAGCGCTTGCCCAGGCCAGGCGCGCCCTCCGCGGCGATGTACAGGACGCCGCCGCGCTCGACCTGCCTGCCGTGCCAGTCGATGCCACCCGCGATGGCCATCGACATGTCCACCGCCAGGAACGACTTGCCCGACTCCGGCGCGCCGTAGATGGCGGCGAGGCTGCCCTCGGTCAGCACGCCGGGCACCAGCCACTTCGGCGGCGGCAGCGACTCCACGTCGTCCAGCGAAAGGAAGTTCCAGCGGCTACGCTCCTCGGCGGGTTCGACCTCGTCCCACACGTCGAAGTCATCGGCAGCGTCGGGCGGCGCGATGTCGGACCCGGCCTCGTTGAGGCGCCTGCGCAGCGTCGCGATGGTCACCGCGTCGTCGCGGTCGGCGTGCAGTGAATCCCAGCGACGCCCGACGATCCACTCGTGATCCGCGAACTTCGGATCGGACGTGCTCCAGTCGATGAACTCCTGCCGCCCGACGCCGTCGGTCGCGTGGTGGCAGGCCATCATCAGCTCCCGCCACGCGTCGTGCTCGCGGAAGTCCGTCGGGTCCAAATGCTCCAGCGATGCGGCCAGCTGCTCGGCGGTGATCTCGCCCGCGCCCGTGGCGCGCCTCCTCTCCGGCCTGCGCGCCGCCTCGACCAGCCTTGCGGGCAGGTCGGGCATGTCGTGCAGCGGCGGCGAATCAGATGCCCAGCGGTACAGGCCGCCAGTCGGATGCACAGAACCCGCCGCGACGACCTGGCGGCCGAGCGACTTCAGCTCCACGCCCTCGAAGCCGTCCACGCTGTCCAGCAGCACCGCGCCCGCGGGCTTGCGGAAGTAGAAATGGTGGCCGGGGTGAGACAGGTTGCCGGTGAGGACATGCGGCGCAGACGTCAGGTCCAAGCCGAAGGCGGCGGCCATGTCGGCCAGGCTGTCGCGCCCAGTCGGGAAGTTGCGCGGGTCCACGTCCACCACGACCACGTCGGCGGGCAGGCGCACGCCCAGGTTCAGGCCGTCGCGCCTCGCGCGCTCCAATACCTCGCACTGGTCGTAGGCGCGTTCCTGCCACCGCTTGTCGGCGGGCATTTTGTCGCGGTGGCGCAGCGGGATCAGGTCGAGTCGGACGCGGCGGTACTCAGATGCGGTCTCAAATGATGGCGTCGCGGCGATGTGCCCCGCGGCATCATTGATCCCGTGAGTCTTGGACAGCTCGCTCTCCTGGTCGGTCGTACCCTTGCGCCCACGGTCTCGCACGCCGTGGGCGTTTTCATTCGCGGCCATCGGTCAGCCCTCCGCGTTGGCGGTGCGGGCGGCCAGCATCGCGGCGGCGACCTTGCGGACGCCCTCGCTCATCGGCTGGCCCTTCGAGTAGTCGCGCAGGTCGCCCATGCGGTAGCGGATCAGCTTCGGTCCGACGCGGACGTACTTCGGGCCACCGCCGTGGCAGCGGTACCACGCCAACGTGGCGCGCTTCAGCCGCAGGAGCGCGGCGGCTTCCTCGGGCTTGACCATCGCCTCGTCGGGAAGCGCGTGCAGTTCGGCCAGCTCTTCGGGGTTGAGCTTCTTGGGTTCGGGGGTAGTCACAAGCGTGCTCCATCTCCAAGTTCCCACGGAGGCGGAATGCCGCCGGGGGACTGGGCCTGCTGTGCGTCGCAGAGATGGGCTGCTCAGTTCGTCACTCTGGGCTGGCCTCGGCTGTTCTTGCCACCGAAAGCACTTCTGATCGCCATAGCCATCGCCGGCGATCCTCGGGCTGGTCTGGTCGGCAGCCGATTAACCACACTGTACCCGGACGGCTCGCGCGCTGATACCAGCACTTCGTCCAAGCTCCCCGGTGAGCCCGTGTCGCCCGATTCGGTCCGGGCTGCTCGGCATCAAGTCGCACGACCTGGGATGTGACACGGACTGCCTGGCGAGCCTGTGCAGTCTTAATCGCTGCGACGCAGCAAGAGCAGACTTTTGACTTCGGACCTCCCGTCCCTGAATATCCATTCAGGAATGCCAACACAGGGGGAAATGGACAATGCCAGCAGACCAAACCACCAAGACGGTCTACTACCTACGCGCCAGACGCGACGACCAGCCTTTTGACCTTCAGTCGATCGCAAAAAAGGCTCGAAGAAAGAAGAGCACCTGCGATGCAACCGAGATCGAGCTCGGCGGCGGAGACGTGGTGCGGATTCAGCACTTCAGCAATTCTAATGGGCGTACGCTGATGCACCTCACGCGATATGTTCCTGGCGTGCAGGCATCAACGCTCCAGCCCAAGGCGACTACCGCCGAAGATGACGAAGGCGCCCAGCCGCCTCCGAGAGGCAAGGAATTCAAGGACGGAGACTGCTTCCTGCTACTGAAAGAACACCATGTCCTTTATTGCGGGCACGGTATCAGCAAGAGCAAAGCGTCGCTGTACTTGTCCCAGCTTTTCAGGGAAGCAGAGCTTCATGATGAGTCCAGCGGCTTCGATCTGGTTCCTGCGAGCAACTTGGACAAGTTGCAACTGATCCAGGATCACGGCGTCAAGTCCATCCAACTGGCCGTGAGCGCCTTCGACCTGAGCTTGCCGAAGGCGCGCCGCACAAGTTGGATAGCAAAGTCTCTCGGTTCTCTCGGCGATGAGCTTGGCGCGCTAGTAAGCAAGGACCAGTCGCTGACCAAACAGAAGGCGCTGGAGGACCTCATCGTGAATGTTGAGGTCAAGCTGGACGGCAACACCCGTGCGATCCAGAGCTCTCAGGACTTTATCGAGGATCTCGCGGAGACGGTACTTGATGACGACACCGAGACACCCGTAAGCGAGTTCACGATCATCACCCAGAAGAACGAACGCATCACTTCCGGGGAAATCCGACTTCAGACGGGCGTGAAGGTGGAAACGAAGGACAATTCCGTCAGTCACACCAGCGTATGGGGTGAGATGGGAATCTACTTTGACCAGATAACGCAGGGGAACCTGCTGGAGCAATGACGTGCGTCCCCTCGAAGTTGACTGGAGCCGAATCGGGCTGTTCGCCGCGATCACCGCCGTTTCGGCGGTGATCGGTTGGTACGGGCAGCCATTCGTCCACGGCAACGACGAAGCCCGCGGCGTCATCGTCAACGTATTCTCGATCCTGGCCGGCTTTCTCATCACAGTGATGACCCTTCTGGGCGAGCCCGGCCTATATCGAGGGCGCACGTGGCGTTCGGACGCCGTCAAGCGGAGCAACGTTTACCAGCGGCTCGTACGCCACAAGTGGCTCTTCATCTCCTACTTGATTGTGCTTGCGTTGGTCTTTCTGACGACCATCGTGGCCAAGCGCGAGCCGGACGGACGACTGGTCACCTGCTTGGAAGCGCTTTATCTCGGCTTCGCTGCCTTCGCATTCATGTACTCACTGATGCTTCCAAGCCGATTGCTCAATCTCCAGCTAGCGCGCTTCGACGAACTCGTGGAATCAAGGCGTAACGGTCAGAAGTCCGAATGATGATTCGGGAGGCGCTACAGGCAAGCGCCAACCCATGCGTCCGCCACATTGTCCCGCCCCTCAAGGATGACGCTCTTTCCACCCGACACGAAGCGCCGGAAGCCTGTGTACCCTCCCAACTCGTTCTTGGCGTTGACCCGACCGCAGGCGACCACGCCGAACTCCTCGGTGTAGTTGGCGCGCACGTCCCGGAACTGCGCGGCGTCCGGGTCCTTCAGCTCGCCCCTCACCGCGCGCTCTGCCGCCACGATCGTCTCGGCACCGAACCACTTCTCCTGCTGCGCCTTCTTCTCCGCGGCCGTCATGGGGCGCTCCGGCTCGGGCTTCGTTGCCTCGGGCTGCTGGGCCTGCTTCTGCGGCCCCTCGGCCACTACTGCGGGCGCGGCGGCGACAGCGGGTTCACTGCGCGGCACCAGCTTCGATCCGACCCAGGCCAGGACCACCAGGACGACCAGAAGAATCCCTATCCGCTTCATTCACTCCCCCTGAGCAATGCCAATAAATAGTCTATTTTGGACTAATCCAATACGGACTCTAGCGTGCGGTGACCAGCCTGTCACCGCGCGATGGCCCAATCGACCCACAATCCCGACTACCAGCTACTGCTGACCGTCCTGAAGGCGGCCCGCAAGCGGGCGGGCGTGTCGCAGGTCGATCTGGCCGAACGGCTGGGAAACACGCAGACCTTCGTGTCGAAGTGCGAGAGAGGCGAGCGGCGCATCGACGCCGTTGAGCTGGTCGAGTTCGCCGAGGCTCTCGGCGTGCCGCCGCTCGGACTGCTGGGCGAATACCTGGAGCAGCGCGCGGCCAAGCTCCAGCCGAAGTCCAGAAAGAGCAGCGCGAAACGGCGCTGACTACGAAGGATGGTGCCGCTTGTCCGAATCGAACGGACGACCTACTGATTACAAATCAGTTGCTCTACCGACTGAGCTAAAGCGGCGATGTCGTACTTCTCTTGCTCAAACCGTGTCCGGCTTGTCCCGCAGTTTACGCGCTGGCGAGCCTAAAGCCTTGCCGCGCCTAGCCTTTCGGCCGGTCACCACAACAACCGCGTCCGAGTTACAAGGCGGTTGCTCTACCAACTGAGCTATGCCGGCACGGGCCGCGGCGCGTGGCGCCGCGGGGAGCGGCATTCTAACCCGCATCCCGCGATGCGTTGCAGTCGCGCGGTTCGGCCCGGGCGGCGGATACCCGTGCGCGCAGCGCTTCGCCGGTGTCGCCGTCGGCGGCCATGACGTCGAGCCAATGGCGCACGATCACGCTGCCCAGCGGCGCCGTCTGCACCTCGAAACCGGCCCCGCGCAACGCACGCGCGCGCGATTCGGCGCCTGGCTCGCTGCCGAACCGGCCGAGCGCGATGCCGTTGGCCTCGTCGCCGTCGGCGATGACGTAGTAGTCGTTGAACCCGGCCCCAACCAGCCGCGCGACCATCGCATTGGCCGCGGCACGGTCGGCCAGCGGCGTCATCCACACCCGCCAGCCGCGCGGCACCTCGCTGACATCGCGCGCCGACGCGCGCACGACCACGCCGGCCAGGCGCGCCTGCGCCGCGTCGCGCACGGCGGCGTCGGCGAATGGGCCGAGTGCGTGGCATTGCGGCGGATCTGCAGGCAGGGGCGCCGGCGTCGCAGGCACGGCAGTCGACGTGGCCTCGTCGGCGCGGACGATCGATCCCGCTTCGGCCGTGCCGGTGTCGCGGGACGCGGCTGCAGGCGCCACTTCTCCCGCCAGTTGCAGGCGCGGGACATCGGCAGGCAGCACGACCGGCGCCACGACCTCGGGCGCCCCGCGCGTCGCCCACCAGGTGATGACGCCGAGGTTGAGGATCAGCAGCAGGACGACAAGGGAGCGGAGCAGCATGGGGCGATTCTAGCGGCCATCGAGCGGCGTTCGGACGATCGCGCAATGCCAGCGCGCGAGTCCGGCCAGCACCAGGTCCGTGCACAGCGTCGCCGCGGGCAGATGCGGCTGCAGCGCAGCCGCGCCGCCGCCGTGCAGCAGCAGGGATGGCGGCGTCCCGAGCAGGCCGGTGGCGGCGGCGAGGCTGCGTTCGATCAGGCCGAGCGCCGCGCCGTCGCAGCCGGAGACCAAGGCATCGGCGGTGTCGACCGCGAACTCGGCGTAATCGCCGCCGTGCCCGGGCAGGTGCGATGCGCGGCGATGCAGGGCCTCGCGCATCAGCGCCGGCGACGGCGCGATGCGTCCGCCGCGATGCAGGCCCGTGGCATCGAGCAGGTCGATCGTCAGCGCGGTGCCGACGCCGCCGAGCAGCACCGGACGGCCCGGCAGCCGCGCGTGCGCGGCCAGCAGGGCCAGGAACCGGTCGACGCCCAGCCGCGACGGTTCCGGATAGGCGATGGTCACGCCTGCCAGCACGCGGCACGTGGTCGCCAGCGTGATGCGCCGGCAACGCGCGGCCAGCAGTTCGAGCAGCGCGACGCGCAGCGCCGGCGATGCGACGCTGGCGACCAGCGCGGTATCGAAGCGTTGCGGCAATCCCGCCAGCCAGGCCGGGTCGAAGCGGCCGCCATCGTGCGCCGCGCCGATGATCTCGCCGGGCGTGCCGTCGTCGCGCAGCGGCGCGAACTTCAGCCGCGTGTTGCCGAGGTCGAACAGCCACGTGCTCATGCGCCGGCGCCCTGCCTGCGCACGCTGATCTCGCCGGCGTGGAAGTGCCGGACGCCCGTGGCCAGGCGCACGCGCAGGGCGCCGTCGTCGGCGATGCCGGCGGCCTCGCCGGCCAGGTCGCCACTGCCGCCGTGCACCGTGACCGGGCGACCGGCCAGCACGTCGACCGCGGCGAACCGCGCCAGGAACGGCGCCAGGCCGTCGCGGTCGAACGTCGCCAGCGCGTGCACCCAGGCCTCGACCAGCGCCGCCGCGAGTGCATTGCGCGACGGTGGCGCGCGCATTGCCGACAGCATCGCCAGATCGCACCACGGCTGGTCGACGCCGGCCGCGGCACCTGCCGGCATCTGCACGTTGATGCCGATGCCCAGCACCGCGCGGGCCGGGCCCGCATGCTCGCCGCCGCCCTCGACCAGCACGCCGCCGAGCTTGCGCAACACGCCGCCATCGTCGACCACCAGATCATTGGGCCACTTCAACCCGACCGCGCCGAAACCAAGCCCGTGCAGCGCCTCGACCGCGGTGATGCCCGCCACCAGGCTCAGCCCGCCGAGCCGCGCCAGCCCGCCGTCGAAGCCGCGCTGCAGCGACAGGTACAGATGCGCGGCCAGCGGCGACTGCCAGATCCGCCCGCGGCGCCCGCGCCCACCGGTCTGGCGCTCGGCCAGCAGCACCTGCGCGGCGACACCGGGCATCGGCCGGCGCAGCAGTTCGGCGTTGGTCGAGTCGAGCGTCCAGGCGACGTCGAGCGCGGCCAGCCGCTGGCGGGTGGCGTCGCCCAGCGCCGCGCGGATCGCGTCGGCGTCGAGCAGCGTCAGCGGTTGCTGCAGCGCATAGCCGGTACCGCGGACGGCGACGATCGGGACGCCGGCCTCCCGCAGCAGGCCGATGCGCTTCCATACCGCCGCCCGGGTCTGCCCGGATTCGCGCGCAAGCACGTCGCCCGGGACCGGGCCGTCGATGAGCCGCTGCAGCAGCGCGCGCTCGGGATTCATGCGCACGGACCGCCGGACGTACCGCGATCGCGGACGGCGGCACACGGCAGGGCATCGCGCGGGCGCGGTGCATCACGCAGGAGCGCAGCGCGCGCGGGAACAGGGGAGACGGGCATCCGGCGATTATCGACGACCGCCGCCGGCCTGTCGCGGTGCGTTCCGGGCCGATGGCCGCCCTGTTATAGTCGCGAGCGGTCCCGCGCCCGCCCGCCGGAGTGTCCCCATGCCGATCCGAATGCCGATGCGACTCGTGTTCTGCAGCCTGCTGTTCGCGGCAGCCCTGCCGGTCGCCGCGCGCGATGTGCGCCTGGCCGATGCCGAAGGCAAGCCGCCGTGCCAGGTCGCCGCCCCGTCGACGACGCCGGCCGGCAACGACGCCGAGGGCCCGGCTGCTGCGCTGGGCACTGCGAAGCCGCGCGTACCGGCTGCTGCCGACAGCGCCAGCGCCGCCCGCCCCCGCTGGCACAGCTTCCTGCCGGGGATGTTCCGCTGAACCCAGCAGGTCCGTGGTGCGTTCGCTGATCCGCCGCCTGTTCGCAGGCACCCCGCCCGCGCCCGATCCCGTGTCGTGGCAGGCGGTGCGCACGCGCCTGCCATGGCTGCGGACGCTCGACGACGGCGCGCCCTCCGATGAGGGCTCCTCCGTCGACGTGCGCCCCGGCAGCCGCGAGGCGGCACTGCAGGCGCTGGCCGCGCGCTTCCTGCAGCACAAGACGATCACCCCGATCGGCGACCTGGTCCTCGACGACAGCGACCGCCTGCTGCTGGCCGCGCTGTGCTGCCTGCCGCTGCTGGAATTCGGCGAGGAAGGCCTGCACGGCTGGTCGCAGCTGATCGTCTACCCCGATGCGTTCCGGGTGAACCGCACCCATGTCGACGCCGCCGGGGTGATGCACGAGTGGGACGACGAACTGATCGGCGAGGCCTGGGAGAGCGGCCCGCTGGTGCTGTCCTGGGCCGACGTGCAGGCCGACATCGCCGAACCCGACGCCGGTTTCTGCGTCGCGGTGCACGAGATGGCGCACAAGCTCGACGCGCTCGACGGACTGCTCGACGGCACCCCGCCGCTGCCGCGCCACTGGCAGCAGGCCTGGGCCCGGGATTTCCAGCGCGCCTACGACGGCTTCGTCGCCGAGGTCGAGGCCGGCCGCGCAACCACGATAGACCCGTACGCGGCCGAGGCGCCGGAGGAGTTCTTCGCGGTCTGCAGCGAGTACCACTTCAGTGCGCCGCAGGTGCTGCAGGCGGCATTTCCGGCCGTCGCCGCGCACCTGGCGAAGTTCTACGGCCGCCCGCCGCTGGCCTGAGGCGCTCAGAACCCCGGCGGCAGCTGCACCTCGAAACGCGCGCCGCCCAGCTCCGTCGACCGGCCCACCTGCAGCTCGCCGCGATAGCTGTGGACGATGTCCTGCACGATCGACAGGCCGATGCCGTGGCCCTGCACGCGCTCGTCGCCGCGCACGCCGCGCTGCAGCACGTCGGCGATGCGGCCTTCGGGAATGCCGGGGCCGTCGTCCTCGACCACCAGCACCAGCCCGGGCCGGCGGTTGGGGGCGCGCTCGCCCTCGGTGACCGTCAGCAGCACCCGCGATTTCGCCCACTTGAATGCATTCTCCAGCAGGTTGCCGAGCAGCTCCTGCAGGTCGCCGGGTTCGCCGTGGAAGCGCGCCGCGGAGTCGATCTCGAACTCGCAGATCGTGCCCTTGGCGGCATAGATCTTCTCCAGCCCGCGCACGATCTGCTCGGCGTGCGGCTCGATCTCGATGGCCGCCGCGAACAGCTGGTGGCCGCTGGAGGCCGCGCGCGCCAGCTGGTAGGTCACCAGGTCGGTCATGCGCTGCAGCTGGGTTTCCACCTCCTCGCGCAGCTCCGCCTCGCCGGTGCCGGCGTCGAGCCGCGAGCGCAGCACCGCCAGCGGCGTCTTGAGGCTGTGCGCGAGGTCGGACATGGTGTTGCGCTGGCGGTTGAGATGCTCGCGCTCGCTGTCGATCAGCGCGTTGATGCTCTCGGTCAGCGGCAGCAGCTCGCGCGGGTGCTGCATGCCCATGCGCTCGGCCTGGCCGCGCTGCACGCGCACCAGCTCGCTCTCCACCCGGCGCAGCGGCCACAGGCTCCAGCGCAGGATCAGCCCCTGCAGCAGCAGCAGGATCAACCCGGCGATGCCGAGGTTGACCCACAGCGCGGCGCGGAACACGCGCACCTGGCGCGGCACGATGCCGGCGTCCTCCATCACGTAGATGGTGTAGGCGAACTCCTCGTCGCTGCGCCCCTCGGGCGACCACAGCAGGCCCAGGCCGTAGCGGTAGACCTCGCCGCGGGTGCCGTCGCTGCGCAGCATCGACAGCGGACCTTCGAACTTCTCCTCGCGCGCGGCCAGCATGCCGGCGTCGGGCAGCTGCGGCCCGGAGGCCGACGGCGAACTCCAGTAGCCGTTGGGCAGGACGACCTCGGCATACAGGCCGCTGCCGGGCCGCAGGAAGCGGTCGTCGGGCGACGACTCGGAGGTGTAGATCTCGCCGCCGCGCAGGAAATCGATGTCGCCCGCGTAGGCGTAGACGTAGTTGCGCAGGCGCTCGCGCTGGCCCTCGCTGGCGACGTCGATGAACGCCCGGTCGAGCGCGTAGCCGGCCAGCGCCAGGAACGCCAGCAGGCCGAGGCTGGCGGCGAGCAACTGGCGCGCCTGCAACGAGCGCGGGCGCCAGTGCAGCTGCCGTCGTGTCTCACCTGCCATCGTTCACGCCCTGCTCCAGCCCTGTCCCGCGCCTGTCGGACAGCCTACACGCGCGCGCCGCCGGCATTGCCCGGCGGTGTGGCACGCGGCCGGGATGCGGAACGGCGCGACGCCGCGTCAGCCTTCGGTGTTGCGCGGGATCGCGAACCGGTAGCCGCGGCCGCGCACGGTCTCGATCGGCTTGAGCGTGCCTTCCGGGTCCAGCTTCTTGCGCAGGCGGCCGATGAACACCTCCAGCACGTTCGAATCGCGGTCGAAATCCTGCTGGTAGATGTGCTCGGTCAGGTCCGCCTTCGAGACCAGTTCGCCGGCATGCATCATCAGGTACTCGAGCACCTTGTACTCGTAGCTGGTGAGGTCGACGTTCTTGCCGTCGACGCTGACCGTCTGCGCGGCCAGGTCCAGCATCACCGTGCCGCATTCGAGCGTGGGCTTGCTCCAGCCGGCGGCGCGGCGCACCAGCGCGTTGATGCGCGCCAGCAGCTCCTCGACGTGGAAAGGCTTGACCAGGTAGTCGTCGGCGCCCTGCTTGAGGCCGTCGACCTTGTCCTGCCAGCTCGAACGGGCGGTCAGGATCAGCACCGGGAACTGCTTGCCTTCCTCGCGCAGGGCCTTGATCAGCTCCATGCCCGACATCTTCGGCAGGCCGAGGTCGATGATGCCCACGTCGAACGGCACTTCGCGGCCCATGTACAGGCCTTCCTCGCCGTCCTGTGCGGCATCGACGGCGAAGCCTTCGCGCTTCAGCCGGGCCGCGAGGGTCTCACGCAGGGGAGCTTCGTCTTCGACGAGCAGGATACGCATGGGTCAACTCCGGTCGAGACGGCCGGATCGGCCGTGAATGGGGCGAGAATGCAGGATCAATCGTCATCGCCGCGTGCACGCACCGGGCGTCCGCGCTGCTGCGGATCGTCGACGTAGACGCGCACCCGGCCGCTGTCGTCGAGCACCTTGATCCGGTTGAGGTCGCGTCCGTCGGAGTGCATGCGCTCGGCGCTGAGTACCCGGCCCCGGGTCGTGCGTTCGATGCGGCGCACCGATTCGGACATGGAATCCTGGGCCCGGCTGCGGCGCTGCGGCGGCGTCCCGACGTCACCGCGCCGGTCCTGCTCGACGCGCGGCCGCGGCGGATCGTCGAAGGCCCGCGCCGGCACTGCGACGCTGCCCGCAACGACGGCGGGCAGCAGGATCAACAGCAGACGGGGCACCGCAACGGACACGCTGGCCGCTCCTCGACAGGGGACAGGGATGAAACTGGAACAACGTCCCGGATTCTTGGAGCAGGGCGGTGAATCCGTCCTTAACTTTTTCTTCGCATTGCCAAACCTGTTCAGGTTCAAGGGCTTGGGCCCGGCCTTCGGACCGGAGGCGACAGGAAACCGGGCGCCATCGCGAGTGCGGTGCGGAGCCCGGGCGGCCGAAGCCGGCGGGCGATCCTTGCGCGGCCCCTCAGTAGATCTCCGCGACGCAGCAGCGCAGCGAGCCGCCCGCGGCCTCGACCGCCGCCAGCGGCACGGTCTCGACCACGAACCCGGCCGCCTCCAGCCCCGCGCGGACCGGGGCCGGCAGCGCCGCCCCCGCCGCCGCGCTCATCCACACGCTGGCCGGCGACAGGGCAATGGCGTTGGCCACGAAGGCGGCCTTCGCGGCCGCGTCCAGCCGGAAGCCGGCGGCGCCATAGAAGCCGGCGATGGCGTCGCCGACGGTCGGGTCGGCAAAGCCCTGCGGGCACACCAGCGCCGCGCGCCCGGCCAGCACCGCCAGCACCACGTTGCCGTGGTACTCGCCCGGTGCCAGGTCGAACAACAGCGTCGCGCGCAGCCCGAACGCCTCGTGCATCAGCCGCGCACCGGCCTCGTCGCAGCGCTCCGACAGGCCGCAGAACCCCAGGCCGCGGGCGCGGTCGATGACCAGCGAGCCCGTCAGCTCGCACGGATGCGGCTGGGTCGACAGGTCGATCTCGCGGTGCCGCAGTACATCGCGCAGGAAGCCGCGGATATCGGCCCGCGACGCCTCGGCCTGGCGGACCGGATGGCGCATGCGGCCGATGATCGCGCGCCCGTCCACGGTCGCGAACACGTTGTTGGGAAACACCGCGTCGGGCGTCGCCGGATCGCCGGCGAAGCACACGGTCGGCAGCACGGTCGACATCCGGCGCTGCAGTGCCCGGTGCTCGCGCATCGCCAGATCGGGATCGAAGGCGGCGGCGGCGGCCATGTAGCGGTTGTCGCGCGCCGATTCCTCGGCACGGCCGAACCCCTCGGGCGACACCAGGAACGCGGCCCGCGCGGTCGGCGGGCCGAAATCGGCGGGACAGGCCAGCGCCGCGGCGAAGAACGCGTCGGCGTCGCGGGTGATCATGCCGCCGCGCGGGCCCGCGGCGCGGTCGCGGCCAGCGCACGTTCCACCAGCGTCCAGTCGGCGCCCGGGCGGTGCGCACCTTCGCTGAGGACCTGGCGGAACTGCCGCCCGCCCGGCTGCCCGTGGAACAGCCCCAGCACGTGCCGGGTGATGTGCTTGAGCGCGACCCCGGCCTGCAGTTGCGCCTCGACATAGGGACGCAGCGCGCGCAGCAGCTCGGCCCGCGGGCGCGGCTGCAGGCCGGCCAGCGCCGCATCGGTCCGGTGCAGCAGATACGGATCGTGATAGGCGGCGCGGCCCAGCATCACCCCGTCGACCGACCCGAGCTGCGCAAGCGCGTCCTCCAGCGTCGCGATCCCGCCATTGAGCACCACCGGCAGCGTGGGGCGCTCGCGCTTGAGCCGGTGCGCCCAGTCGTAGCGCAGCGGCGGGACCTCGCGGTTCTCCTTCGGCGACAGGCCCTGCAGCCACGCGTTGCGCGCGTGCACCACGACCATCGACGCGCCGGCGGCGACGACACCGTCGACGAACGCGGCGAAGGCCGCATAGTCGTCATCGTCGTCGACCCCGAGCCGGCACTTGACCGTGACCGGCACGGCGCTGGCCGCCGCCATCGCCGCCACGCAGTCGGCCACCAGCCCCGGCTCGCGCATCAGGCAGGCGCCGAAGCACCCGGCCTGCACCCGGTCCGACGGGCAGCCGCAGTTGAGGTTGATCTCGTCGAACCCGTGCGCTGCGGCAATGCGCGCCGCCTCGGCCAGCAGCCGCGGCTCGCTGCCGCCGAGCTGCAGCGCCAGCGGCGCCTGCTCCGGCGTCATCGCCAGCAGCCGCGCGCGGTCGCCGTGGATGACCGCGTTGGCATGCACCATCTCGGTGTACAGCCGCGCACCCGGCGCGAGCAGCCGGTGGAACTGCCGGCAGTGGACGTCGGTCCAGTCCATCATGGGAGCGACGGACAGACGCAGTGAGGCGCCATAGCGCGATTTCCCGCGCGATTCCAGGGCGTTGTCCAGATCGTCGTGCTGTTCGGTCACGCGCATGAACGGTCGATTTCGCTGGTTTCGGAATGCCGTCAGATTACACCGCGCGGATTCGGGTCCCCCGTCGGGATGGCGCATTGCGTCGTGCGTCCAGACGGAAGTCGCCGGGCCGCGCCCTGCGGAGCGGTCAGTCTTTCGCGGCGCCGGGCGCGCGGAAGGTCACGTTGCCCTCGGCGTCGAGCACTTCGATGCGGGCATCGCCGGCGGCGTCGGCCACCAGGCGGATGCGGTCGCGGCCCTGCGGATCGGCCAACACGATCTCGGCGTCCTCGTTCCGGTTGTGGATGCCGATGCGGCGCTCGACGACGCGGCTGGCTTCGATCACGTCCAGCCCGGCCGGCGGCCGTGAATTGATGAGGAAACCGGCCATGGCGTCGCTGCCGTCGGCGCTCACCCGGGTGACCATGCCCATCGCGTCGTAGTTGGGGTAGTCGAAGGCCAGCGCGCTGATTTTGCCCATCTCGGCATCGGTGATCGCGATCCCGCCCAGCTCGTCGCCCTTGGCGTCGTAGAACACCAGCCCCGCAGGCTGCACCGCGCGCGGATACTCGCGGCCGTCGAGTTTCGGCAGCGGGAAGCGCTCGGCGTTGGCGATCACCACGCGGGTCACGCCGGTCGGGTCGACGATGTTGATCCGCTCCACGTCGAGCACCGACTGCGAAGAAGGGGACCGCACGGCGACGAGGCCGAGCGCGAGCAGCGCGACCGTCAGGACCAGCGCGTAGGCCTTGAGCAGGCGCATGTCGCGTTGCAGGCGTTCGAGGCTCGCGCCGGTGCTTGCATTCATCGGGAATCCCTCGATCCGGAACCGCCGACGCTGGGCGTGCGCAGACGCCGGCGCATCGTATCACCGCAAACAATGCGCACCGGCCCCGATATCGTGACAACGGTCGGATATGGCGACACCGGCGGCCGCAGGGATCAGCGCGCACCGGGCCACGCACGGCTGCCCGGTGCGCGCGGGCGGCCGCCAGCGCGGATCAGGCGGCCGCAGGCAGCGCCCGGCCGACCTGCTTTTCCTCTTCCGTCGCATCGCGAACGTCGACCACCTGCACCGCGAAATTCAGGGTGCGGCCGGCCAGCGGATGGTTGCCGTCGATCCTGACCTGGGCATCGTCGACCTCCACCACCGTCACCAGCAGCGGGCCGTTGCCGGTCTGGGCCTGGAACTGCATGCCCGGCTCGACCTTGTCGACGCCCTGGAACGCCTCGCGCGGCACGGACTGGATCAAACCTTCGTTGCACACGCCGTAGCCTTCTTCCGGCTTGACCACGACCTGCAGCGCGTCGCCGGCCTGCTTGCCGTCGAGCGCCTTCTCCAGGCCCGGCACGATGTTGCCGGCGCCATGGAAATAGCGCAGCGGCTGCGATTCGGGCGATTTGTCGATGACCTTGCCGGCGTCGTCGGTCAGGGTGTAGTGGAAGCTGGCAACACGTGCAGCGGCGATCTCCATGGGGATCTCCTTGGTATGGAATGAAGGGAGGGGGGTGACACGGACAGGCACCGGTAGACCCACGGTGCGAAGCGATACATCGCGGACCACGATACCGGCTGGGCGATCGGGCCGCAAACCGGAGGGCCGGCATCGGTAACGCAGGTTCAGCCGCGCCAGCCGCGCCGGCGCAGCCGGCCAGAGTGCACCACCTGGGCCACGAGCGACCGTGCACGCTCAGAGGTTGAGAGTAGATCGAACGCCGTAGCGAGCGCGTCGCCGGGCGTCCGCGGCAAGGCGCGCTGGGCGTTCGGCGGCGGTCGCAGTAGGCGTTCGATCTACTCTCAGCCTCTCAGTCGCGGAAGGCCTCGGCCATGGCCGAGGGGTCGCGCCGCGGCGTCTCGGTCGACACCGGCTGCACCTGCAGTTCCGCCTGTCCCAGCGGCAGCCCGGCGGCATCCCGCTGGCTGCCGTCGACCACTTCCACGCCCTGCGCGTCGGCCTGGCTGACGATGCGCACGACCTCGCTCGAGCCGTCCGGCCAGACCACGCGGAAGGTGCTGCCCGGCGGCAGCGACACGAGCGGCGTCGCGCTCTGCGCCCGGTACAGCGCGGCAACCTGCGCCGCACCCAGTTGCCGCTGCTCGGGCGCCGCTTCGGTCGTGGTCTCCGCCACCGTCGACAGCTCGCGGTAGTTGTCGCCGATCGCGTCGATCATCACGCCGGCCACTGCCGCCGAGTAACCGACGAACAATGCGGACCACAGCCAGAAACGCAGCCTGCTCTTGATTGCGGGTTTCTTCTTCATCGCGACACCATCCCGACCTGTTCGTCTGTTTCTTTGTTCACCAGTACATCGACCATCGTTTCGATCTCCTCCGCGTCCTCGCGCGGCAATGCCGCATCGCGCACGAACGTTTCGAAGTCCTGTCGCCCGTTCCGCGCACAGATGCCGCCGTTGGCGCAGTAATGGGTCATCAGCGCGCTGTCCGGACCGCATGGCTGGCCGAGCCGGCATCCGGCGATGTTCCAGGCCACCTCCGCGCGCTGGGTCCCCGCCACGCGTCCCTCGAGCGCGATGTCGCCGCTGGCGGCCACGCCCATCGCCGGCGCCAGTGCGACGAACGCCTCCGGATCGCGCGAGGCCTGCACCCGTTCGACGAGATCGGCGCGGTAGGCGTCGTCGTCGGCCAGCGGCGCGCCCATTGCCAGCAGTGCGGCCTCGGCGGCGAGGCTGCCGGCCAGTGCCGCGTCCTCGCGCGCCTCGACCAGTTGCACGAAGCTGGGCGCGTCGGTGGGCACGAACCGCGCGCAGCGCCGGCCGACGCGGTCGCGCGCGTCGCGCAGCGCGGCGCCGGCCTGCAGGCCGAGGCTGTCGATGAGTTCGCTGTCGCGCGCATAGCCGACCGGCGAGCGCGCCACCGGCGCGCAGTATTCGTGGATCCGGCTGACCAGCCAGCGCGCCTCGGCGTCGCCGGCGCGCGCCGCGGTCTGCAGCGACTGCAGCAACGCGAACAGGTCCGGCGACCGTTCGAAGGCCGCGCGCATCTGCGCGGGCGTCGCGGCGGTCGCGGACGCTATGCGGTGGCCGTGCCATGCGGATTGCCCGGATCCTGCCGCAGGCGCCAGCGCGATGCGCGGCAACGCAGGGGTTTCCACGCCATCCGCGGCGGCATCGGACGCAGCCGGCGCTGGCCGGTCCGCGGCAGGAACGACGTACATCGAAACGAGCGCCGCAATGACGGCGCAGATGACGATCGCGATGGACAGCTTGCCCGTCATGACGTGGGAGATGGGACTCCGGCGCGGTGCTGGGTGCGAACGGCGATTGTAGCCGACCGCCGGCGCCGGCCATGCCCGGGCATCGCTGCCGTGCGCGCGGCGCATCGATTCCGTCACGGTTTGCACGCAGAACCGGTCGCACGCCGTCGCCATCCGCATGCGCGTCTCATGCGCCGGCGCGACCCGCAGGCACGCCGGGCTTTACCTGCGCGGCCTGCGGCACGAAGATGCCCGCCCCCGCCCACGAGCCCCCGCCATGCCCTATCTCGAACTGCGTCTGCAATGCACCGAAGCCGACCAGCCGCGCTATGCGCATGCGCTGGAGGATGTCGGCGCACTCGCGGTGACGATGCTCGACGCGGATGCCGACACCAGCGACGAGCAGGCGATCCTCGAGCCCGGCGTCGGCGAGACGCCGCTGTGGCAATCGGTGGTGCTGACCGCGCTGTTCGACGACGGGGCCGATGCGCTGGCGCTGCTGGCCGCGCTGGACGCGTTCGACGCCGGGCTCGACTGGTCGCGCGCCAGCTTCCGCAAGGTCGAGGACCAGGACTGGGAGCGGGCATGGATGGACCAGTACGTGCCGCTGCAGTTCGGCCGGCGCACCTGGATCGTGCCGTGGGATGCCCCGCTGCCGGAGGGCGCCGATGCGCCGGAAGCCGCGGTCGTGCGCCTGGATCCCGGCCTCGCGTTCGGTTCCGGCACGCATCCGACGACCTCGCTGTGCCTGCAGTGGCTTGACGCGCTGGCCGATGCCGGCACGCTGGCCGGCGCGACCGTGCTCGACTACGGCTGCGGCAGCGGCATCCTCGCGCTGGCGGCGCTGAAGCTGGGCGCGGCGCGCGCGGTCGGCGTCGACAACGATCCGCAGGCGCTGCTGGCCTCGACCGACAACGCCCAGCGCAACGGGCTCGGCGACGCGCTCGCGGTGTTCCTGCCCGCGGACGCGCCGCAGGACACGTATCCGGTGGTCGTCGCCAACATCCTCGCCTCCGCGCTCGACGCGCTGGCCGAGACCCTGGCCGGACGCGTGGCGGTGGGCGGACGCATCGCGCTGTCGGGCATCCTCGACGGTCAGGAGGAGGAACTGCTGCGCCGCTACCGGCCGTGGTTCGACCAGCTGGCGGTGACGCGCGAAGGCGACTGGGTCCGCATCGACGGGGTGCGCCGGGCGGTCTGAGCCTGGCGCCGCAGTTCGCGCGCGGCGTGATTCAATAGCGCGATGTTCATCAACTGCAAGCACTGCCGCGCGCTGGTGGCGACCGATCCGGTCAGCGACCTGCCACCGCTGCGGTGCCCGCGTTGCCACGGCGTGCTGCGCGTGGAAGCGCCCGCGGCCGTGGCGGCGCCGTCGGTCGCCACGCTGCTGCGGCCCGCGCCGGCGCCGCAACCGCTGGCGGCCGACGCACAGGCGGCCGACACACCGGTTCCCGCCCCGCCCGCACCGGCCGCCCTGCAGGAACCTGCACCAACGGCCACGCCCGCGCCGCCGACGGCGCAGGCATCCGAAACGCCGGAAGCCGCACAGGCGACAGCCGATGCAGCAGCCGCGCCGGCACCGGCCGCCGACATCGACATCGATCCGACCGGCGAGGCGCAACCGCAGCCTGCCGCCGCGCCGCAGGCCCGGGCTGCGCCGGTCCCGGCGCCGGTTCCCGCATCCGTCGCGCACGACCCGACCGTCGAACGCCTTCCGGTCACCCGCTCGCCGGACGCAGCGCCGCCGGCCGCTCGCGCATCGCCGACCTTCGTCCGTGCCGGCGGCACGCGCGCGCCGCAGATCGACGCCCGCCAGCGCCGCTGGCTGCTCGCGGCGATCGCGGCCCTGTCGCTGCTGCTGGTCCTGCTGATCCTGCTGGTCGACCGCGCGCGGCTGGCGCGCGATCCCGGCTGGCGCCCGCTGCTGGTCTCGGTCTGCACGGTGCTGCGCTGCGGGTTGCCGCCGTGGCGCGAGCCGGCGGCACTGACCCTGCTGGCACGCGACGTCCGCCCCGACCCCGATGCGCCCGACCACCTGCTGGTGCACGCGACGTTCCGCAACGACGCGCGCTGGGCGCAGGCCTGGCCGCGGATGCTGCTGACCCTGTCCGACGTCGACGGACGCGCGATCGGCATGCGCGCGTTCGAACCGGCCGAATACCTCGCCACGCCACCGGGCGACGGTGTCATCGAAGCCGGCGCCAGCGCCACGATCGCGCTGTCGATCGTCGAACCGGAAGTGCCGGCGGTCTCGTTCGCGTTCGACTTCCGCTGACCGCTCGCATGGCCGGCCTCCGTCGCCCGGCCCGGGCATGACACGTCGCCCGGCGAGGCGATAGACTGGCTCTTCGCCCCGTCCCGGACCTCTGCGCCACCGCGCGGACCGCCGTCGACGCCGTCATCCGGAGCCACCTTGAACACCGCCGATCGATCCGACGCCACCGCCCGCACGGCCCCGCGCACGCCGCTGCGCGAACATGTCGCCGCATCGATCCAGCGCTACCTCGGCGATCTCAACGGCAACGACACCGACAACCTCTACGAAGTCGCGCTGCGCGAACTCGAGATCCCGCTGTTCGCCGAGGTGCTGAATTTCTGCGACGGCAACCAGAGCCGCGCCGCGGCGATGCTCGGCATCCACCGCGCCACGCTGCGCAAGAAGCTGCGCGACTACGGTCTGGTCTGAGAGGCGCGGGAAGAGGCGACCACCGCCTGCGGCCACCGCGGGCATCGCCGCCCGGCGCTTATAATCGGCAGCCCGCTTCGCTGCCCACGCACCCCCATGACCTCCCAAGCTTTTTCCGGCGCACCCGTGAAGATCGGCCGTGCCCTGCTGTCCGTGTCCGACAAGACCGGCCTGATCGAACTGGCCACCGCGCTGGCCGCGCGCGACATCGAGCTGCTGTCGACCGGCGGCACCGCGAAGGCGCTGCGCGAGGCCGGCCTGCCGGTGCGCGATGTCGGCGCGCTCACCGGCTTCCCGGAGATTATGGACGGCCGGGTCAAGACCCTGCACCCGAAGGTCCATGGCGGCCTGCTCGGGCGCCGCGGCACCGACGATGCGGTGATGGCCGAGCACGGCATCGTGCCGATCGACCTGCTGGTGCTGAACCTGTATCCGTTCGAACGCGTGGCCTACGCGCCCGACGCGAAGTTCGACGACATCGTCGAGAACATCGACATCGGCGGGCCGGCGATGCTGCGCGCGGCGGCGAAGAACTTCGCCCACGTCGCGGTGGCGACCGATCCGGCGCAGTACGCGGCGCTCGTCGACGAACTCGACGCCAACGCCGGCGCGCTGACCGCCCGGACCCGCTTCGCGCTGTCCGTCGCCGCGTTCAACCGCGTCGCCCAGTACGACGCACGCATCAGCGACGTGCTGTCGTCGATCGCCGAACCCTCCGACGCCGGCGCCGCCCACCGCGCCACGTTCCCGGCGCAGAGCAACGGCAGTTTCATCAAGGTCGCCGACCTGCGCTATGGCGAGAATCCGCACCAGCAGGCCGCGTTCTACCGCGACCTGCATCCGGCACCGGGCACGCTGGCCACGTTCACCCAGCTGCAGGGCAAGGCGCTGTCCTACAACAACATCGCCGACGCCGATGCGGCGTGGGAGTGCGTGCGCCAGTTCGACGCGCCGGCCTGCGTCATCGTCAAGCACGCCAATCCCTGCGGCGTCGCGGTCGGCGTGGCCTGCGGCGATGCCTACGAGCTGGCCTACGCGACCGATCCGACCAGCGCCTTCGGCGGCATCATCGCCTTCAACCGCAGGCTCGACGGTGCGACCGCGCGCGCGATCCTCGACCGCCAGTTCGTCGAGGTGCTGATCGCACCCGACTACGACGACGAGGCGCTGGCCTACGCAACCAAGAAGGCCAACGTGCGCGTGCTGCGCATCCCTGACGGCAACGGCCGCAACGGCATCGACGTCAAGCGCGTCGGCTCGGGCCTGCTGATGCAGACCGCCGACAACCGCGACGTCGGCGCGGGCGAGCTGAAGGTCGTCACGCAGCGCGCGCCGAGCGAGGCGCAACAGCGCGACCTGCTGTTCGCCTGGCGCGTGGCCAAGTTCGTCAAGTCCAATGCGATCGTCTACGCGAAGGACAACCGCACGATCGGCGTCGGCGCCGGGCAGATGAGCCGGGTGTATTCGGCGCGCATCGCCGGCATCAAGGCGGCCGACGCGCACCTGTCCGTGCCCGGCTCGGTGATGGCGTCGGATGCGTTCTTCCCGTTCCGCGACGGCATCGATGCCGCGGCCGAAGCCGGCATCGCCGCGGTGATCCAGCCCGGCGGCTCGATGCGCGACGCCGAGGTCATCGCCGCGGCCGACGAGCACGGCATCGCGATGGTGTTCACCGGCGTGCGACATTTCCGCCACTAGAGTCGCAGCATCGAGGCCGTGGAGGCCGTCATGTGCCGTACTCCTGCTGCACCACCGGCTGCGCCCGCAACAGCGCTGGCCATGACCATCGCCGCCAGCCTGATGCTGGCGGCCTGCAACGCGCCGGCCGATCCGCCGGCCGCCGCGGCGCTGGCCGCGACCGACACCGAGGGGTGCTGCCACCCGGCGACGCCCTGCCCGGCACGTCGCCGCCACCGGCCGCGGTCGGCCTGCCGGGCGGCGCGGTGCGCGAATTCCTGGTCGCGCACTACGGCGAGCTCGCCCAGCTGTCGGGCGACTGGCCGGGCACGCCTGTCGCTGGCAGCGGACTGGGCGATGCCGCCGCCTCGCGCGAGGTCTGCACGCGCGCGCCGGTCGGCAGCGAGGATGCACCGGCCGAACTGCTTGCGGTCTGCGGCGTTCCCGACGGCGCCGGCCATGCGACTGCCGCGATCACCGATTTCTTCCTGCTGCGCGCGGCCGGGGATGGCGCGGACGGCAACGGCGCGGCCGGTCGCGGCGTGATCGCCAAGGCGCGCGCGCACCAGCAGACCTTCGGCAGCCTCGGCGCCGTTTCCGGGATCGAGGTCCGCCGCCTCGGCGCACGGCGCCACGGCTTCCTCGTCGAGAGCGGTTTCACCGGCCAGGGCATCACCATCGGCACCTACAGCCTGGTGGTGCCGCGCGGCGACGGCTTCCACGAAGCCGCGTGGCTGCGCAGCAGCATCGACAACGCCGGGATGCTGGCCGACTGCCCCGGGGCGGACGACTGCGACGGCGATGCGACGTTCGACGTGGCCTACGATCTCGCCATCGACGACAGCCGGCCCGATGCCGATGCCTACGCCCTGCTGGTGCGCGAGCACGGCGATCTCTGCGGCCGGCGCGTCGACACCGTGCACCGTCTCGCGTTCGATGCCGCCACCGGGACCTGGGCGGTGCCGGCGGCGCTGCAGCGCGAGGGCTGCCCCTGAGCGCCCGTTCGCACCCGCGGCGCTGCGCCGCTCGTCCTGAACCGCAGGAGTGCCCCTGGGCGCGACCGGCAACCCATGTCGGCAATGCCGGTCGCGCCCAGGGGGCGCTCCTACGGCTTGCGGAGCGGATCGGCGGGCCCGCACGCTAGAATCCCGGCCTCCCCAGCTGTCTGGATGCACGAGATGTCGAAGGTCCTGGTCATCGGTTCCGGTGGTCGCGAACATGCCCTGGCGTGGAAGCTCGCGCAGTCGCCGCAGGTCGACGAGGTGCTGGTCGCGCCGGGCAACGCCGGGACCGCGACCGAGGCCAAATGCCGCAACGTCGAGATCGCCGCGACCGACCTCGACGCGCTGCGGACGCTGGCCCGCGACGAGGGCGTCGCGTTCACCGTGGTCGGTCCCGAGGCGCCGCTGGTGGCCGGCATCGTCGACCGTTTCCGCGACGCGGGCCTGCGCATCTTCGGGCCGACCGCCGCGGCCGCGCAGCTGGAAGGCAGCAAGGCCTTCGCCAAGGATTTCCTCGCCCGCCACGGCATCCCGACGGCCGGTTACGCGGTGTTCTCCGACCCCGACACCGCGATCGAGTACGTGCGCCAGCACGGCGCGCCGATCGTCATCAAGGCCGACGGCCTGGCCGCGGGCAAGGGCGTGATCGTCGCGACCACGCTGGCCGAGGCCGAGGCCGCGATCACCGACATGCTGTCGGGCAACGCCTTCGGCAGCGCCGGCGCGCGCGTGGTCGTCGAAGAGTTCCTGGAGGGCGAGGAAGCGAGCTTCATCGCGATGGTCGACGGCCGCACCGCACTGGCGATGGCCACCAGCCAGGACCACAAGCGCGTCGGCGACGGCGACACCGGTCCCAATACCGGCGGCATGGGCGCGTATTCGCCGGCGCCGGTGGTCACGCCCGGGGTGCATGCGCGGATCCTGCGCGAGGTCATCGAGCCGACCGTGCGCGGCATGGCCGACGACGGCATTCCCTTCAGCGGCTTCCTGTACGCGGGACTGATGATCGACCCGCAGGGCGAACCGCGGGTCATCGAATTCAACGTGCGCTTCGGCGACCCGGAGACCCAGCCGATCATGCTGCGCCTGCAGAGCGACCTCGCCGGGCTGGTCGAGGCCGCGATCGACGGCGCGCTGGAGGGGATCGAGGCGCAGTGGGATCCGCGTCCGGCGCTGGGGGTGGTGATGGCCGCCGAGCACTATCCCGGCACGCCGCGCACCGGCGACGCGATCAACACCTGGGACACGCCGCCGGTCGAGGACACCAAGGTGTTCCATGCCGGCACCCGCCTCGACGACGCCGGCAACGTGGTCACCGCCGGCGGCCGCGTGCTGTGCGTGGCCGCGCTCGGCGAATCGGTCGCCGATGCGCAGCAGCGTGCCTATGCGGAGATCGCCGGCATCTCGTGGCCCGGCGAGTTCCATCGCCACGACATCGGCTGGCGCGCGATCGCGCGCGAGCGCGAACGCGGCTGACCGGATCGCCGCGGCGCGGCGCGCGATGCGCGCGTCACGTCCGGCCGGCGCGGACCCGGCGATAATGCCGGCTCGCCCGTTGCCCGCGCGTGCATGTCCCGTCTCCAGGAACGCCTGACCCACCTGTGGGCCCACGAGAAGGCCAGCGCCGCGCTGCGCGTGTCGATCGCGTTCGGCGCGGCGATGGCGCTGTGCTGGCACCAGCAGCAGCTGGCCGCGGTGCCGGCGATCTTCCTCGGCATCATCGCCAGCGCGCTGGCCGAGACCGACGACAACTGGCTCGGCCGGACCAAGGCGGTGCTGCTGTCGCTGCTGTGCTTCGCCGCCGCCGCGGCCGCGGTGACGCTGCTGTTCCCGTATCCGCTGGCGTTCATCGCCTGCCTGGCCGTGGCGACGTTCGGCCTGACCCTGCTCGGTGCGCTCGGCGAGCGCTACGCCTCGATCGCCCAGGGCACGGTGGCGCTGGCGATCTACGCCGCGATCGGCGTCGACCAGGCCGGACCGGGCGACACCGTCGCCGCGTGGCGCGGCGCGCTGGAACTGCTGGCCGGCGCGGCGTGGTACGGGCTGCTGTCGATCGTGTGGACGGTCCTGTTCGCCAACCGGCCGGTGCGCGAGCGCATGGCCCGCCTGTTCGCCGAACTCGGGCGCTACCTGCAGATCAAGGCGGCGCTGTTCGAGCCGGTGCGCCACGGCGACCTGCACGCACGCAGGCTGGCGCTGTCGGAGCAGAACGCGAAGGTCGTGGCCGCACTGGAGGCGACCAAGAACGCGATCATCAGCCGTTTCGGCCGCTCCGGCCGCCCGGGCGTGCAGTCGGGCCTGTACTTCCGCCTGTACTACATGGCGCAGGAGTTCCACGAGCGCGCCAGTTCCTCGCACTACCCCTACGAGGCGCTGATCGAGGCGTTCTTCCACAGCGACGTGCTCTACCGCGGCCGGCGGCTGCTGGACCTGCAGGGCCGCGCCTGCCGCGCGCTGGGCGAGGCGATCCACCTGCGGCGCCCGTTCCGGTACGGCGAACGGACCCGCCAGGCGATGGTCGACCTGCGCGAGTCGCTGGACTACCTGCACGCGCATGGCGACGCGCACGACGCGGGTCGGCGCGCGCGGCTGCTGGGCTCGCTGGAATCGCTGGTCGGCAACCTGCAGGCGATCGACCGGCGGCTGTCCGAGGACACGCTGTCGGACGCGCCGCTGGACGGCATGGACCTGCGGCTGCGCGACTCCTCGCCGCACACCCTGCGCGAGATGGCCACGCGCATCGGCCAGCAGCTGAGCCCGACCTCGGTGCTGTTCCGCCATGGCCTGCGGATGGCGCTCGCGCTGACCGCCGGCTACGCGGTGATGCAGGCGACCGACGCCGAGAACGGTTTCTGGATCCTGCTGACCATAGCCTTCGTCTGCCGCCCCAGCTACGGCGCGACCCGCCTGCGGCTGGTGCAGCGCGTCGCCGGCACGCTGGTCGGCCTGCTGGCGACCTGGGCGCTGATGCAGCTGTTCACCGGCGTCGAGGTCCAGCTGCTGCTGGCGCTGCTGGCCGCGGTGGTGTTCTTCGTCAGCCGCACCGACCGCTACGTGCTGGCGACCGCGGCGATCACGCTGATGGCGCTGCTGTGCTTCAACCTGATCGGCGACGGCTTCGTGCTGATCTGGCCGCGCCTGCTCGACACCGTGATCGGCTGCGCGATCGCGGCGGCGGCCTCGTTCCTGGTGCTGCCCGACTGGCGCGGGCGGCAGCTGCACCTGGTGATGGCCCGGGTCCTCGATGCGTCCGCGCGCTATCTGGCCGAGGTGCTCGGGCAATACCGCAGCGGCATGCGCGACGACCTGCCCTACCGCGTCGCCCGCCGCGACATGTACAACGCCGATGCCGCGCTGTCGGTCGCGCTGTCGAACCGGCTGCGCGAACCGGGCCGCTACCGCGGCGACCTGGACGCGGCGTTCCGCTTCCTCGCGCTGTCCAACACGCTGCTCGGCTACCTGTCCGCGCTCGGCGCGCACCGCGGCGCGCTCGATCCCGACGCCAGCGCGCCGCTGCACGCCGCCGGCGAGACCCTGCAGCGGGCCCTCGCCGACATCGCCGGGGCGCTGTCGCGCCGGCAGCCGCTGCCGGCGGTCGACACCGATGCCGAGTCCGCGCTCGCCGGACAGCTGGAACAGGCCGACGACAGCGCGTCCGGCATCGATCCCCGGCAACGCCTGGTCGGCAACCAGCTGGCGCTGCTGCTGCGGCTGCTGCCCGAACTGCGCGCCGCCACGGATGCGCTGGCGGCGCCGGCCGGCATGGATGCCGCCGCTGCCGCCACCGGCTGACGCGGCGCGCACGGCCGCGGCGCCTGTGGGCCGCACGCCGGCATTTCCCCGTCCCCGCGCGCATGCCATGCTGCCCGCAGCCCGCGCGCAAGGACCGACACCGCATGATCCCAGGCAACGCCCAGCTCACCATGTCGCTGCTGATGACCCCGGACATGGCCAACTTCTCCGGCAACGTGCACGGCGGCACCCTGCTGAAGATCCTCGACGAGGTGGCCTACGCCTGCGCCAGCCGCTACGCCGGCCGCTACGTGGTCACGCTGTCGGTCGACCAGGTGACGTTCCGCGAGCCGGTACACGTCGGCGGGCTGGTGACCTTCCTGGCATCGGTCAACTACACCGGGCGCACGTCGATGGAAGTGGGCATCAAGGTCATCACCGAGGACATCCACGCGCGCTCGGTGCGCCATACCAACAGCTGCTTCTTCACCATGGTCGCGGTCGACGACGACGGCCGCCCGGCGCCGGTGCCGCCACGCGATCCGCAGACCGCCGAGGAACGCCGCCGCTTCGAACAGGGGCGGCAGCGCCGCGAGATCCGCGCGGAACTGGAACGCCGCTACCAGGCAATGCGCGACGAGGCCGCCCGCACCGACGATGCCGACGACTGACCCGGCACGCGCCCGTCGCGCGCTCGGAACCTGTTCACGATCTCCAACGGATCGCGGGCCGTTTCGGGGATCGTGGACAGGTCTCAGAAGGCGTAGGCGACGCGGACGCCGTACAGGCGCGGCGAACCGGGCACGTAGGTCGGGATGCCGAACAGCGCGCCGGTGTTGCCGGCGTCGATCAGGTATTCCTCGTCGGCGAGGTTCTGCACGTAGCCCTGCAGGTCCCAGCCGCCGGCCAGGCGCACGCCGAGGTTGAGGTTCAGCAGGCCGTAGGCGTCCTGCTCGATGCCCGGCTTGTTGTCGTCCTCGAAGTACACCTGCGAGCGCCAGCTGTAGTTCGGGCGCAGGTAGAACTGGTGGCCGTTGCCGAACGGGACGCGCCAGTCCAGGCCCAGCGCGACGGTGTGCTCGGGCGTGAGCCGGAAGCGGTTGCCGGCCAGCGCCTGCGGGTTGCCATGGTCGTCGACGCCGTTGAACTTCGCATCGATCCAGCCGTAGTTGAGGAAGCCGGTCAGGGTGTCGCTGAACCGGTTCATCAGCGACGCCTCGAAGCCGGCGGCGTGCGCATTGCCGCCGTTGGCGGTGACGTAGAACGGCGGCGCGTCCGGGTTCTCGATCTGCGCCTGGAAGTTGCTGTAGTCGTAATAGAACGCGGCCAGGTCGTACAGGAACCGGCCATCGTTGGCCGCGCCCTTCAGGCCCAGCTCGTAGCTCCAGACGATCTCGGCGTCGACTTCCTCGATCGCATCGGTGTTGAACTGCAGCAGGCTGGGGCGGCGGCCGCGCGCGACGCTGGCGTAGCCGTTGAGGTCGTCGGTGAAGCGGTAGCCGGCCACCGCGCGCCCGACCACGGACGAGAACGAATCCGATGCGGTCAGGCGGCCCGCGGTCGGCGCGAACAGCGCGTTCGGAAAGGCGACGCTGTCGGGAAACGACGGCAGGAACAGGCCCAGCACGCTGGGGACGCCGTGGAACAGCGACTCGTAGCCGGACTCGACGCTCTCGCGCGTGTAGCGCAGGCCCAGGGTGAGGTCGAAACGGTCGGTCAGCGACCAGGTGCCGTCGGCGAACGCCTCCAGCGCGCGGACGTCGCCATAGTTGGCGTATTCCTCGGTATGCAGCGGCTTGAGCGGCAACTGCGCCGGCAGGCCGAGCATCTGCTGCAGCACCGGGTGCACGTCGATCACCGACAGGCTGGTGTTCGGCGTGCCGTCGGGATTGAGCAGCGGCACCACCGGCAGCAGGCCGCCCGCCGCCGCCGTCAGCGTCGGCGACAGCAGCGCGTAGAGGCTGCGCTCGTCGGTGCTGAAGGGCACCCGCTGCGAGCCGGACTCGTCGAACCAGCTCGCACCGGCGAAGCCGCGGAAGCGGCCGCCGGCGTCGTAGTTGAAGCGGACTTCCTGGCTGAGCTGGCGGCCCTCAGCGATCTCGGCGAACTCCAGCAGGTAGGCCTGCGAACCGTCGCCGTCGAACTGCTCGGTCGAGTCGAAGCGGCGCCAGCCGGTGATCGTCGACAGCGTCCAGTCGTCGCCGAGCCGGAAATCGCCGAGCAGGGTCGCGCTGTCGACGGTCCGGTCCAGGCCGAGCTCGCGGCCGCGGTTGAGGTCGGCGGCGCTGCCCCAGAAGTCCGTGCTGCCTTCGCGGGTGGGGATGTTGCCGCTGCGGAACGCGGTGCCCGGCGGGGTGTCGCGCTGGTGGTTGAGGATCAGGTCCAGGGTGCCGGTGTCGCCCAGCTCCCAGCGCAGCGCGCCGCGGACCGCCTGGGTGTCGCGGCCGTTGAGCGTGCCGCCCGACAGGTTGTCGACGGTGCCGTCGCGCTGCTGGTGGAACACGGCGACGCGGCCGTACAGGGTGTCGTCGACCAGCGGCGTGTTGAGATGCCCGCTGAAGTAGGTCTCCCCGAAATTGCCGAAGCCGGCACGGAACCCGCCCTCGAACGCGTTGCGGGCCTTGTTCTGGATCAGGTGCACCGCGCCGATCTGGGCGCCGCGTCCGAACAGCGTGCCCTGCGGGCCGCGCAGCACCTCGACCCGCTCCATGTCGAACAGCTCGACCACCGAGCCGCGCGAGCGGCTGATCGACACGCCGTCCTGGAACACCGACACGCGCGGCTCGCTGGTCGCGTCGCCGCTGTCGGAGGTGATGCCGCGGATCACGAAACCGGGATTGTTCGGGCTCTGCACCTGGGTCTGCAGGCCCGGCACGTAGTGGCCGAGCTGCTCGAAGCCGTCGACGCCGAGGTCCTGCAGGAACTCGCCCGAGTAGGCGGTGATCGCGATCGGCACCTCCTGCACCTGCTGCTCGCGCTTCTGCGCGGTGACGATGATCATGTCCAGTTCCTGCGGTGCGGCGGCCGCCGACTGCGCGCGCGCCTGGACGGAAGTGAGGGCGGCGAGACCTGCCAGCAGCGCCGGCACGAGTGGATGGACACGAAGATGCATGGCGTCGGCTTCCCGGATGGACGTGGGTAAACCGCCAGCATCCGAGCACCGGATTGCCGTGTGGTGATGCGGCGATGACACCGCCGTGACGCGCGGCCGGCGTGCGCCGCGCAACCGCACCGTCATCCGCAGCGCCTACGGTGTCCGCTTCGCCCGCCGCCGCACGCCCGCATGCACTCGCCCGCCCGCCGCCGCTTCCTGTCCGCACTCGCCGTCACCGCGTCCGCGGTGGTCCTGCCGCCCGCGTTCGGTCGCCAGGCCACCGTCGCGCGGACCGCACCCGCACTGTTCCCGCAATCGGTCGCCTCCGGCGACCCGCGCCCCGACCGCGTACTGCTGTGGACGCGCTACACCGGGCCTGCATCCGGCCTGCGCCTGCAGGTCGCCGAGGACGAAGGGTTCTCGCGCCTGCGGGTGGACCGCACGCTGGCCGTGCCGCCGGACAGCGACGGTTGCGTCAAGGTCCGGGTGGACGGCCTGCAGCCGGCGACGACGTACCACTACCGTTTCCTCGACGAGGCCGGCGACGGCGCGCCGCACACCTCGCCGCACGGGCGCACGCGCACCGCGCCGGCGCCCGATGCCGACGTCCCGGTGCACTTCGCGTTCCTGAGCTGCCAGGACTACGGTGGCCGCTGGTACAACAGCCTGCTGCCGCTGCTGGGCCGCGAGCTGGACTTCGTCCTGCACCTGGGCGACTTCATCTACGAGACCGCCGGCGACCCGCAGTTCCAGGAACAGGGCGGGACGCGCACGATCGCCTTCGACGACCTCGACGGCGCGATCCGGCTCGAGCGTGGCGGGCGCCCCTACTACGCCGCGCGCAGCCTCGACAACTACCGCCAGCTGCACCGCACCTTCCGCACCGACCCGGTGCTGCAGGCGCTGCTGGCGCGCGCGCCGCTGGTCGCGCTGTGGGACGACCACGAGTTCTCCGACGACTGCTGGCAGGACGTGGCCACCTATCACGACGGCGCCCGCGACGAGCGCGACCGCGAGCGCCGGCGCAACGCCGAGCAGGCCTACTTCGAATACCTGCCGGTCGACCTCGAGCTGGCGGATGCGGTCACCGCCCCGGACGGCGACCGGCAGCTTCCGGTCGCGCGCGACCGCCTGTTCCCGAACCTGCAGCTCTGGCGCGGGCTGCGCTTCGGCCGGGCGCTGGAGCTGCTGGTCACCGACTACCGCAGCGCGCGGCCGGACCATCCGGTGCCCGAGGACGCGTTCCCCGGCGCGCTCGCATTCGACGAACCGCAGCTGCGTGCGCGCCTGCCGCAACTCGGGCTGGATCCCGACCAGGTCCTGCCGACGCTGATCCCCTACGTCGACCTGTCCGCGCAGGCGCATGCACCGCTGCGCGCCGCCGCGCGCGCCGGCGTGCTGCAGGCTGCGACCGCCGCCGGCCTGCCGCCCGGGCCCGCCGAGGCCTATGCCGACGCTGCGCTCGCCGGCGGCATCGCGCTGCCCGTCCTCGCCCGCCTGGCGGCAGGCTGGAACGCCGCGGTGCCGGCGGACGCGCAGGTCGCGCTGCCCGATCCGGCGACCCTGCCGCGCGGCCTGCCCTGGCTCGCGCTGGGCAAGACCGAGGCCTTCGGCGATCTCGGCTCGCGCTACATCGTGGTCCAGGACAGCTTCGACCTGTTCGCCGCGCTGCGCGCGCTCGACGGGCCCGAGTCTCCGTTCGGTCCTGCGCAGCGCGACTGGCTCCGGCAACGGATGCAGGGCAGCGATGCGCGCTTCAAGGTGGTGGCCAGCTCGGTGTCGTTCACCTCGCTGGTGCTCGATCTCGCCCAGCCCGGGCTCGATGCACCGGCGCCCATGCGCCGGCGCTTCTACCTCAATCTCGACCACTGGGACGGGTTCCCGGCCGAGCGCCGCCGGCTGCTGGACGAGGTCTTCGACCCGGCCGGCGGCACGATCCTGCTGTCGGGCGACATCCACGCCAGCTTCGCGACCCAGCACAGCGACGCGACGGTGGAGTTCACGACCACCGCGGTGTCATCGGAAACGCTCGGCAGCATCATCGAGCGCAGTGCCCGTGGCGACGACGCGCAGGCCGCGGCCACCCGCCGTCTGGCAGCCGCGCTGGACGCGGTGATCGCGCACGGCAATCCGGCGATCCGCCACGCGCACACCCGGCACCACGGCGTCGGCCTGGTCCGCATCGATGGCGACAACGCCGAGGCCGAGTTCCTGGAACTGCCGGAACACCTCTGCCGCGAGCGCCACTACGACGATCCGGCCGCGATCGACGCGCAGCTCGAACGCCACCGCTTCGCGTTCTCGCGCCAGGACATGCGCCTGCGACGGTAGACGACGCGAGGGCCCGTCAGCCGTTGCGGATCAGTGCCAGCAGCGCATCGGCGTCGAGCTTGCCGCTGACGTCGCCGCCTTCGAGCAGGCTGTCGGCCAGGTCGCGCTTGTGCGCGTGCAGCTCGACGATCCGTTCCTCGATGGTGTGCTCGGCCACCAGCCGGTAGACGGTCACCGGGCGCTGCTGGCCGATCCGGTGGGCGCGGTCGCTGGCCTGGTCCTCGACCGCCGGGTTCCACCACGGGTCGAGGTGGATCACGTAGTCGGCGGCGGTCAGGTTCAGGCCGCTGCCGCCGGCCTTGAGGCTGATCAGGAAGACGTCGCCCGCGCCGGCCTGGAAGGCATCCACGGCCGCGGTGCGCTGGCGCGCCGGGGTCGCGCCATCCAGGTACTGGTAGGCGATGCCCTCGCGGTCGAGCCAGTCGCGGACGATCCGCAGGTGATCGACGAACTGGCTGAACACCAGCGCGCGATGGCCGTTGTCGCGCAGCTCGCCGACGATCCGCGCCAGCGCCTGCAGCTTGCTCGAGGCCAGGGTGCTGCCGGGCAGCACCAGCGCGGGATGGCAGCAGAACCGGCGCAGCCGGGTGATCTGCGCCAGCACCTGCAGCGACTGCGCGCCGTCGTCGCCATCGCCCTGCGCCAGCTCGGCCACCGCCTGCTGGCGCAGCGCCTCGTACTGGTGCCGTTCGGCGTCCGACAGCACCACCTTCTGGGTGATGTCGGTGCGCTCGGGCAGCTCGTCGAGCACCTGGCTCTTGAGCCGGCGCAGCATGAACGGCTGGACCAGCTGCCTGAGCGCGCGCCGCGCGCCCTTGTCGCCGCCTTCGATCGGATGCGCGAAGCGGCTGGCGAACCGCTCCTGGCTGCCCAGCAACCCGGGATTGATGAAGCGGAACAGGTTCCACAGCTCGCCCAGGTGGTTCTCCAGCGGGGTGCCGCTGGCGACCACGCGAAAGCCGGCCTGCAGCGCCATCACCGCCTGCGAGCGCTTGGTCTGCGCGTTCTTGATCGCCTGCGCCTCGTCCAGCACCACGCTGGTCCAGGCCTGTGCGGCGAATGCCTCGCGGTCCTGCTGCAGCAGGCTGTAGCTGACCAGCACCAGGTGGCCGGGGCCGAGATCGTCGAGGCTGCGCAGGCTGCGGTAGTCGTGCAGGCGCAGCGACGGCGCGAAGCGCTGCGCCTCGGCCTGCCAGTTGGGCACCACCGACGTCGGCGCGACCACCAGCTGCGGGCCGAGCGCGGCGCGGTGCAGCAGCAGCGCCAGCAACTGCACGGTCTTGCCCAGGCCCATGTCGTCGGCCAGGCACGCGCCCACGCCCCATTCGGCCAGGCGCGCCAGCCAGTCGAACCCTTCGCGCTGGTAGTCGCGCAGCTGCGCCTGCAGCGCGCGCGGCAGGGTCGGCTGGAACCTGCGCAGCGATTCGAGCCGCTGCAACTGCTCCTGCCACGCGGCGTCGGCGTCGAACGCACCGGCTTCCTCGGCCAGCGCCGCCAGCAGCGGCGCGGTCAACGCGCTCAGCTGGACGCCGCGCCCATCGACCTTGTCGGCCAGGTGCGACAGGTCCTCGATCCGGCGCCGCAGGTCGTCGCCGAGTGCGAGCCAGTCGCCGTCGCCCAGGCGTACGAAACGGCCGTTGCCGGCGCGGGTGAGTTCGAGCAGTTGCCGCAGCTGCAGCACGCGGCCGTCGTCGAGCGCGACTTCGCCCTGCAGCGCGAACCAGTCGCCCTGCTGGCGCATCGACAGGCGCAGCTGGCCCATGCCGGGGCGGCCGCGGATGCGCATGCGCTCGCCCTCGGGCCAGACGCATTGCACGCGCGCGGGATCGAGCGCCTGCAGCTCGCTCAACAGCTGCAGCGCGTCCTGCACGCGTTCGAGCTGCCATTCCTGCCCGTCGCTGTCGGCCTCGGCCAGCGCCGGGCAGTGCGCGAGCACGTATTGCAGCGTGGCGCGCTCGCCGTCGAGATCGCGGCGCACCTGCACCGGCGCGCCATCGCGTTCGCCGACCAGATGCGCGGCGCCATGGCCGGGTCGGAACCAGCCGCCGTCGGCCTGCGGGCGCACCAGCAGCTGCATGCGCAGGCCCTCCGACAGCGGCAGCAGATGCGCGTAGAGCGTGGCATCGCCATCGACCGTGTCCAGGTCGCCGGCCAGCTCCGGCAGGTCGGAGTGGATCGGCAGCAGCGGCGCGATACCGGCGATCGCCTGCACAAGCTGTCCACGCGCCTCGGCCGGCACCGCCAGCCCACCGCCGACGATGCCGGCGATCTGCCTGAGCTCGCGGCCGACCTGGTAGACCCGCAGCCGGGTCGGGGTTTCCTTGTACAGCAGGATGTCCTCGGCCTCGCCGATGCCTTCGGGCTCCAGGCGCAGGTGGATCCGGCCCGCTTCCTCGTGCAGGTGCAGGCTGGGCTCGCCGGCCTGCAGGTCGATGCGCACGTCCGGCGCATCGGCCCGGTACAGCGCCGGGTGCCCGACCAGCTGCGGCAGCGCCTGCTCGAACGGCAGCTCGTACTGGGTGCCGTAGTAGCTGCTGCGATCGACCCGGATCGCGGCGATCGCCCTGCGGTCCTGCTCGACCAGGTAGTCGAAACTGTCGGTCTCCTCGACCAGCCGCCGGAGCGCCACCGCCCGGCCCCGGCTCCATTTGCCCTTGGGCCCGCGTTTCTGTTCGCGCGGCTCGACCTCGCCGCCGTACGGGTGCTGCGCCAGGAACCAGGCCAGGCGCCGCCCGCTGCCCGCGGCCGGCGCCGTGCCCGCCGGACCGCCCACCTGCGCCAGCGCCTGCAGCGCGTACTCCCAGGCCTCCTGCCTGCGGTAGAGCGCAAGCAGCGGCGCCAGCCCGTGTTCCCGGTGCCAATCCGCGCCGCCTGCCGCAACGCCGGGCCGCGCCGCGAGCAGGGCGTCGAACTCCGCCGCCAGCCAGTGGTAGCCGCCGTCGTCGAACCGGCGCCGCCAGTCCTGCAGCCACTGCGGCCATTCCGGCGGCGCGGCGTCCAGCCAGTGGATGGCGAGCGCGGCGACCAGGCAGTCCAGCCCGTGCACGCCCGCGCGCGACAGCATCCGCGGCCACGCCTCCGGCGCCAGGCTGGGTGCTTCGCCCATCAGCCGCTCGAGCAGTTGCAGCATCAGCACATGGCTGGCCCCGTGAAGCTGGCGCATCGACTGCGCCAGTTCCCGTCTCAACACCGGGTAGCGCGCCGGATCGCCGCTGACCAGCACCACCAGCATGCGCAGCGTGTCGAGCGCGCGCGACAGTTCGAGCCTGCGCTTGCCGGTCCGCCGGCGCTCGGCCTTGAGCCAGTCTTCCAGCGCGTCCAGCGCGGGAACCGGCTGCCCGCGTGCCAGCAGGGACAGGAACGCGGCCAGCCCGTCGAGGCCGGGCGCCGTGCCCAGCTGCGCCAGCGCCGCCATGTCGCCGCGCCAGAACGCCTGCAGCAGCAGTTGTTCGGAGAACCCGCGGTCGGCCGCGGCATCGAGCACCAGCGCACGCCGGTAGGCCCCGGCCGCAGGCCAGAAGAAATGGTTGGACAGCATCAGGTAGTCGGCCAGCAGCCGGCGCTGCAGCGCCGGCGCGAGCGCGTCGAACAGCGCGCGCCCCTCGGCATCGGCGAGCAGCAACGCGGCCGGATGCAGCGTGGCCAGTTCCTCGACCGGCACGACGTGCAGCAGCCGCCGCATTTCCAGCGTCGCCCCGTCGCCGTCGCCGTCCAGCAGGTGCAGCCACAGGGCCTGTTCCACCCGCGCGCGGTCCGGCGTCATCCATTCGGCCCGCGGCGGCAGCGCCGCCCGCATCGTCTGCGTCCATGCAGCCAGGTCCGGCATCGTGGACAGATGCCGCAGCCATGCATTGCGACGCGCGGCCGCCAGCCGGATCGGCTGGCCTTGCCCGGACCCGCCGCTGCCGACCCACCCCGCGCGGCGCAGCGATGCGACCATCGCCGCCAGCCGTTCCGCATCGATGCGCTTGCCGTCGACGCGGACCGACTGCGCCAGCAGCAGCTTCAGCACTCCGCTGCGGGTCAGGCCGCCGGGTGCGATCGCCAGCGCCGACAGCAGTGCCCGCTCGGGCCCCGGCAACGAGGCGGGCGACGGCACATCGTCAGGCGCTGGCCTGGAAGCCTTGGGCATGGGTCCCGGTATCCGTGCATCAGACCGTCCATTCTCCCATCCGATCCGGTCCGGCGACCATGCCGTCGCGCGACTGCAGCGCAATGGTCCCGGTACGCAGCGGGCGAACGGCCACCGGCGGTCCGCTCCGATGCCGCCCACGCGCCCAGGGTACGGCCCGATACACTGCCCGCCGGCACGGAACGCGCAACGGCGCATCCGCGCCGCCAGACCCCCACCCGCTCCGGAGCCAGCATGGCAGGCCACAACCAGTTCGAGCTGCTGCGACAGCGCCGCTTCCTGCCCTATTTCACCGTGCAGGCGCTGGGCGCGTTCAACGACAACGTCTACCGGCAGGCGATCATCGGCCTGCTGTTCTTCCTCGGCATCAGCAGCGAGGAGCGCACGCTCTACACCAATCTCGCGCCGGCACTGTTCATCCTGCCCTACTTCCTGTTCTCGGGACTGGCGGGACAGGTCGCCGAGAAGCTGGAGAAACAGAAGCTGATCGTCATCACCACGCTGATGGAGATCGCGATCATGTCGGTGGCCGCGATCGGCTTCCTGCTCGGCAACATGAGCGTGCTGCTGGTCGCGCTGTTCTGTACCGGCCTGCAGTCGACGCTGTTCGGGCCGGTGAAGTACTCGATCCTGCCGTCGGTGCTCAAACCCGAGGAACTGACCGGCGGCAACGGCCTGGTCGAGATGGGCACGTCGATCTCGATCCTTGCCGGCATGATCTACGGCGGACTGGTGTTCCAGCTGGCCGGCAGTTACGGGCCCGAGGCGGCGGCGCTGTCGGTCGTGGTGCTGGCGGTCGCCGGCAACCTGGTCGCGCGCAGGATCCCGCGGGTCGATGCCGGCGCGCCGGGGCTGAAGATCAACTGGAACCCGGTACCGGAATCGATCGCGGTGTTCCGGCTGGCGCGGCGCCAGCTCGCGGTGCGCAACGCGGTGCTCGGCGTGTCGTGGTTCTGGTTCATCGGCACCATCCTCACCGCGCAGCTGCCGACCTATGCGGAGGTGCACCTGGGCGGCGCGCAGGCGCTGTACATCTTCGCGCTGGCGCTGTTCTCGGTCGGCGTGGGCATCGGCTCGCTGCTGTGCGAGAAGCTGTCCGGGCGCACGGTGGAGATCGGACTGGTGCCGTTCGGCGCATTCGGCGTCAGCGCATTCCTGCTGGACCTGTACTTCGCCCGGCCCGGCGACGCCATGCTGGCCGGCCTCGGCGTCATGGACTTCGTGCGCCAGGCCGGCAGCGCGCGGATCATGTTCGACCTGACCGGCATCGGCCTGTTCACCGGCTTCTTCGTGGTGCCGCTGTTCGCGCTGATCCAGAGCCGCACGCCGAAGGACGAGCTGGCGCGGGTGATCGCCGGCATGAACATCCAGAACTCGCTGTTCATCGTCACCGCGGCGATGCTCGGCATCGCCACCCAGCGCCTGCTCGGCTGGAGCATCCCGCAGCTGTTCCTGGCGCTGGCGATCGCCAACACGCTGGTGGCGATCTGGATCTTCACCGTGGTGCCCGAGTTCCTGATGCGCTTCCTGAGCTGGCTGCTGGTGCGCGCGCTGTACCGGCTGCGGGTGCACGGGGTCGAGGACCGCGTGCCCGACGAGGGCCCGGCGCTGCTGGTGTGCAACCATGTCAGCTACATGGACGCGCTGATCCTGGCGGCCAGCATCCCGCGGCCGGTGCGCTTCGTCATGTACCACCGGATCTTCGACATCCCGGTGCTGCGCTGGATCTTCCGTACCGCCAAGGCGATCCCGATCGCGCCGGAAAAGGAAGACCCGGCGCTGATGCAGCGCGCGTTCGACGCCATCGACGCGGCGCTGGCCGACGGCGAGCTGGTGTGCATCTTCCCCGAGGGGCGGCTGACCGCGGACGGCGACATCGCCCCGTTCCGCAGCGGCGTCGAGCGCATCCTCGCGCGGCGCCCGGTGCCGGTGGTGCCGATGGCGCTGCGCAACATGTGGACCAGCATGTGGAGCCGGCACGACTCGCGGCTGCGGCGCATGCGCATGCCGCGGCGGTTCCGCGCGCCGGTCGAGGTGATCGCCGGCCACCCGATCGCCGATGGCGGCACGACGAGCGCCGCGCAGCTCGAGGCGCAGGTCCGCGAGTTGCGCGGGCCGGACGCGTGAGGCCCTGGCGGCGGTTCCGGCGCATGGCGCCCCGGGATGCGCGAGCGTGCGGGACGGGAACCGATGCGAACAGGTGTCTGTGATGGAGTGCTCGGTTACCCTATCCACTTCGGCCATGGCGATGCCGGCGGGGAGCCGCATCGCCGACAGCGCACCGGGGAATCGCATGTCCGCCCAGCCTCACCTGCCACCACCGCCACCGCCGCCCGCGGCGCAGCACGTCCACCACCACTACCACCCGCAGAAATCCAGCGGCATCGCGGTGCTGCTGGAGCTGCTGCCCGGCGCGCTGATCCAGACCTTCGGCATCGGCCACATCTACGCCGGCAACGTCGGCACCGGCCTGCTCTTCATGTTCGGCTACTGGGCGGTGGCGTTCGTGAACCTGCTGCTGTGCTTCGTGGTGATCGGGTTCTTCACCTGGCCGCTGTGCTGGATCGGCACGGCCATCGTCTCGTCGGTCATCGCCAGCAATTCGGTGCAGTCCACGCCCGCGCAGTACCGCGGCGCGTAGAGTGCCCGTCCAGCGTCACCGCTCCATCCAACCGTTGTTCCCGTCCCGTCCAGGAGATCCACAATGAGTGCAATCCCGCCGTCACCGCCCCCGCCGCCTTCGGATCCGTATGCCGCATCGGGCCCGCTGCCCGGTGCGCCGATCGCCCCGGGCACGGTGCCCAACTACCTGGCCTGGGCGATCATCGTCACGGTGCTGTCGATCTGCCTGTGCTGCATCGTCGGCACCATTCCCGGCATCGTCGCCATCGTGTTCTCGGCCAAGGTCAACACGCTGCTCGGCCAGGGCGACCTCGCCGGTGCGCAGCGCGCGTCCAACACCGCCAAGACCTGGTGCTGGGTCACCACCGCGCTGTGCATCATCGGCCTGCTGTGGACCGTCTACTCGCTGATGTGGGGCGGCGGCATGGAGCAGTACCAGATGATGATCGAGCAGATCCAGAACGCGGGCTGATGGCGACGGTGCACCGCCATCCGGCGCCGCCGCGCCGCCGCGCCAAGACCGCCGCCCTGCTGGGCGGCGGTCTGGCCGCCGGTGCGGCCGGCGTCTGGCTGCTGCGCACCTTCGACCCCACGGCGCCGGGCAGCCCGTTCCCGCCGTGCCTGTTCCAGAGCGTGACCGGCTGGTACTGCCCGGGCTGCGGCCTCACCCGCTGCCTGCACGCCCTGGTCCACGGCGACCTGGCGCAGGCGCTGGCGATGAACCCGCTGGCACTGGTGCTGCTGGCGCTCGTGCCGGCCTTCGTGGCCTGGCGGGCCGGCTGGCAGCCGCGCTGGCTGCGGCCGGTCGCGGCGGTGCTGTCGACCGCGACGTTCTGGGTGTCGCTGCTGGCGGTCTACTGGGTCGCCCGCAACCTGCCCTGGGCCCCGTTCGCCTGGCTGGCGCCGGGCTGACGTCGGACACGAGGGTCCACGCCCTGCGGCTGCCGCCCCCAACGCTGCGGGGAGAACCTGCCGCTGCGCGTCGGCATGCCGGCGAAAAGCGGGCGCCTTCGCTTCGATCGGGATGACAGTGCTCAGGCGCTGGCGTGCAGCGCATGCCACTGTTCGATCAGCCAGCGCGAGATCGACAGCTTCGGCGACAGCAGCAGGCCGTCGTCCGGTCGCGCCCCGCGCAACGCCGCGCCGATCTCGTCGGCGTCGAACCAGCGCGCGTCCTCCAGTTCGTCGTTGACCTTCGGCGTATCGGGTTCCGCGTCGGCGATGAAGCCGAGCATCAGCGACGAGGGGAACGGCCACGGCTGCGAGGCCAGGTACCGGCAGCTGCGGATGCGCACCGCGCTTTCCTCGTACACCTCGCGGACCACGGTCTGCTCCAGGGTCTCGCCCGGCTCGACGAAGCCGGCCAGCGTGGAATAGCGCCGCGCCGGCCATGCGGCCTGGCGGCCGAGCAGCAGGCGCGTACCGTCGGTCACGGCGACGATGACCGCCGGGTCGGTACGCGGATAGTGTTCGAGCCCGCATTGCGGGCAGCGCCCGAGCCAGCCGGCACGCGCCCACGCCAGGGTGCCGCCGCAGGCACCGCAGAAGCGGTGGCGCATGCGCCAGTAGAGCACCGCGCGGGCCTGCGCGAAGGCCGTCGATTCGCGCGCCGGCCAGGTCGCGGCCGCGGTGCGCAGATCGACGACGCCGCCAACGGCGAGCGCTGCCGGGGCGTCGGCGGCCGGCAGCGCGAACCAGGCCTGGGCCGCATGCAACCCGAGGAACACCGCGGTGTCCGGGCGCGCGCCCACCGCGGTGCCGGTCAGCCGCGGCGGCAGGCCCTCGGCATCCACCCAGGCGTTGCCGGCACCGTCGAGCACCAGCACTCGCGCCTCGGGCCACAGCCGTGCCAGCGCGGCGGAATCGGTACGCAGGTGTTCGGCGCGGTCGAGCGGATCGTCGAGGAAACTGAAGGCCATGCCGCGATTATCGCCGGCCACCGGACTGCCGGGGGCGATTGCCGTCAGACGGTGAAGCTGCTGCCGCAGCCGCAGGTCGACTTCGCGTTCGGGTTGCGGATGGTGAACTGCGCGCCGTGCAGGCTCTCGACGTAGTCGACCGACGCGCCCATCAGGTACTGCAGGCTCAGCGGGTCGACCACCAGGGTGACGTCGTCGGTGACCACCGCCAGATCCTCGTCGCTGCGCGCCTCGTCGAACTCGAAACCGTACTGGAAGCCCGAGCAGCCGCCGCCCTGGATGTAGACGCGCAGGTGCAGGTCGGGGTTGCCCTCGCCGGCGATCAGCTCGCGGACCTTGGCGGCCGCGGCCGGGGTGAACTCCAGCGGCCGGTCGAGCGACTGGTAGTCGGTGGGGCTTTCGATGGACAGGACGTCGCTCATGGCATGCAGGATGGGGGGCGCCGCCCCGCGATTCAAGCGCCGGGCTCGGAACGCGGTGTCACGTCGGCCCAGCTGAACCCGCGCTCGACCGCCGCGCCGCCGGCCGGCGCCAGCCGCACGATCACCCGCAGCGGCTGGAACCCCGCCGGCAGCACGATGTCGCCCTCGACCTGCTGGAAGTACTTGAACGAATACTCGATCGGCGTGGCGTCCGGCTGCTGGCGCAGGGCGCTCCAGTCCAGCGTCTCCAGCCTGCCGCCGCGGGTGCCCTCGACGGCGAGGCTGACCTGGCCCTGGCTGACGGCGTCGCGGTTCAGGCTCTGGGTCAGCGTGGCGGTGTAGTGCCAGCCGGCATCGGTGCGCGGCTGCAGCCGCAGCTCGTGCACGGTCAGGCCGCGGCGCTGCGCGGTGGCGCCGACGAAGCGCTCGTAGAAGGCCACGTCGGCGCGCAGCGCGGCGATCTCCTCGTCGCGCTCGGCCAGCGTGCCCTGCAGGTCGCGGTTGGCATCGCGGCTGATCTGGTCGGAGCGGGTCAGCGTGGCGACCTGCTGTTCCAGCTGTTCGATGGTCCCGGCCTGCAGCGCCAGCCGGTGCTGCGGGTCGTCGGCCGCCGGGAAGAACAGCCGCCAGGCGCCCCAGATGCCGAACGCCAGCGAGACGAGGACCACGGCCAGCCCCGCGACCAGCCAGCGCGTGCCCGTGTCCGGTACGGCCTCGGCGCCATGCGGCTCGGGCGCAGGCACGGCCGCGGGCGTCTCCGGCGCGTCCGGCCCGGGTTGGGAAGCTTCGGTCATCGCCACGGTATAGCGAGCCGGCCGAACGCCCGTCAACCCGGGCGCGCTTCTATACTCGGCGGCGTTGTGCGGACGTTCGGTTCCGCGCGGGGGAGTTGGCGATGTCCGAAGCCCATCTGTTCGCGATCGGCATCCTGCTGGCGTGGCTGGCCGGCATCCGGGTCTACCTGACCGTGTTCGGCATCGGCCTGGCGGGCGCGCTGGGCTGGCTCGACCTGCCGCCGGCACTGGCCGCGACCGAGTCGCCTTGGGTGCTGGGGGTATCCGGCGCACTGGCGCTGGTCGAGTTCTTCGCCGACAAGATCCCGGGCGTCGATTCGGGCTGGGACCTGCTGCAGACCCTGGCGCGGGTCCCCGCCGGCGCTTTCCTCGCCGCGGCCACGCTGTCGCCCGACGGCGATCTCGGCGCCGGCATGCTGGCGGCCGGCGCCGGCGTCGCCCTGACCAGCCACGTGCTCAAGGCCGGCTCGCGCCTGCTGCTCAACGCGTCGCCAGAACCTGTCAGCAATCTCGCGGCGTCGTCGACGGAAGACGTGGTGACGCTCTCGGCACTGGCGCTGGCATTCGCCTATCCATGGCTGGCGCTGGCGCTGGTGGTCGGCATCGGCCTGCTGTGCGCGCTGCTGCTGTGGTGGGTGCTGCGCCGCGTGTTCCGGCGCACGCCGGCGGTGGCCCGCTGATGGCCGCTCCCGCCGCCTGCCACGGCCCACCCGCACCCCGCGCACGCCATCCGGGCCAGCCCGAGTTGCCTGTTGTCCCGCATCCCGTCACAGTCACCCCTTATGTCCGAAGCCGACGCCCGCGACCGCGCTGACCGCGCCGAATTCCCGCCTGCCGGCTACTGGCGCCGCTGGGCCGCCGACGCCGCGCCCGCCGTGGCGCCGGTCGCCGATGCCGAGATCGAAACCGTGGCCGTGGCGAAGGCCGCGCCGGCGCCGGATGCCGGCGGCAGCGCCGAGGCGCCGGCGCGCGTGCTGATCGTCGAGGACGATCCGAGCCAGGCACTGTTCGCCGAGAGCGTGCTCAGCGGCGCGGGCATGCGCACGCACGTGGTGCAGGTCGCGGGCGAGTTCATGGCCGCGGTCGAGCGCGTGCAGCCCGACCTGGTACTGATGGATCTGCACATGCCGGGCATGGACGGCGCCGAGCTGACGGCGCAGCTGCGCGCGCTGCCCGCGTACTCGCACATCCCGGTGGTGTTCCTGACCGGCGACATCGACCCGGACCGGCATTTCGAGGTGCTGGAGGCCGGCGCCGACGATTTCCTGACCAAGCCGGTGCGTCCGCGGCACCTGATCTCCGCGGTGCAGAACCGGCTGCAGCGCGCACGCACGTTGCGCGAAGCGGCCGAGGCCGGCCGGCATCCCCTCACCGGCCTCAACAGCCGCCTGCAGCTGCTGCAGCGGTTGACCGCGGCGATTCCCGCCCACCCGCAGGGCGTGGTGGCGTTCATCGAGATCGAAGGTATCGGCGCACTGCGCGACCGCTACGGCTATGCCGGCCTGGAATCGCTGCTGACAGACGCCAGCCGGCACATCCGCAAGCTGGTCGGCGACGCCACCGCGACCCGGCTCAACGACACCACATTCCTGGTGTTCGCCCCGGATGTCGCGCGCGCCGGGCTGGACGACTGGGCGCGCGGCCTGCGCGACGCCATCGGCGGGCATGCCTTCCCGCTGGACGACCAGCGGATCCGGCTGCGCGCGCTGGTCGGCTACGCCGATCTCGCGCACGGCTACGGCGAACCCGGCGCGGCCCTCGCGGCGGCGGAGCAGGCGCTGCGCGAGGCGCGCGGCACGCCCGCGGGCATCGCCGCGCACGCGCCATCCGACACCCACGGCAACGACGCCCGGACCGCCTTCAGCCAGGACCTGCACGGCGCACTGGCCGAGAACCGGATCGAACTGGCGTTCCAGCCGATCGTGGCGGTGGCCGGCGGCGACGAGGCCCAGTACCAGACCCTGATGCGGCTGCGCGGACGCGACGGCGAACTGCACCCGGCGGCGCGCGTCCTGCCGGCGGCCGAGACGGCCGGCCTGCTCGACGCGATCGACCGCCGCGTGCTGGAACTGGCGCTGGACACGCTGCAGGCGCGCCGGCAGGGCGGCCACGGCATGCGCCTGTTCGTGTCGCAGTCCTCGCGCAGCCTGATCGAACCCGGCCATGCGCAGTGGCTGCTCGCATCGCTGGCCGAGCGCGGGCTCGAGGGATCGTCGCTGGTCATCGACGTCCGCCAGGACGATGCGCTGATCCATGCGCTGGCGCTGCAGGAGTTCTGCGCGCAGATGGTGCCGGCCGGCGTGCAGCTGTGCCTGGGCCAGTACACCGCCGGCGACGAGGCCAACGCCCTGCTGGCGCAGCTGCCGCTGGGCTTCGTGCGGCTGTCGTCGCGCTACTCGCAGCATCTCGACGAGCCGAAGGTGCGCGACGAGATGCGCCTGTCGGTGGAGCGTGCGCATCGCCTCGGCCTGCAGGTGATCGGCCAGCACGTCGAGGATGCGCAGGCCGCCGCGACGCTGTGGATGAGCGGCATCGACTTCATCCAGGGCAACCTGGTGCAGCGCGTCGATGGCGGGCTGGACTTCGACTTCCACCATTCGGTGCTCTGACCCGTGATCACACGCCGCCGTCCGTCCGCCCTGATGCTGCGCTGGCTCGCGCTCGGCGCGGCGGCCGGCGCCGCCGTCACGATGCTGCTCGAGGCGATCGGCCTGGCCGGTCCATGGCAGAGCATGGCGCTGGTGCTGGCGCTGCTGGCGGTGTTCGCCTCGATCGGCGTCAGCGTGCGCATGCACCAGAGCGTGCGCGAGCTGGAGGCCGCCGACGAGCGCCTGCGCGAGGACGAGCGCGCGCTCGGCGAGCTGCAGCGCGAACTCGACCAGCGCACCCAGCTGGAACTGGAGCTGCGCCAGGCCAAGCAGGCGGCCGACTCCGCGGTCATGGCCAAGGGCGAGTTCCTGGCGACGATGAGCCACGAGATCCGCACGCCGCTCAACGGCATCACGCCGATGCTGGACCTGCTGATGCATGCGCGGCTCGCGCCGGAACACGCCGAGCTCGTGCGTACCGCCTACCTGTCCTCGCAGCAGATGCAGCGCATCGTCGACGACATCCTCGACTACTCCAAGCTCGAGTCCGACAAGCTCGACCTCGAGGTCACCGGCTTCAACCTGCGCGAACTGCTCGAAGGCGTGATCCAGCTGATCGAACGGCCCGCCCAGACCAAGGGGCTGCGCATCGGCCTGCAGATCGATCCGGGCGTGCGGCTGGCGGTGCGCGGCGATCCGGTGCGGCTGCGCCAGGTGCTGAGCAACCTGCTGGGCAACGCGGTGAAGTTCACCGAGCGCGGCAACATCGGCGTCAGCCTGCGGCGCATCGGCGAGACCGCGGCGCAGCACCAGCTGCGCTTCGAGGTGCGCGACACCGGCATCGGCATCGCGCCCGAATCGCAGCCGCGGCTGTTCCAGGCCTTCAACCAGGCCGATGCGTCGACCACCCGCCTGTACGGCGGCACCGGGCTCGGGCTGGCGATCTCGCGCCGCATCGTGGAACTGATGGGCGGCCGCATCGGTGTCGAGTCCGAACCCGGCGTCGGCTCCACGTTCTGGTTCGAACTGCCGCTGCTCAAGGCCCAGGGCGACATGCCGGCCGCCGACCGGCAGCACCACGAAGGCCGGGTGCTGCTGCTCAGCGCCGACCCGCGGCTGCGCCTGCGCCTGAGCATGCTGCTGCCGAACTGGGGCCTGCGGGTGACCGCGGTGGAAACCACCCAGGAAGCCCTCGACCGGCTGCGCACCGCCGCCAGCCAGGGCCCGGCATGGGCCTATACCGGCGTGGTCTGCGACCTTGCCGGCATGCGCAACACCGCGGTCGCGCTGTACCGCAACGTCACCCGCCAGGTCGCCTACGGCCAGTTGCAACTGATCTGCCTGTACGGCGACGAGCCGGTCGCCGACGAGCTGCGCCAGGGCAGCGCCACCCTGCTCAGCCGCCAGGCACCGGATGCCGACCTGCGCGTGGCGATCCTCGGCGAGGACGCCGTGACCCCTCCGATGCCGCCACAGGCCGACCTCATGCCATCCGATCCTCCGGGCGCGTCGCCGAGCACGGGCGCCGCGGACCTGTCGCCCCGTGCCGTGGCCGCCACTGTCCCGGCCGCGTCCACGGCCGATGTCCCGCGCAGCGCCAGCGCCCGCAAGCCGCGCGTGCTGCTGGTCGAGGACAACCCGGTCAACCTGATGGTCGGCCAGCGCCTGCTCGGCGTGCTCGGCATCACCTGCGACACCGCCAGCAACGGCGAGGCGGCGCTGCTGCGGATCAGTGCCTCGCGCTACGACATCGTGCTGATGGACTGCCAGATGCCGGTCATGGACGGCTACACCGCGACCCGCCGCTGGCGCGAGCACGAAGCCGAGGAGAACGCCGGCCGCCGCCTGCCGATCATCGCGATGACCGCGAACGCGATGGCCGGCGACCGTCAGAAATGCCTCGATGCCGGCATGGACGACTACCTCGCCAAGCCGGTCACCCGCAGCGAGCTGGAGCGCTGCATCGACCGCTGGTACACGCCCGAGCTGCGTGCCCAGGAGTTCAGCGCCGTCATCGCCGGCGACGAGGCCAGCGCGGACGACGGGGACGTGCAGGCGGCAGCGTTGCCGCCAGCGACGACCCCGGCATCCGCGTCCGGGTTTGAACCGGAACCCGTGCCTGTGCCCGCATCCGTGCCTGCTCCCGTCCCGACACCCGCACCCGCCACGTCGACAGAGACCGCTGCGGCTGCGGCGCCGGCAGCCGCAACGCCCACGCGATCACCGCCGGTGCCGGCCGCTGCCGTCGCCGGCACCGGCGTTGCCGCGACAACGCCGGCCACGCCCGCCGCAACGATATCCGCCGCGCCACGGCCGGCTGCCCCGCTGCCGCCGGTCATCGACCAGGAAGTCCTCGAAGACCTGCGCGTGATGCTCGGCACCGAGCTCGACCGCCTGATCGACGTGTTCCTTGACGACACCCCGCGCCTGCTGGCGGCGATGGAGAATGCGGTCGACGGGCCCGACTACGACGCGCTGCGCGATGCCGCGCATTCGCTGAAATCCTCGAGCGCCAACCTCGGCGCGATGTCGCTGTCGGCCGCCGCCAAGCGCATCGAACTGGGGGCCCGCGAACGCCGGATCGAGCGTCCGGCGGTCGCGGTCGCGCTGGCCTCCAACGAATTCGCCCGCGTCAGGCGCCTGCTGCGCGAGACGCAACCGGCCAGCGCGGGCTGAGACGCGCCCGCGCAACGGCCGCCTGGGCCGACCTGCACAAGGCCGGCGGTGAAGACCCGGACGGCGCTCAGTCGTCGTCGCTTTCCATCTGGCTCTGCAGGTAGTTCTCCACGCCGACGCGTTCGACCAGATCGAGCTGCGTTTCCAGCCAGTCGACGTGCTCTTCCTCGTTCTCGAGGATGTCGGCCAGCAGCTTGCGGCTGACGAAATCGCCGACCTGCTCGCAATGCTCGATCGCCTCGCGCAGCACCGGCAGGCCCTCCATCTCCAGGGCGAGGTCGCACTCCAGCAGTTCGACCGGCTGCTCGCCGATGCGCAGCTTGCCCAGCGCCTGGAAGTTGGGCAGGCCTTCGAGGAACAGGATGCGCTCCGACAGGCTGTCGGCATGCTTCATCTCGTCGATCGATTCCTTGTACTCATGCCGCGCCAGCGCGTTGAGTCCCCAGTTCTTCAGCATCTTGGCGTGCAGGAAGTACTGGTTGATGGCGGTCAGCTCGTTGTACAGCACCTGGTTGAGGTAGCGGATGACCTGCGCGTCGCCCTTCATGGGAATGCTCCGTATGTCGCGAATGCGGCCACTCTAGCGGCATGCGCGCGGGCATGACGGAACGCGAATCGTGCGCATTTTTCCCGCCGGCAGCGACCGGCACAGGCGCACGGCAGGGCAGCCGGAGCGGCGTGAGGGAAAACGCGGGAACCGGCGGCCCGGGGATCGGGCGCGCGGAAACGGTCAGGCCGCCGAGGCGATCAGCGGGAATTCGTAGATGGCGCCGGCAGGCTGCGCCGGAGCGGCGTGGCTGCGCAGCAGATCGCCGGCCATGTCCAGGCAGCTGCCGCATGTCGCGCCGCAACCGGTGCGCATCGTCAGCTCGGACACCTCGCGGCAGCCGGCCGCGGCCGCCTGGCGGATCTGGGAATCGGTGACGCCGTTGCAGATGCAGACGAACAAGGCGGAAATCCTGGCTGCGGAGCGCGGAGCCATATTCCGACACAAACGAGAATCATTGTCAAACGAGAACCGTTCAGCTGACGCTGCCGTCGCGGTCGCGCCCCTTGCCGTCGGCCGGGCGCGGCCGGCTGCGCCGCTGCGCCCCGAAACGACTGCGCGCGCGCGCCTCGATGGTCGCCTGCGGGATCGCCTGGTGCCCGGCGATCTGCCGCGCGAACGGCGCCAGATGCAGCAGCGCGCTGGTGTAGACCCCGCGCTTGAACATCACCACATGCTCGAGCGGGTACCAGAAATCGACCCAGCGCCAGTGGTCGAACTCCGGCTTGTCGGTCAGGTCGAGGCGCAGGTGGGCCTCGTCGCCGACGAACTGCAGCAGGAACCAGACCTGCTTCTGGCCGACGCAGACGATGCGGTCGTTGCGCCGGATCGCCCGCTGCGGCAGCCGGTAGCGCAGCCAGCCGGGGGTCGCCCCGAGCACGGCGACGTGCTCGGGCAGCAGCCCGGTCTCCTCGCGCAGTTCCCGGTACATCGCCTCGAGCGGCGTCTCGTCGGTATTCATCCCGCCCTGCGGGAACTGCCAGCCATCACGCCGTACACGCCGCGCCCAGAAGACGCGACCGTCCGGGCGCATCAGCACGATGCCGACATTGGGCCTGAACCCGTCCGGATCGATCACGATGCGGACTCCTAATTCGATTGACTTGCGTCACTGTCCCCGACTCTGCCACGGGGATGGCAGCGGGACAAGCGCCACCGACGCAGCCGCTACCCGTGCATCAGGACCCGGCAGCAGGTGCCCCGCACCTGCCCCACGGTGGACCGAAACACGGCGCCCCGGGGGGGGCGCGGAGGGAATCCCATGCTGCTTCAACGACACGGACAGGCACGAAAAACCCGCCAGCCGGCGGGTTTTTTCAATAATTCAAATTGGTGGCTATGGGTGGACTCGAACCACCGACCCCAGCATTATGAGTGCTGTGCTCTAACCGGCTGAGCTACATAGCCATCGGTCGTGCGGGCATCGCCGCGACGAGCCGCGCATTTTGCTATCCCGCCGGCCCCGCGTCAATCCGGGGCCGGGATGCTTCCGCCGCCCGGCGGGCGCGGGACCTCAGCGCGCGGCCGGGGCGCCGGCGTCGACACCCAGCTGGTCGAGCATGAACGCGTACATCTCGGCGGACTCGCGGAAGCGGCGGAAACGGCCCGACTTGCCGCCGTGGCCGGCCTCCATGTTGGTGCGGAATACCAGCGGGTGGCTGCCGGTGTCGAGGTCGCGCAGCCGGGCGACGTACTTGGCCGGCTCCCAGTACTGCACCTGCGAGTCCCACAGGCCGGTGCCGACGAACATCGCCGGGTAGGCTTGGGCACGCAGGTTGTCGTAGGGCGAGTACTGCACGATGTAGTCGTAGTACTCCTTCTGCTCCGGGTTGCCCCACTCGTCGTACTCGTTGGTGGTCAGCGGGATGCTGGGGTCGAGCATCGTCGTGACCACGTCGACGAACGGCACCTGCGACAGGATCACCCGGTACTTGTCCGGCGCCATGTTCGAGATCGCGCCCATCAGCAGGCCGCCGGCGCTGCCGCCGTAGGCGGCGACGCGGTCGGGCGCGGCGTAGCCCAGCCGGACCAGGTCGTCGGTGACGTCGATGAAGTCGGTGAAGGTGTTCTGCTTGTTGAGCAGCTTGCCGTCGTCGTACCAGGCGCGGCCCATCTCCTCGCCGCCGCGGATGTGGGCGATCGCGTAGACCATGCCGCGGTCGAGCAGGCTGACGTTGGTGACGGAGAAACCCGGGTCCATCGACGCGCCATAGCTGCCGTAGCCGTACTGCAGCAGCGCGGCGGTGCCGTCCTTGACGAAGCCCTTGCGGTAGACCAGCGACACCGGGACGCGCTTGCCGTCGCGCGCGGTGGTCCACACGCGCTCGGTCACGTACTGCGACGGGTCGTAGCCGATGACCGGCTGCTGCTTGAGCTCGCGACGCTCGCCGGTCGTCACGTTGACCTCGTAGGTGGTCGCCGGCGTGGTCAGCGAGGTGTAGCTGTAGCGCAGCCAGTCCGTATCGTGTTCGGAGTTGGTCGACAGGCCCATCGAATACGCGGGCTCGTCGGCCTGCACGAAGGTGTCGCTGCCGTCGGCCTTGAGCACGCGCACGCGCTCGAGCGCGTCGGAGCGTTCGCCGATCGCGGTGAAGCCGTCGAACAGTTCGAAGCCCTCGATGTAGACGTCGTCGCGGTGGGCGATCCAGTCCTGCCACTGCGCGCGCGAGGTCGCGTCGCTGGGCGCGGTGACCAGCTTGAAGTTGGTCGCCGGTGCACCATCGGCAGCGGGGGCGTTGGTGCGGATGACCCAGCGGCCGCCGTGGTGGTCGGCGTCGTACTCGACGTCGCGGGCGCGCGGGGCGAGCACGGTGAACGCCGCCGGGTCCGCGGCCGGGGCGTAGCGGTATTCGCTGGAGACGGTGCTGCTGACGCCGATGACGATGAAGCGGTCGTCGCGGGTGCGGCCGATGCCCATGTAGAAGCTGTCGTCGCCCTCCTCGTAGACCAGCGCGTCGTCGGCGACCGGGGTGCCGAGCACGTGCTTCTTCACCCGCACGGTCAGCAGCGTGTCCGGGTCGTTCTCGACGTAGAACAGCGTGCGGTTGTCGTCGGCCCAGACCAGGTTCGACGACACGCCGGCAATCGTCTCCGGGAAGATCTCTCCGGTCTGCAGGTCGAGGAAGCGGATCGTGTACTGGCGGCGGCCGTTGGTGTCGTCGGCGTAGGCGAGGATGCGGTTGTCCGGGCTGACCTCCCAGTTGCCGACGGCGTAGTAGTCCTTGCCGTCGGCGAGGATGTTGACGTCGAGCAGCACCTGCTCGCCGGCGAAGTCGCCGGCCTCGTTGGCGGCCTGGATCGACAGCGCGTCGACGCCGGCCGCGTCGGGGCGGCGGGCATGCACCGGATAGTCCTTGCCGGTCTCGAAGCGCGAGTAGTACCAGAAGCCGCGCTCGCGGTACGGCACCGAGCTGTCGTCCTGCTTGATGCGGCCGACGATCTCGCCGTAGAGCGCGTCCTCCAGCGGCTTGAGCGGCGCCATCACCGCGTCGGCGTAGGCGTTCTCGGCATTGAGGTAGGCCAGCATCGCCGCGTCCTCGCGCTTGTCGTCGCGCAGCCAGTAGTACGGGTCCTCGCGCGTGGCGCCGTGCGGCGCGGTGACGGTGTGCGGGCGCTGCTCGACATCGGGCGGCACCGGCAGGGCGGCAAGGACGGTGGTCGGAACGGTCATCAGGCTCAGGCTCGTCAGGATCGGCGCGGCCAGCAGGGCCGCCGCGCGGGGAAAGGTCGTCTTCATCGATGGGTCCATGCGCTGCGCGTGCAACGGCGGGAGGAACGCCGGCCGCGGCGGCGGCCGGCGACGGGTGGGATCACTTGCCCAGCTGCTGCCACAGGAACGTCAGGTACAGCGCGTCCATGTGCGCGGCCTGGCGGTTGTTCGCCGCGCCGCCGTGGCCGCCTTCGATGTTCTCGTAGTAGCGCACGTCCTTCCCGGCCTCGGACATCTTCGCCATCATCTTGCGGGCATGTCCGGGATGCACGCGGTCGTCGCGCGTGGAGGTCAGCAGGATCGTCGGCGGGTATTCCTTCGCCGGGTCGAACAGGTGGTAGGGCGAGAACTCCTGGATGAACTGCCAGTCGGCGGTATCCGGGTTGCCGTACTCGGCCATCCACGAGGCGCCGGCCAGCAGCTTGTGGTAGCGCTGCATGTCGAGCAGCGGCACCTGGATCACCACCGCGCCGAACAGCTCCGGATACTGGGTCAGCATGTTGCCGGTCAGCAGGCCGCCGTTGCTGCCGCCGCGCACGCCCAGGTGCGCCGGCGAGGTGATGTTGCGCGCGATCAGGTCCTGCGCGACCGCGGCGAAGTCCTCGTAGGCCTTGTGCCGGTTCTGCTTGAGCGCCGCCTGGTGCCAGCGCGGGCCGTACTCGCCGCCGCCGCGGATGTTGGCGACCGCGTACACGCCGCCCTTCTCCAGCCAGCCCTTGCCGATGCCGCCCGAATAGCCCGGGGTCAGCGAGATCTCGAAGCCGCCGTAGCCGTAGAGCAGGGTCGGGTTGCTGCCGTCGAGCACCAGGTCCTTCGGCCGCACCAGGAAGTACGGCACGCGGGTGCCGTCCTTCGACGTGGCGAAGTGCTGTTCGACCTCGTGCCTGGACGCGTCGAAGAACGTCGGCATGGTCTTGAGCACTTCGGGCGCGGCGTCGCTGCCGATCTCGGCCAGCATCAGCGTGCTGGGAGTGAGGAAGTCGGTCACCGTCATCCACAGCGCGTCGGACTCGTCGCTGTCGACCGCGGCCACGGCCACCGTGCCCAGTTCCGGCACGCCGGCCAGCGCGCTGCGTGTCCAGCCATCGGCGCCCGGGGTCAGCACCGTGAGCCGGTTCTTGACGTCTTCGAGCACGTTGACGACGAGGTGGTTCTTCGTCCAGGTCGCACCGGCCAGCGATGTGGTCTCGGTCGGCTCGAACAGCACGTCGAACTCGCGCTTGCCGGCGAGGTAGTCGTCGAACTTCGCCACCAGCAGCGCGCCGGCCGGATAGGTCGTGCCGGCGACGGTCCAGGGCTCGCGCAGTTCCAGCATCAGCCATTCGCGGTGCGCGGACTTGTTGGCCGAGTTCGGTGCGTCGATCTTGGTCAGTGCGCCGGACGCTCCTGCGCATCCTGCGCCCGCGCCACTCGCACATCCATGTGCATCGTCGCCGTTACGCAGATACAGCTCGTCGTTGTAGAAGGCCAGCGTGCGGCTGACGAAATCGCGCTCGAAGCCGGGCGTGTCGTCGTGGATCGCGGCGATGTACATGTCATCGGGCTGGCCCTCGTAGACCAGCGTGGCCTGGTCCATCGACTGGCCGCGCGCCAGCTGCTTGACGATGCGCGGATAGCCCGAGCTGGTCAGCGAGCCGTCGCCGAAATCGGTGTAGACGTAGACGTTGTCCTGGTCGATCCAGCCCAGCCCGCCCTTGGCCTCGTCGCGGAAGAAGCCACCGTCGACCCAGGTCTTGGTCGAGAGGTCGAACTCGCGGGTGACGTCGGCATCGGCGCCGCCGCGCGACAGCGCGATCAGGCAGCGCGTGTAGGCCGGGCGCAGGCAGCTGGCGCCGTGCCAGACCCAGTTCTCGCCCTCGGCCGCGTTCAGCGCATCGAGGTCGAGCACGGTCTCCCACTGCGGCTGCGGCTTGCGGTATTCCTCGAGCGTGGTGCGGCGCCAGATGCCGCGCTCGTGGTTCCTGTCGCGCCAGAAGTTGTAGTACCAGTCGCCCTGCTTGTAGACGCCGGGGATCTTGTCGTCGGAGTCGTAGATCGCCAGCAGGTCGGCCTCGAGCTGCTTGAACTCGGGGGTCTCGGCCAGTTCGGCCTCGGACTTGGCGTTCTGCGCGCGGACCCAGTCCAGCGCCTTCTCGTCGGTGACGGCTTCGAGCCACTGGTGGGGATCGTTCACGGCGGCCTCCTGGGCATGTGCGGCGCCCATCGACAGGCCGGCGCTGATGCCGACGGCGAGACAGAGCTTGGACAACGGGGACATGGCGACTCCGGCGGGCGCGGTGGGGTGACCGCCAACGCTAGCACGCCGCGCCCCACCCGGCCGCGTGACCAAAGTCACGCGCCCCCGGGAGCCTCAGCGCAAGCCGGTCAGCAGCCCCGCTGCCGCCAGCACCCTGCCCGCCAGCACCCTGCCCGCCACGCCCGGTCGCCTGCGCCTGGCCGGCCGGCGCGTGGCCTGGGCCGCAGCAGGGCCTGGCCGACGCCGCCGCGGAACCGCTGACGAGGCCGGTCCGCGGCGGCGTGGCAGGCGAAGCAGGCACAACGTGGCCCAGGCGGCCGCCGGCAGGCCGAGCAGCCACATCGGCGCCGGCCCGAGCGCGCCCGCGCCGCTGCGCGCGGCCGGGAACGACAACAGCGCGACAGCGCCCAGGAACAGCAGCCCGAGCAGCGCAGCGCCGAGCAGGCGGCGGTCGTCGGTGGCGGATTCGATCGTCGACATCGGGAAGACCTCGCGGCAGGCCCGGAGCGGGCATGGGGCGAGTCTGTCGGGCCGTCATCTCACAGGCTGCGACCCTGCGCATGGCGCGCCGCAGACCAGCGGATCACCGTAGGGCGGGTCTCGACCCGCCGCTCGACGCCATGGCGGGTCGAGACCCGCCCTACGCCGCGCGGCACCTGCGGAGTGGCCGCGCCTCAGTCCTCGTACTTCTTCAGCGCCAGCGCCAGCAGGCTGCGCGCCTGCTCGCGCAGCGCGACCGGCTCGAGAATCTCGGCGTCGGCCCCGTAGTGCAGCACGTCCATCAGCAGTTCGCGGGCGCCGCTGTAGGGCACCTTCAGCTCGTAGCGGCCGTCGGGCAGGAAACGCCCCTGCTGCTGCGAATGCCAGTGTTCGTCGGCGACCCAGCGCGCGGCCTTGGGGCTGAAGAGGATCGTCGCCACGCCCTTGGGCGCGCCGGAGAAGATGCCGTAGCTGCCGGCCAGGTGGGTGTCGAGCGTGGCCTCGTCGATGTCGATGGCATCGGCCGTCAGCACCCGCGCGTTGCTGATGCGGTCGACCGAGAAGCTGCGCAGGCCGTCGCGGTCGTTGTCCCAGGCGTCGAGGTACCAGTTGTCGCGGTAGTGGGTGATGCGCTGCGGCGACACCGTGCGCCGGGTCTTCTCGTCGGTCGAGCGGGCCCGGTACTCGAACGCCAGCTGCTTGCGCTGCAGCACCGCCGAGCAGACGTTGCGGAATGCGTGTTCGTCCATGCGTCGGCCGCGATGCGGAATCACCCGCACCCGCTGCACCGGCCACTGCTTGCCGGCCGAGTGCTCGTCCAGCAGTTTCTCGATGCGCGACTGCAACGGCGCCAGCGCGCTCGACAGCACCCCGCCGCCGCTGCGGGACAAAAGCTGCTGGGCGGCGAGCAGGGCATGCAGCTCCTCGGAATTGAGCCACAGGCCCGGCAGTTCGAAGCGCCCGCCGTCCTCGGCCTCGTAGCGGAACCCGGCATCGCCGTCGCCGACGACCGGCGCCATCAGCGCGTCGCGCAGGAAGGCGAGGTCGCGGTAGACCGTCGCCCGCGAGCATTCGAGCTCGTCCTGCAGCTTGGCCACCGTCACCGGATAGCGCGAGGTCTTGAGGATGCGGTGCAGCGAGAGGATGCGTTCGTATCGGTCCATGCGCCGATTATGGCGCGTCCCGGCCCCGCCGCGGGGGCCGGCGCGGGGCCGCGATCCACGCCGCCCGAGGCTAACCGCGGTTTAACCCCGCCCGCCCTAGACTCGCGCCCACACGGGGCGCACAACAGGGACAACGCATGGCGCACGGGAAAGCAGGACGCGACTGGCTGCCGGCGCTGCTCGCGACGCTGCTGCTGCACGGACTGGCGCTCTGGTGGCTGTGGCAGCAGCGCGACCGTGCCGACACGTCGCGCGCGGCCACGGCGCTGCAGGTGATCTGGATCGAACGCCCGGTCGCCGGGCCGCCGGTACCCGCCAGCCCGGCGCCCGCCACGGCAGCGGTCGAGGCAGCCGCGGCCCCGCACCGGCCGGTGTCGGTACCGACGCCCGCGCCCGCGCCACGCGCCCTGCAGGCGGTCGAGATCCCCGCGCCGCCGACGGACGCGTCGCCCTCGGCGCCATCGCTGCACGAGCAGGCCCGCGAATGGGTGCGGGCGCAGGCGCCGGCAAACGATTTCGCCCCCGATCCGTTGCGCCATCGCCCGCCGCCGGCGGCGGACGGCCGCTTCGCGATGCGCGAACCGCTGTCCCCGCAGGACGTGGTCAACGGCATCGGCGCGCTGCTGTTCGGCGGCGGCCCCACCGATCCCTGTCCGCAGATCCGCCACAACATCGCCAGCGGCGACCAGGCAATGGTGGCCGAGGAGATCCGGCGCCTGCAGCAGTTCTGCCTGTAGCGGACGCGCGCGGCCGGTCAGCGCGCGACGTACGCCCGTGCGCAGGCGGCCACGCGCGCGGCCTGGCCGCGCAGTTCCGGCATCGCGATGCTCTCCCACAGGCTGCCGATGCGCAGCGCGCCGAGCGTCCACAGTCCCGGTACCGGCACGCCATCGGCGCCGCGCAGTTGTCCGTCCACGGTGGTGTCCACGCCCAGCCCGTGCGGGCCGGCCCGTACCAGGCCACGCGCCTGCAGCGCCGGCAGCAGCGGGTCCGGGGCGCCGCGCAGCGCCTTGTGCATGCCGGTGGCGTTGACCAGACGATCCACCGCCAGCGTGTCGACACGGCCGGTGCCGCGCGCCCGCACCCGGACCTGCAGCGGCGGCCCGGCCTCGACCGCGTGCAGATGCCCGGCGCGCAGCGTGAACCGGCCGGCAGCCTGGAGCTCTGCGAGCACCGCCGCGGCCTCGGGCGCGATGCGGTGGCGGTGGATGTCCCAGTAGCGCACCGCGTGGCGCAGGAAGCGGCGCTGCTCGTCGGCCGGCAGCGAGGTCCACAGGGCCTGCACCTGCGGCCGCAGCCGCTCCATCGCGTCCTGCCACGGCCGCCCCGCGGCCACCGCCTCGGCTGCCCAGCGACGCAGCATGCGCATGCGCGCATGCACGCCCAGCGGCAGCAGCGCATCGATGCCGCCGGCCTGCGGCAGGGTCCCGGGGGCGTGCGCCAGCGGCATCAGGCCGTGCCGGGAGACGGCGGTGATCCGGCCGCGGTGGCCGTTCGCGTGCAGGGTCAGCACCACGTCGACCATGCTCAGGCCCGCACCGACGATGCAGACCTCGTCGCCGGGATCGATCGCCGCCACCGCCGCATGGTCCCAGGCCTCGACGACGCCGGCCGGCGCGACCGCCCCCGGCGGCAGCGGCAATGCCGCCGGCAGGTTGCCCAGCGCCAGCACCACGGCGCGCGCGTGCAGGGCGGCGCCGGACGCGAGGCTGAGGGCGTAGCCACCGGCCTCGGGCCGGATGTCGACCGCCGCATCGGTCCTGCGCTCCGGCGCGGCGGCAGCGGCCCGCGTCGCCAGCCGCTGCGCGAGGTAGCGACCGTAGACCCGGCGCGGCGCGAACACGCCGGCCAGCGCATCGATCTCCTGTCCTCCGGCTTCCGGTTGCGCGGCCAGGTACTGCAGGAAATCGTCGGGCCGGGTGTCGAATGCGCTCATCCGCGCGGCATTGACGTTGAGGATGTGCTCGGCGCGCGGCGTCGAGTAGGCCACGCCCTGCGCCAGCGCGGCGCGCGGCTCGACCAGTGCCACGCGCAGCGCCCCATCGTCGGCCGCATCGCGCCCGAGCAGATGCCAGGCCACGAGGGCGCCGCAGGCGCCGGCGCCGACGATCGCGACATCGAGCCGGGCGGAGGTGGAAGAGGACGGCACGGCGGACCTCGGCAATGGCGGGCGGCCAGTATCCCATCCGCGGCGCCGGCTGCCGCGGACTCGCCAGGACGTGCCGCAGGTCGCTTCCCCGTCCGGTCCCCGCATGGCAGGCTGGCGCACCTGCCGGCGGCCTGGCCCGGGGACCGGATCGCGGCCGCCTGTCAACGCCTTTTTCGCCCCGCATCGACGGAGCCGCCATGCCGCACCTGCTGACCACCAGTGTCCTGTCCACCCTGTCGGCCGCCGGCCTCGGCCTGCTGATGTGGACCGGGATGACGATCGCCCTGCTGCACATGCGCGCCGCGTCCGCGTCCTCGCTGCACCAGTTGCAGTTGCTGGCCCTGCTGCTCGGCGCAGCGCTGGTCGCCGCCGGCCTGTTCGCCCGCGGACCCGGCAGTGCGCGCCTGCGCGGCGCAGCGGCCCGATGGCGCACCGATTGGCCGGCGCGGGCGGCCCTGCTGGCGACGGCGACGCTGCTGCTGGCCCTGCTGCTGGCCGCACTGCTCGCGCTGGCGCCGGCCGGCGCCAGCCGCGCGACCGGACTGTCGCTGCTGGGCCTGCTGCTGCTGGCAAGCGCGTTCGCCACGGCCGCGGCCACCGCGACCGCGCTATCCCGCGCCGCGCCGGCGGTGGCCGCCTGGCAGCATCCGATGACGCTGCCGATCCGGGTCCTGCTGGCCATGGCCTGCGGGCTTGCGGTGCTGTATCTGCTGATGCAGCTGCTGTTCGTGTCCTACAACGACGGCGTGACGATGCTGGCCACGCTGACCGGCCTGGGCGTCGCCGCGGCCGCCTGCGCCGCGGTGCAGTGGCGCGCGGCCGACCGCGGGGCACAGGCCGCGACAGCGACGGATCCGGGCCGGCGCGCACGGACCCGCCACCTGCGGTTGGCGGCCGTCTCCCTGCTCGCGGTCGCCCCACTGCTGGCCTGGAGTGCGGCGGCGATGCAACTGCTGCCGGCCTGGCTGCTGCTGGGATTCGCCGCCGCCGCGCTGCTGGCCGGCGCCGGCATCGAGCGCGGCCTGCTGCTGCGCCACGGCAAACTGGAGCCCGCGCCCGCCTGAACCCCGCCGGCACGCCCGGGCTCGCTGCCGCGCCCTCGGCTTGAAGTGCCACGAAACCGCGGCATAATGCATGGAACCGATTACATGAATGGGCTGACATGCTTGCCGGCTGGTGGTTGGCCATTGCGGGCCTGCCAACAATCACCCACCCGCTTCCGGCTGCGCCGGAGCAGACCGCGATCGTCGCTGTGGCCGCGCGGCAGGTGCCCCTGCGCCGCCCCTGCTACCAGCTGAGCTGCCGCGACGCCGAGCTGCGGCCGATCGCCACCACCCAGCGGATCTGGCAACCGCGCGCCCCCGGCGTCCGCCCCAGGGACGTTGCGGCGCCGCTGTTGCCGCTGCCTACCCGGCGCATCGTCGCGCTGAATTCGCCGTTCTCGCAGCGCGACAGTTTCCGCTCCGGTGGCAACCACGTGAAATGGGACGCCAGCTACGGCATCGAGGCGATCCGCAGCCCCGAAACGACCCTGCAGCTGGAATTCGGCACCGGCATCCGCATCGAGCCCTATACCGACTTCGGCACCGCGGTGCCCGGCCCCGTTGCCCGTGGCCGCATGCAGCTGTCGAAGGAACTGGGGGAACGCGCGTCCTTCACCCAGCAGGTGCAGGTCGAGACCGGCCGCGAGAACACCTTCGTCCGGCAGACGCTCGCGTTCGACTACGAACTGCTGCCGCAATGGACGCTGCGCTCGGATTTCGAGCTGCGCCACGACACCCTCGGCAACGGCGGCCAGGGCAGCACCGACACCGAAGGTTCGCTGCGGGTGCGCTACACGTTCTGACGGCGTAGCAACGCGCGTCGGCCGCGTAGGGCCGACCGACGCAGGATCGGGGCAGCCGTCTTCCCCCAGGCTCGAGGCAACAACCACAGACCAGCGCGGCAGATCAGCCTGGCAGAAATGCGCCGGCGCCGGCCCCAAGCAGGCGCGCCGCCACCTCGGCGCCCAGCGACTCGGCGGCATCGGCGTCGGCCTCGCCCGACGCCCGCACCACCTGGCCGTCGCTGGCCGAGCCGACCAGCCCGGACAGCCGCAGGCGATCCTCGTGCAGCTGCGCGAACGCCGCGACCGGCACGTGGCAGCTGCCGTGCAGTGCACGGTTCATCGCCCGCTCGGCCTCGACCTGCACCCGGGTGAAGCGGTCGTCGAGCCGGGCGAGCAGCGTCTGCACCGCGGGGTTGTCGTCGCGGCACTCGATGGCGATCGCGCCCTGTGCCGGCGCCGGCAGCCAGTCCGGGGCGTCGAGCCGCGCGCGGATCCGGTATTCCAGCCCCAGCCGCGCCAGCCCGGCGCAGGCCAGCACGATGGCGTCGTAGTCGCCGGCATCGAGTTTCGCCAGCCGCGTGTTGACGTTGCCGCGCAGGTCGAGCAGGGTCAGGTCGGGGCGCCGCGCGCGCAGTTGCGCCTGGCGCCGCAGCGACGAGGTACCGACGCGCGCGCCTTGCGGCAAGGCATCGATCGCGTCGAAGCGGTTGCTGACGAACGCGTCGGCATGGTCGGCGCGGGCCAGGATCGCCGGCAGCGCGAAGCCCGGCTCCAGCCACATCGGCACGTCCTTGAGCGAATGCACGGCGCAGTCGGCCTCGCCGCGCGCCATCGCCACTTCCAGCTCCTTGAGGAACAGGCCCTTGCCGCCGATCGCCGCCAGCGAGCGGTCCAGCACCTCGTCGCCGCGCGTGCTCATCGGCACCAGTTCGACGTCGAGTCCCGGCACGAGCGCGCGCAGCAGCGTCGCCGCGTGCTCGCTCTGCCACAGCGCGAGCGGGCTCCTGCGGGTGGCGATGCGTAGACGATCCATCCGCGCATTATCGGCGATCGCCCCGCCGCGACGCGAATCGACCGTGGCCGCGGCCCGTGGCTACAGCTGGCGCACGACCTCGCGCAACTGCGACACGCAGCGCCGGCTGACCTCCAGCGGCCGGTCGCCATGGCGCAGCACCGCATGCACGTGGCCGTCGAGATCGCGGCGCAGCTCGACCAGTTCGTGCCGCGCAACCAGGCAGTTGCGATGGATCCGCAGGAAGCGCGGGCCGAACTCGTCCTCCAGCGATTTCAGCGACTCCTCCACCAGGTCCTCGCCGCGCGCGTGGTGCACGACGACATACTTCTCCTCCGCCTGCAGGTAGCGGATCTCCTCGATCGGGATCAGCCGCAGGCTGCCGCGCAACCGTGCGCACAGGTGGCTGCGGTGCTTCTCCCCGTCGCCGTTGCCGGCGACCGCCTCGCGTCCCGCGGTATATGTGCGCGCACGCTCGAGCGCGGCCTGCAACCGCTCCGGCCGCACCGGCTTGACCAGGTAGTCGACCGCGGCGGCCTCGAAGGCCTTCAGCGCGTGGGCGTCGTAGGCGGTGCAGAACACCACCGCCGGACGCGGCTCGAAGGCGCTGAGGTGGCGCGCGACCTCGAGCCCGTCGATGCCGGGCATGGCGATGTCCAGCAGCACCAGCGCCGGATCGTGCGCGGCGCAGGCCTCCAGCGCCGCGCGGCCGTCGCCGGCCTCGGCCACCACCTCGATGCCCGGCTCGGCGTCGAGCAGCATGCGCAGGCGCGCGCGCGCCAGCGGTTCGTCATCGGCGATCACGACCTTCACAGCTGTCGCTCCTTCGCGGCAGCCGCCTCCCAGGCGACCGGCAGGTGGATGTTGCAGGCATAGTAGCCATCGTCCCAGCCGTAGGTCATCCGCGCGCGCGGGCCGAAGGCATAGCCCAGCCGCTGGGCGATGCTGCGCTGGGCATGGCCGGCCCCCTGCGCCCGCGGCGGCACGGGCTGCGCGCCCGGCGCCAGCGACGGGTTGCGGATGACGATCCGCAGCGTCTCGGGCGTCGCGTCCAGGCTGACGTCGATCCTGCCGCCCTCGGGCAGGCGCGAGATGCCGTGCAGCACTGCGTTCTCCAGCAGCGGCTGCAGCACCAGCCGCGGCATCGGCAGGTCCCACGGCAGCGGTTCGGTGCGACGCCAGCGGACCTGCAGGCGCTCGCCCAGCCGCAGCTGTTCGATCGACAGGTAGCGCTCGGCCAGCGCGACCTCCTCGGCCAGCGTCGAGCTGCCCTCGCCAGCCCCCAGCGCGGCGCGGAACAGGTCCGACAGGTCGAGCACCGCGCGCTCGGCGACGACCGGGTCGCGGCGCAGCAGCATCGCGATCATGTTCATGCTGTTGAACAGGAAGTGCGGGCGGATCCGCGCCTGCAGCGCATCGGCTTCGGCCCGCGCCTGCGCGGCCACCTGTCCCTGCCAGCGGTCGATCACGTAGAAATAGCGCAGCGCAATCGCGGTCAGCAGCGCCACCACCGCCGCGCTGCCGCCGACGAAACGGCCGGTCGAGGGCAGGTGGCCGTCGCCATCGACGCTGGCGAACAGGCCGTGCACGATCGCCGAGGCCACCAGCGCGATCAGCATCGCGATCACGACTGCGGCGATCGCGCCCAGCCGCACCGGCAGCCGCGACAGCTGCGCGCGCGCGGCGCACAGCAGCACCGATACCGCCAGCGCCAGCCACAGCGCATAGCCACTGGCGGTGAGGAAATCGCGTGCGTCCCAGCCCGGTGCGGCGCCAGGCACCAGCGCCACGATGACCACCGTCATCTGCGCCAGTCCCAGCATCGTCGCCAGCCGCGGCAGCCGGCACAGGTCCGGCAGCCAGATCCCGTCGCCGGCCGGCGCGGTCATGCGTCAGGCGGCCTGGAACCGGGTCGTCAGCCAGTCGCCGAGCGCGGCGATCTCCTCGGCACAGACCGAGTGCGGCATCGGATAGGTGTGCCACTGCACGTCGAAGCCGAACGCGCGCAGCAGCGCCGCGCTGCGCTCGCCGGCTGCGACCGGCACCACCGGGTCCTGGCTGCCGTGCGCCATGAACACCGGCTGGCGGTTGGCGCCGTCGACCAGCGCCGCCTGCGCGGTGTTGGCCGCGGGCAGGTAGGTCGACAGCGCGACCAGGCCGGCCAGCGGCTCGCGCCGGCGCAGGCCTGCGGCCAGCGTCACCGCGCCACCCTGCGAGAAACCGGCCAGCACGATCCGCGCCGGCGGCACGCCGCGCGCGGCCTCGCGCGCGATCAGCGCATCGACCTGCGCCACCGAGGCCAGCACGCCGGATTCGTCGGCGCGGTTGGCCAGGTCGATGTCCTGGATGTCGTACCAGGCGCGCATGCGCACACCGTTGTTGATCGTCACCGCGCGCACCGGCGCGTGCGGGAACAGGAAGCGCACCGCCGGCCAGTCGCGGCGCACGAGTTCGGGCAGGATCGGCACGAAATCGTGGCCGTCGGCACCGAGGCCATGCAGCCAGATCACGCTCCAGCGGGGATCGGCTCCGGTTTCGCGTTCGATGCACTCGAGCAGGTCGGGCGTGTCCATGCGGTCCTTTGGTTGTCGGGAAAGACGCAAGTGTAGACCGTCGCCGACGGCGGCCATGCGCCGCGCGGCCCGCCACGGACGGAAAAAACCGGGGTCTTCTGGAAGAGAGTCGCCCGATCCTGCGTAGGTCGGCCCTACGCGGCCGACGTGCGCGGCGTCCGGGTCTGGCGCGATGTCGGAGGTCTGCCCGATGCGACCTGGCCGCGCGTCCCGGCGTCGGGGGCGTTGCCCCGACCTACGGCGGTGACGGCAGAGGCTCAGCCGGGCAGGTCCACCGCTGCGTCGACACCGCGTGCCGCCTCCGCGCGCAACGCACCGGCACGCCGCAGCACCAGCGGCGGATCCTGTTCCTCGGGCGTCGTGAACAGCCGGTGGCGGCGCATCCACTGGCCGAGCCGGCGCGAGGACGTCAGCCGGACGATCGGGATCGAGCCGGCCAGGCCGACGATGACCGGCGACATCCACAGCGCCAGCCCCGGCGACATCGCGACCGCCGCGACGCCCATCACCAGGCCCAGCAACGTGGTGCCGCGATAGCTGCGCCACAGGTCGGCCAGCGTCTGCCGGCCGTCGTCGCGCTGCTGCGCGTCCCAGCCCGAATCCCTGCCCGCCAGCACCTCGGCGACGCCACGCGACTGCACGTACATCGTCACCGGCGCCATCAGCGCCGCCAGCACGTTCTCGACCAGCACGCTGGCCAGCGCCCGCAGCGCGCCACCGCAGCCGCGGCGCAGACGCGGGTCGAGCATCGTGACGATGTAGCCCATCACCTTCGGCGCGAACAGCATCGCCATCGTCAGCGCGAACACGCCGAGGAAGCGGCCGGAATCGATCGCCATCCAGTAGCCGGCGGCCGAGAAGCCGCCTTCGCCCGGCATGCCGTGCTGCAGCGGAATCGCCAGGCCGATCAGGATCAGCATCGCCCACAGCGGCGCGGTGAGGTAATGGCCGATGCCGATCAGCAGGTGCCAGCGGCTGACCCAGTGCAGGCCGCGCGCCGGCAGCACGCCGCCGTGCTGCAGGTTGCCCTGGCACCAGCGGCGGTCGCGCACCAGCATGTCGGTCAATGTCGGCGGGCCTTCTTCGTAGCTGCCCTCGAGCGTGGGGATCATGTGCAGCGCCCAGCCGCCGCGACGCATCAGCGCCGCCTCGACGAAGTCGTGGCTGAGCACGTTGCCACGGAACGGCACCGTGCCCTGCAGCGCCGGCAGCCCGCCGTTGCCGGCGAAGGCCGCGGTGCGGATCATCGCGTTGTGGCCCCAGTAGTTGCTCTCGGCACCATGCCACCAGGCCACGCCCTGGGCGATGACCGGCCCGTAGATGCGCCCGGAAAACTGCTGCATGCGCGCGAACACGGTCGCGCCGTTGACGATCAGCGGCAGCGTCTGGATCAGTGCGACGTCGTCGTGGCCTTCCATCGCCGCAGCCAGCCGCACCAGCGTATCGCCGGTCATCAGGCTGTCGGCGTCGAGGATCAGGAACTGCGGATACGCGCCGCCCCAGCGCCGCACCCAGTCGGCGATGTTGCCGGCCTTGCGTTCGTGGTTGTCGTCGCGGCGGCGGTAGTAGAGGTTGCGCGCGCCGGTGCGCGTGCGCATCCGCTCGAACGCCTGCACCTCGCGTGCGTGGATGCCCGCGTCGCGCGTGTCGCTGAGCACGAACAGATCGAAGCGCTCGCCCTGCCCGGTCGCCTCGAGCGACTCGAGGATCGCCTGCAGGCCGGCCATCAGCCGCTCGGGATCCTCGTTGTAGGTGGGCATCAGCAACGCGGTACGCGCGCGCAGCGCAGGCAGGGGTTGCGCGGTATCGATGCCCAGCCGCGCCGGCCGCCGCAGCAGCACCATGACGAACCCGGCCAGCGAACTGGTGAACGACTGCACGATCCACGCGAACAGCGGCACGAACACCACCAGCAGCAGGCCTTCGAGCACGTCGATGCCTCCGATCCGCAGCAGCCACCAGATCTGGTAGGTCGCCAGCAGGGTCAGCGCCGCGGAAGTGCCGATGATCGATGCGCGCCGCCACCCCATGCCGGGCGGCGACGAAGGTCGCACGCGCGTGTCGAGGCGGCCCTCGCGCAGCGACTGCACCGGCATCGCGGTCGGCGACTCCGGCGGCATCGTCGGCAATGTGGCGATGTCCGACTCGCCCGGCTGGCGGGGCGGCGCACTCATGGCGTCCACCGGTAGAGCCAGGTCTCCGAGAACGCCGCACCGTCATGCAGCAGCCGCATGCGCAGCTCGACGACCGCTGCATCCTGTGGCTCCAGCTCGAAGCCGACCCGCCAGCCGCCGTCGGGGCGGCGGTGCACGACCGGATGTCGCAGCAGACCTGCCGATGCGGCCGCCTCGACCGTCGGCAACGCCGCCTCGTCCAGCGCCGCGCCGCCGTCGAGATCGATGACGAACAGGCGCGCCCCGGACTGCGTCTTCGGCACCGCACCGATCCGGGTCGCCGTGACCGTCGCAAGCCGCGGCAGCCACACATGCCCGCCCGACCAGTGCAGCCGGTAGCGCCAGCGGCTTTCCCGGCCGGCGTGCAGCGCCGTGGCCGGGCGCCAGAACGCGACGATGTTGTCGTGGTACTCGTCTGCGGTCGGAATCTCGACCAGGTGCACCTCGCCCGCGCCCCAGTCCGCCAGCGGTTCGACCCATGCGCCGGGGCGGCGCTCGTAGCCGGCCTCCGCATCCTGGAAGTCGCCGAACGCGCGCTTGCGCTGCATCAGGCCGAATCCGCGCGGGTCGCGGTCCTGGAAGCCGCTGTGCTGCAGCGCCTGCGGGTTGCGCAGCGCACGCCAGACCTGCTCGCCGGTGCCGGTGAGCATCGCCAGGCCGTCGGAATCGTGCACCGCCGGGCGGTAGTCGTCGATGCCGACGCGGTCGCCGGCATCGAAATGGAACATGCTCGTCAGCGGCGCGATGCCCGCATTGGCGATGTCCACGCGCGGGAACAGGCGGGCATCGACGTCGAAGACCGTGTCCTGGCCGGGCGCGATGACGAAACGGTAGGCACCGGCGACGCTGGGGCCGTCGAGCAGCGCATCGATGATGATCGTCTCCGCGTCCACGGCCGGGCGATGCAGCCAGAATGCCCGGAACACCGGAAATTCCTCGGGCTCCGGATCGCCGCTGCCCAGCGCAAGCCCGCGCGCCGACAGGCCGTACCCCAGGCCTTGCGCGACCGCCCGGAAATAGCTGGCGCCGAGGAACGCGCAGATCTCGTCCTGCACGCCGGGCCGGTTCAAGGGGCCATGCAGGCGGAAACCGGCGAAGCCGATGTCGTCGAGCTGCGGCGCCGGATTGGGGCTGTAATCGAAATCATCGGTCGAGAAGCGCAGGGCGCGCGCCTGGCTGTTCTCGACGACATGCAGGTCCACCCGCTCGCGGAACAGGAAGCCGCGGTGGAAGAACCGCGCCTGGAAGCGCCCGTCGTCGTCGCCCCACAACGCATGCTCGGGCCGGAAGCGGAAATCGCGGTACTGGTCGTAGCTGCTGTCAGCCAGCGACGCGGGCAGGCGCGCATCAGGCGGTGCGTAGGGCCGGGCCGCCAACGCCCGCGCCAGCGACACCACCGTCCGGTCGTCGAAAGCCGTCGCGTCGCCCGCACCCAGCGCCGGCCACCAGCCACCAAACAACGGAAGCGCCATCGCGCCCGCCAGTACATCGCGTCGTCTCACCCAGCACCCAGCCGTATTCAGGATCAGCGTGAGACTGTAGCGGCGGGGTTGTAAGCATTGCGCGAAGCCGTCGCGGCGATGGTGGGCCCACCAGGACTCGAACCTGGAACCAAAGGATTATGAGTCCTCTGCTCTGACCATTGAGCTATAGGCCCGCGGGACGCAATCGTAACAAGCCGCCGCAGGCTTTTGCCGCGTCATCCGCCGCACGCAGCAACCGGGTACCCGAACGTTTTCGCCCTCCAACCGGCGCACGTCATCCCGCATCGATCGGACAACGCCCCCCTCGTCCGGATAAACCTCCCGGAGCCACCGCGCCCGTAGGTCGGGGCAACGCCCCCGACGCCGTGCGCCCCCGGACGTCATCCCCGTCGGCCGCGTGGGGCCGACCTACGAAAGAACCAAAGAAAAACCCCCCGCCGGGAACCGGCGGGGGGTTTTGGATAAAACCCTGGCGATGACCTACTCTCGCATGCTGGATGCACACTACCATCGGCGCATGTACGTTTCACTTCCGAGTTCGGAATGGGATCGGGTGGT
>NZ_JAIWPT010000017.1 GCF_021191695.1 Proluteimonas luteida
TTCCGACGTGCCGAATCTACGCAACAAGCTCGATGGCTTCAGGGCGGGTACGGCATCGTCGGAACCTCCCGGATCACCGGGAGAGTCTGCCTGATCAGGGCTGACTCCAAGACACAAGGGCGGGTCTTGACCCGCCGGGCCGGTCGACGCGAAGGCGGGTCGAGACCCGTCCTACGCCCATCTGGACGGAACCCTGTGGGAGGCGGGCTGCCGCATCGTCACGCGCAAAGCCGACGCACGGTGCGATGCTGACGCAACACAGGCGTTCGGCCTGACAGGACCCTCAATGGCCGCCTCGTCGAGGATGTCCCGCCGCTGGCCGCGGCTGCGCGGCCTGTTCGCGCGTTCGCAACGCCCCGCGGATCCGGCGACGCTGGACGTGGAGGCGCCGTTGCGCGCGCAGTTGTTCAGTGCGGAACAGATGGCGCTGCACGGCAAGGCGCTGGCGCTGACCCATCGCGTGCACCCGGGTCGGGTACCGGACCGGTTGCTGGCGCGGCTCGGCGACAACGCGGCATTGCTGGACGATGCGCGCACGTTCCTGGCGGCGATGGTGCGCGACGATGTCCGCATCGCGCCGGCCGGGGAGTGGCTGCTCGACAATTTCCATCTGGTCGAGGAACAGGTGCGGCTGGCACGCCGGCATCTGCCCAAGGGCTACAGCCGCGAATTGCCCGCACTGTCGCAGGGACCGTCGGCCGGCCTGCCGCGGGTCTACGACCTGGCGATGGAAGCGGTGGCGCATGGCGATGGCCAGGTCGACGCCACGACCCTGCGCCGTTTCGTCGCTGCCTACCAGTCGGTCACACCGCTGACGCTCGGCGAGCTGTGGGCGATCCCGATCATGCTGCGCCTGGCCGTCATCGAGAACCTGCGCCGGATGGCGGTGCGGGTGATGCGCGACGGCCGCGACCACCGGCTGGCGCGGCGCTGGGCGGAACGCCTGAACGCCACGGCGGCGCGCGCGCCGAAGGATGTCGTGCTGGTGGTCGCCGACATGGCGCGCAGCAAGCCGCCGGCGACCGGCGCGTTCGTGGCCGAGCTGACCCGCGGCCTGCAGGGGCGCGGGGCGTTGCTGTCGATGCCGTTGACCTGGGTCGAGCAGTGGCTGACCGACAACGGCCTGCGGATCGAGGCGCTGGTGCATGTCGAGAGCCAGCAGCAGGCCGCCAACCAAGTCTCGATCGGCAACAGCATCGGCAGCCTGCGGTTCCTGGCGACCATGGACTGGCGCGACTACGTCGAGAGCATGAGTCACGTCGATGCGATCCTGCGCCAGGATCCCGGCGCGACCTACCGGTCGATGGATTTCAGCACCCGCGACCACTACCGCCATGCGGTGGAACGGATCGCCCGGCGCGCCGGTGCCAGCGAGACCGACGTCGCCCGGGCCACCGTGCAGCTGGCGCAGGCGCATCCGGCCGATACCATCGAGGCGCACGTCGGCTACTACCTCGTCGACGACGGAGTCGGCCAGACCGCGCAGGCACTGGGCGCCGCGCGGGGCCGCAGGCCGATCCGTGTCGCGCCGCGCACCGTGCCACTGCCGCTGTATCTCGCCCTCATCGCGGTGATCGTCGCGCTGGCGACCAGCGGCATGCTGGGGCACGAGGGCGTGGGCGATGTGGCGTGGGCGCCGGCGTGGCTGCTGGCGGCGCTGGGCGTGCTGGTGTTCAGCGAGCTCGGCATCGCCCTGGTCAACTGGCTGGCGACCGTCGTCGTCCCGCCCAGGCCGCTGCCGCGGCTGGATTTCTCGCACGGCATTCCGGTGGGCGCACGTACGCTGGTCGTGGTGCCGTGCATGTTCGGCGACCCCGCCGAGGTCGACGCGCTGGTCGAGGGGCTGGAGGTGCGGTTCCTGGCCAACCGCGATCCGCATCTGCATTTCGCGCTGCTCAGCGACCATCCGGATGCCGACCAGTCGCAGCTGCCGGACGATGCGGCGACGCTGGCGCATGCGGTCGCACGGATCTCGGCGCTCAACCAGCGTTACCCGACCGAAAGCCCGACGCTCGACGGCGACCGCTTCTTCCTGTTCCATCGCCCGCGGACCTGGAATGCCGGCGAAGGCCGCTGGATCGGCCACGAGCGCAAGCGCGGCAAGCTGGCGGCGCTGAACCGGGTGCTGCGCGGCGGCGATGCGGGTGCGTTCCAGCAGATCGTCGGCGACACCGCGGTGCTGGCGGGCGTGCGCTACGTGATCACGCTCGACAGCGACACCCGCCTGCCGCGCGACGCCGCGCGCGAGTTCGTCGGCACGTTGGCGCATCCGCTCAACCGAGCGCGCTTTGATCCGCAGCGCGGCCGCGTCTCGCGCGGCTACGGCATCCTGCAACCCAGCATCGGCAGCAGTTTCGGCGGGCGCCGCATCACCCGCTACGCGCGGATGTTCGGCAGCGAGCCGGGCATCGACCCGTACACGCGCGCGGTGTCGGACGTCTATCAGGACCTGTTCGGCGAGGGCTCGTTCGTCGGCAAGGGCATCTACGACGTCGACGCGTTCGAGCAGGCGCTGCAGGGCCGTTTCCCGGACAACCGAATCCTCAGCCACGACCTGCTCGAAGGCTGCCATGCGCGCGCCGGGCTGGTCAGCGACGTGCGCCTGTACGAGGACCACCCGTCGCGCTACGCCGCCGACGTCAAGCGGCGCCACCGCTGGATCCGCGGCGACTGGCAACTGCTGCCGTGGCTGCTGCCGTGGGTGCCGACCGCCAGCGGGGCACGCGTGCGCAATCCGCTGTCCTGGCTCTCGCGCGGCAAGCTGGTGGACAACCTGCGCCGCAGCCTGGTGCCGGCATCGCTGCTCGCGCTGCTGCTGCTCGGCTGGCTGACGCTCGCGTCGCCTTGGGCGTGGACCTTCTGGCTGATGACGGTGTTCTTCGCGCCGGTGCTGGTACCCGCGCTGCGCGACCTGCTGTCCAAGCCGCCGGACATGCGTCTGGACACCCACCTGCTGCAGGTCGGCGACGCGGTCGGCCGCGGTCTGCTGCGTGCGGTGGTCAACTTCGCCTGCCTGCCGTACGAGGCGATGTTCAGCCTGTCGGCGATCGTGACGACGCTGTGGCGGACGCTCGTCACCCGGCGTCATCTGCTGCAGTGGAATCCGTCCAGCGAGGTCGAGCGCGCGCTGGGCAGCGGCGTGGCGGCGGAGCTGCGGACGATGTGGATCGCCCCGTTGCTGTCGCTTGCCGTGGCGGCGGCGCTGTGGCGGGTGAACCCGCAGGTCCTGTGGGTCGCCGGCCCGGTGCTGGCGCTGTGGGCGGCATCGCCGCCGCTGATGGCGTGGCTCGGGCGCGCGCCGCCGCAGCGCAGCGCGCAGCTGTCGCCGCCGCAACGCGCGTTCCTGGGCCGGCTGGCGCGGCGGACCTGGGCGTTCTTCGAGGTCAACATCCGCGAGCAGGACCATTGGCTGCCGCCGGACAACATCCAGGAGCATCCCGCGCTGGTCGTCGCGCGGCGCACCTCGCCGACCAACATCGGCCTGTCGCTGCTGGCCAACCTGGCCGCGTGGGACTTCGGCTACCTGCAGGCCGACGCGCTGGCCGATCGCACCCGGCGGGTCTTCGCCACGCTGGACCTGCTGCCCCGGCATCGCGGGCATTTCTACAACTGGTACGACACCGAAACCCTGGCGCCGCTGCCGCCGCACTACGTGTCCACGGTCGACAGCGGCAATCTCGCAGGCCATCTGCTGACCCTGCGCCAAGGACTGCTGACAATGATCGACGCGCCGGTGCTGGCGCCGCGGACCTTCGCCGGACTGGCCGACACGCTGGGCGTGCTGGTGCAGGCCGCCGACGCGCAGGAACAGGCGGACGCGGCATGGGGCGAGGCCTGGGACGCCGCGATCGCCGCGTTCGCGGCGCGGCTGGAGATCGCCATCGTGTCGCCACCGACGACGCTGCACGCCGCGCGCGACACCTTCGATGCGCTGCTGGCACTGGCCGACCCGCTGCTCGGGATGGCACCGCCTTCGTCCGGTGCGGACATGTGCGGCGACGACCCGGCGTACTGGTGCGGGCGCCTGCACGCCGGCTGCCATGACGCGCGCGACCTGCTGCTGGCATTGCTGCCGTCGCCGGATGCGCAGCCCGGGGCCGCGGACGATCCCAGCGCCGCGTCGCTGCCGTCGCTGCGCGAGCTGTGCGCGCCGACCCGCGATCGCGCGGTGCGCGAGCTCGCTCGCGCCCGCGTCCGCGAGCTCGAGCGGCTCGCGCACGTCGCCGGCCAGTTCTCGCTGATGGAGTACGGCTTCCTCTACGATCCGGCGCGGCACCTGCTGGCGATCGGCTACGACGTCGACAACCGCCGGCTCGACCAGGGCCACTACGACCTGCTTGCGTCGGAGGCGCGGCTGTGCAGCTTCGTCGCCATCGCCCAGGGCCAGCTGCCGCAGGACACCTGGTTCGCGCTCGGCCGGCTGCTGACCGAGGTCGACGGCGACGCGACGCTGCTGTCGTGGAGCGGCTCGATGTTCGAGTACCTGATGCCGCAGCTGGTGATGCCGAGCTATCCCGACACGCTGCTGGACCAGACCTCGCGGCACGCGGTGCGCGCGCAGATCGCCTACGGCCGCCAGCACGACGTGCCGTGGGGCATCTCCGAGTCCGGCTACAACGCCGTCGATGCGCGGATGAACTACCAGTACCGCGCGTTCGGCGTGCCACGGCTCGGCCTCAAGCGCGGGCTCGGCGAGGACCTGGTGATCGCCCCCTACGCGACGATGATGGCGCTGATGGTCGAACCGGAGGCGGCGACGCAGAACCTGCAGCGCCTGGATGCGATGGGCTTCTCGGGACGCTTCGGGCTGTTCGAGGCGATCGACTTCACCGCCAACCGGCTGCCGGTCGGGCAGACGCATGCGGTGGTGCGCTCGTTCATGGCCCATCACCAGGGCATGGGCCTGCTGGCGCTCGACCATCTGCTGTGCGGGCAGCCGATGCAGCGGCGGTTCGTCGCCGATGCCGAGTTCCAGGCCACGCTGCTGCTGCTGCAGGAGCGGGTGCCGCGGACCGGGGTGTTCCGCCCGCACGAGGCGGTGTCGGTCGGTGTCCGCACCGCGAGCGCGGTCAACGAGACCCGGCTGCGGGTGTTCCGCACCGCCGACACCGCGCGCCCGGCGGTGCAGATGCTGTCCAACGGCCGCTTCCATGCGCTGCTGACCAGTGCCGGCGGCAGCTACCTGCGCCTGCGCGACATGGCGGTCACCCGCTGGCGCGAGGACGGTACCCGCGACCACTGGGGCAGCTTCTGCTACCTGCGCGACGTCGACAGCGACCTGTTCTGGTCCGCCGCCTACCAGCCGACCTGCGTGCCGGTCGAGCACTACGAGGCGATCTTCTCCGACGCCAAGGCCGAGTTCCGCGGGCGCAAGTCGGGGCTGGAGACGCACCTGGAGATCGCGATCTCGGCCGAGGACGACATCGAGCTGCGCCGGCTGCGGCTGAGCAACCGTTCCCGGCGTCCGCGCACCGTCGAGATCACCACCTACGCCGAGGTGGTACTGGCACCGGCGATCGCCGACGAACTGCATCCGGCCTTCAGCAACCTGTTCGTGCAGACCGAGATCGTGCGCGACAAGCAGGCGCTGCTGTGCACGCGCCGTCCGCGCGCGCAGGACGAGCTGCCGCCCTGGATGTTGCACCTGGTCGCGGCGCACGGCGCCGACATCACCACGATCTCCTACGAGACCGACCGCGCGCGCTTTCTCGGGCGCGGCAATACCCCGCGTGCGCCGCAGGCGATGGCCGCGTCCGGGCCGTTGTCGGACACCGCCGGCTCGGTGCTCGACCCGATCGTCGCGATCCGCATCCGGGTGACCCTGGCGCCGGAGCAGACCGCGATCCTCGACCTGGTGACCGGCGTCGGCGACGACCGCGAGGCCTGCGCCGCGCTGATCGACAAGTACCGCGACCGGCGCCTCGCCGACCGCGTGTTCGACCTCGCCTGGACCCACAGCCAGGTCGTGCGCCGGCAGATCAATGCCTCGCAGGCTGATGCGCAGCTCTACGAGCGCATCGCGGGATTGATGGTGTTCGCGCACCCGTTCCTCCGCGCAGACAGCGCCGTGCTGCTGCAGAACCGGCGCGGGCAGTCGGGGCTGTGGGGGCACTCGATCTCCGGCGACCTGCCGATCGTGCTGGTGCAGATCGCCGATGCCGACAACATCGAGCTGGTGCGGCAGATGGTGCAGGCGCATGCCTACTGGCGGCTCAAGGGCCTGCATGTCGACCTGGTGATCTGGAACGAGGACCAGGCCGGCTACCGGCAGCAGTTGCAGGAGCAGATCCTGGGACTGGTCTCGGCCGGGCCGGAAGGCAACGTGCTCGATCGCCCCGGCGGCATCTTCGTGCGGCCGGCGCAGCAGATCTCCCAGGAGGACCGCATCCTGATCCAGTCGGTGGCACGGGTGATCGTCGGCGACCAGCACGGCACGCTGGCGGCGCAGGTCGGCCGCCACGTGGTGCCCGAACGCAACGTGCCGCTACTGCTGACCCAACTCGCCGACCCGGTGCCGGCGGCCGGGCGCGACGCCGGCGGTCTGCACGGCAGCGGTGGACTGGACGATCTGCCGCCTGGGCCCGCCGACGCGGCGGACGCCTCGTGGCCGTTCGGGACGGTCGCCGACGACCTGCTGTTCGACAACGGCACCGGCGCCTTCGCCGCCGACGGCCGCGAATACGTGATCGTGCTCGAGGACGACGCCAGCACGCCCGCGCCATGGTCCAACGTCATGGCCAACCCGGCGCTGGGTACCGTCGTCAGCGAGAGCGCGCCGGGCTACACCTGGTTCGAGAACGCGCACGAGTTCCGGTTGACGCCCTGGCACAACGACCCGGTGTCGGACACCGGCGGCGAGGCCTTCTACCTGCGCGACGAGGACAGCGGCCATGTCTGGTCGCCGATGCCGCTGCCCAGGCGCGGGCACGGCGCCTACCGCACCCGCCACGGCTTCGGCTACAGCGTCTACGCGCATGTCGAGGATGGCATCGCCAGCGAGCTGTGGGTCTACGTGGCCCTGCGCGACGCGGTGAAGTTCTCGGTGCTGAAGCTGCGCAACCTGTCCGGGCGTGCGCGGCGCCTGTCGGCGACCGGCTACGTCGAATGGATCCTCGGCGACATCCGGGTGAAATCGCAGATGCACGTGGTCAGCGAACAGGACCCGGCGAGCGGCGTGCTGACCGCGCGCAATCCCTACAACACCGAGTTCGCCGGCCGCGTCGCGTTCTTCGACGTCGACGGCGACCGCCGCAGCTTCACCGCCGACCGCACCGAGTTCCTCGGCCGCAACGGCAGCCTGCGCGACCCCGACGCGATGCGGCGCGAGCGGCTGTCGGGCCGGCTCGGCGCCGGGCTCGATCCGTGCACGGCGATCCAGGTGCAGGTCGACCTGGCGCCGGCGCAGGCCACCGAGACGGTGTTCCGGCTGGGCATCGGCGACGACATGCACGCGGCCCTGCAACTGGCCCAGCGGCTGCGCGGCTCGATGCCCGCCCGCGGCGCGCTCGAGGCGGTCCGCCTGCACTGGCAGCATGCGCTGGGCACGCTGCGGGTGGAAACGCCGGAGCCCGCCACCGACCTGCTGGTCAACGGCTGGCTGCTCTACCAGACCCTGGCCTGCCGCTACGTCGCGCGCAGCGGCTACTACCAGTCCGGCGGCGCGTTCGGCTTCCGCGACCAGCTGCAGGACACGATGGCGACCGTGCACGCGTTGCCGGCGCTGACCCGCGCGCACCTGCTGCTCAGCGCCGCGCACCAGTTCCCGCAGGGCGACGTGCTGCACTGGTGGCATCCGCCGGCCGACCGCGGCGTGCGCACGCGCTGCTCCGACGACTACCTGTGGCTGCCGCTCGCCGCGTGCCGCTACCTGGACGTCACCGGCGACGACAGCGTGCTCGACGCGCGCGTGGGCTTCATCGAGGGCAGGCTGGTCAATCCCGACGAGGAGTCGTACTACGACCTGCCGATGCCGTCGGGTCGCGTGCAGTCGTTCTACGACCACTGCGTGATCGCACTGCAGCGCGGCATGTCGCTGCTCGGCGCGCGCGGACTGCCGCTGATCGGCACCGGCGACTGGAACGACGGCATGAACCGGGTCGGCGAGGGCGGGCGCGGCGAGAGCGTGTGGCTGGGATTCTTCCTGTTCGACGTGCTGCAGCGCTTCGCCCCCGTGGCCGAGGCGCGTGGCGACACCGGCTTCGCCGCCACCTGCCGGGAGGCCGCCGCGCAGCTGCAGGCCAACCTCGAGGCGCACGCCTGGGACGGCGACTGGTACCGGCGCGCGTGGTTCGACGACGGCACGCCGATCGGATCGCACGCCAGCGACGAATGCCGGATCGACTCGATCTCGCAGAGCTGGGCGGTGCTGTCGGGCGCCGCCGACCCCGCGCGGGCGCGCCGGGCGATGGCTGCGCTCGATGCCCACCTGGTCAAGCGCGATGCCGGCCTGATCCAGCTGCTCGAGCCGCCGTTCGACCGGACCACGCACGACCCGGGCTACATCCGCGGCTACGTACCCGGCGTGCGCGAGAACGGCGGCCAGTACACCCATGCCGCGGTGTGGTCGGCGATGGCCTTCGCCGCGCTCGGCGACCGCGAGCGCGCCTGGGAACTGGCGCGCATGATCAATCCGGTGCACCACGCCGCGGATGCGACGGGGGCGGCCGTCTACAAGGTCGAGCCCTACGTGCTGGCGGCCGATGTCTATGGCGTCGCCCCGCACGTCGGTCGTGGCGGCTGGACCTGGTACACCGGTTCCGCCGGCTGGATGTACCGGCTGCTGACCGAGTCGCTGCTCGGCCTGCAGCGCAGTGGCGACACCCTGCGGATCGTGCCGTGCATGCCCGCCGCGTGGCCCGGCTACCGGATGCAGCTGCGGCACGGCGCGGCGCTGTATCGCATCGAGGTCGTCCACGTCGATGCAGGGCCGGCGGCACTGTGGCTCGATGGCGCGAGGCAGGACGGCCTGGCGATCGCGCTGCAATCCACCGACGCGGTGCACGAGGTCGTGCTGCAGTGGCCGCGCGACGGCGATGGCGGCGATCCCTGATGGCGCTGCGGCCGGAACTCGAGCACGCGCTGGACGCACTGGCGGCCATGCTGCCGGTGTGGCTGGAGAAGCTGCGCGTGCGCGAGGCGTTCTGGCCGCAGTTCGATGCGCTGTCGCGGCAGATCCTGGCGCGCGCGACGACCGATGCGGAGCGGGTCGGCGTGCAGCGCCGTCTCGACGCGATGCTGGCCGCGCACGATCTCCGGCGGCCTTGCCTCCACCGGCGGGACCACGGCGTCGACGGCGGTGACGGATCGCCGCCCCGGGTTCCCCGATGATGCAACGGGCCGGTCAGGCGATGCGGGCAAGAACCAGTGAGGACTACCCGGCATTTGGTGACAGGCCCTAGCATCGCGGCATGGCATCCGCATCGCCGCTGCTGCAACCGCTGACCGCGCGCATCCGCGCCTGGGTGCTGGGTGCGTTCCCGCGCGGACAGAGCGGCATCGACTATGCGCATCCGCCGGGCGATCCCGGCCTGTTCGGGCCCAATAGCGCCACCTGGCGGATACACGCGGAGTTCCCCGGCATGCTGGCCGGCGGCCTGTGCGCGCTGATGCTGCAGACGCTGCACCCGCGCGCGCTGGCCGGGGTCTGGGACCATTCCAGCTTCCGCGACGATCTGGTCGGCCGGCTGCGGCGCACGACCGGTTTCGTCGCCGGCACCACCTACGCCGGCCAGGCCGAGGCGCAGCGCCTGATCGCGCATGTCGCGGCGATCCACGGCCGCGTCCGCGGCACCACCGCCGACGGCCAGCCCTATGCTGCGGACGATCCCGGGCTGCTGACCTGGGTCCACGTGACCGAGGCCTTCGGCTTCCTGCAGGGCTATCGCCGCTACAGTCCGACGCCATTGCCCGAAGGCGCCGCCGACCGCTACTTCGATGAATCGCGGCGCGTCGCCGAAGCCCTGGGCGCCCGTGACGTGCCGGACTCGGCGGCCGCCGTCGACGCGTATTTCCAGCAGATCCAGGCCGAACTCCGCTTCGATGCACGCTCGCGCGAGGTGCTGGCCGTGCTCGGCACGATCCGGCTGCCGGTGCCGGCGGCCGGCCTGTCGCGCGGGCTTTTCCTGGGCGCCGGTGCGGCGCTGCTGCCGGAGTGGGCGGCCGGCCTGCTCCGGCGTACACCGGCGCAGCGGATGCAGGCCGGGGCCTCGGCGCGGGTGCTGCGTGCATCGTCGCCGCTGTTCCGGCGCGCGCTGTCCGACGGCATCGCGCAGCGCGCCTGCGCACGGGTCGGCGTGCCGGTCGACGCGCTGCACTGCTGGCCGGCGGCGTCGCGCGTGCGACGCTGAGCGCCGGGGTCGATTCCGCGCCCGACGTGCTCCCCTGCGCCACCCAGGGAGGTCCGGCCCGGTCCGGGCTGCCGCCGGCCGCATTCCGCGCTAGAATCGGGGTCCCGCTTCCCTGGAACAGGTGGTCCGCGGTCCTCCGCCGGCCGAGCGTGCGACATGAGCACTACCATCGCCCACCGCTGATCGCGCTTGAGGTCTCCCGACAGGGCGCCCTCGTGGCGCTTTTTGTTTGCGCGAAGCGCAGTGATTCGTGACTGGTGATTGGTGATTCGAAAGAGCCATCGCCGCTTCCACGAATCACCAATCACCAATTCACGAATCACGGCTTTCAAATGATCACCATCACGCTCCCCGACGGCAGCCGCCGCGAATTCGACCATCCCGTTTCCGTCCTCGAGGTCGCACAGTCGATCGGCCCGGGCCTGGCCAAGGCGACCGTCGCCGGCAAGGTCGACGGCCGCCAGGTCGACGCCAGCGACATCATCGACCACGACGCGACGCTGCAGATCCTGACCCCGAAGGATGCCGAAGGCGTCGAGATCATCCGCCACTCCTGCGCGCACCTGGTCGGCCATGCGGTCAAGCAGCTGTACCCGGACGCGAAGATGGTCATCGGCCCCGTGATCGACGACGGCTTCTACTACGACATCTACAGCGAGCGCCCGTTCACGCCGGAGGACCTGGCGGCGATCGAGAAGCGCATGGGCGAGCTGATCGACACCGAGTACGACGTGGTCAAGAAGATGACGCCGCGCGCGGAGGTCATCGAGACGTTCAAGGCCCGCGGCGAGGACTACAAGCTGCGCCTGATCGACGACATGGGGCCGGAGGTCACGCAGATGGGCCTCTACCACCACCAGGAATACGTCGACATGTGCCGCGGCCCGCACGTGCCCAACACGCGCTTCCTCAAGGCGTTCAAGCTCACCCGCATCTCCGGCGCGTACTGGCGCGGCGACTCGAAGAACGAGCAGCTGCAGCGCATCTACGGCACGGCGTGGGCCGACAACAAGCAGCTCAAGGCCTACATCCAGCGCATCGAGGAGGCCGAGAAGCGCGACCACCGCCGCATCGGCAAGCAGCAGGACCTGTTCCACCTCCAGGAGGAGGCGCCGGGCCTGGTGTTCTGGCACCCGAAGGGCTGGGCGCTGTGGCAGGTGGTCGAGCAGCACATGCGCAAGGTCTACCGCGACAGCGGCTACGGCGAGGTCCGCTGCCCGCAGATCCTCGACGTCTCGCTGTGGCAGAAGTCCGGCCACTGGGACAACTACAAGGACAACATGTTCTTCACCGAGTCCGAGAAGCGGACCTACGCGGTGAAGCCGATGAACTGCCCCGGCCATGTCCAGGTGTTCAACCAGGGCCTGCACAGCTATCGCGACCTGCCGATCCGCTACGGCGAGTTCGGCTCCTGCCACCGCAACGAGCCCTCCGGCGCGCTGCACGGCATCCTGCGCGTGCGCGGCTTCACCCAGGACGACGGCCACGTGTTCTGCACCGAGTCGCAGATCGAGTCGGAGGTCACCGCGTTCCACCGGCAGGCGCTGGCGGTCTACGAGACCTTCGGCTTCGGCAGCGCGTCCAGCGACGCCATCCAGATCAAGATCGCGCTGCGTCCCGAGTCGCGGCTCGGCGACGATGCCACCTGGGACAAGGCCGAGGCCGCGCTGCGCAACGCGCTGTCGGCCTGCGGCGTGGCCTGGGAGGAACTGCCGGGCGAGGGCGCGTTCTACGGCCCGAAGATCGAGTACCACCTCAAGGACGCGATCGGCCGCACCTGGCAGCTGGGCACGATGCAGGTGGATTTCATGATGCCCGCGCGCCTGGGCGCGGAGTATGTCGACGAGCACAGCCAGAAGCAGGTGCCGGTGATGCTGCACCGGGCGATCGTCGGCTCGATGGAGCGCTTCATCGGCATCCTGATCGAACATCACGCCGGCGCCTTCCCCGCATGGCTGGCGCCGGTGCAGGCGGTGGTGATGAACATCACCGATGCGCAGGCGGATTTCGTTTCCGACGTAAGGAAATCCCTTGCAAATCAAGGGGTCCGGGTCGAGGCCGATTTGCGGAACGAGAAAATCGGCTATAAGATTCGCGAGCACACGCTGCTGCGGGTACCGTATCTGCTCGTGGTTGGGGACCGCGAGAAGGAAAACGGCGCAGTCGCCGTTCGGACGAGGGCCGGGGAGGATCTGGGCACGATGTCGATCGACGACTTTGTTTCGCGCCTTCGCGCGGAGCCCGTTTCAGCATGAGTTCTTCACCGGCGCGGGTCCACCATTGGCCGCGCCGGTCGCCCCGCCAGCTGACGAGCCGGCGGCATGTTCCATATTGGAGATTGCAGTATTAGCACCCCTGACAAGCAGAATCGGCGCAACCAGGACATCCGCGTACCCCGTGTGCGCGTGATCGGTTCCGACGGAGAAATGATCGGCGTCCTCTCGCGCGACGAAGCGCTGAAGGCAGCCGAGGAAGAAGGTCTCGACCTGGTGGAAATCCAGCCGAACGCGGATCCGCCGGTCTGCAAGATCATGGACTTCGGCAAGTTCCGCTTCGAGCAGCAGAAGAAGGCCAACGAGGCGAAGAAGAAGACCCGCCAGCAGGAGATCAAGGAACTGAAGTTCCGCCCCGTGACCGACGAGGGCGACTACCAGATCAAGCTGCGCAAGATGCGCGGCTTCCTGGAGGAAGGGGACAAGATCAAGGTCAACATCCGGTTCCGTGGCCGCGAGATGAGCCACCAGGAGCTGGGCCGCGAGATGGCCGCGCGCATCGAGGCCGATCTGGGCGACGACATCGTCATCGAGTCGCGCCCGCGCCTCGAAGGCCGCCAGATGGTCATGATGATCGCCCCCAAGAAGAAATGATCTTTCGCGCCTCCGGCGCGAAAGACGTCCCGTTCCCCTCCCGCGTGCGGGAGAGGGTTGAGGGTGAGGGAAGGCGCCGCAAGGCGCCTCTCTTCGTTTTCGGACCTGCGGAACTGTCTGCGCCAGCCAAGTGCAGCCCCCAGCCCGCCCCAACCCGATGATTTGCAAGCCAAACCCAAGGCCGGCATAATGGCCGGCTCCGGTTCGCCGGAGCGCTGTACGTGTCACCAGGACCGCCTTGATTCCCTTGGGGAATCAAAGGTTTGAAACCGGCAGGGGCAGGATGGAAAGCCCGTCCGGGTCGCGCGACAACGTCGCCGGCCTGAGGATGGCGCCCGGGCCAGTCACAAGAGACCTACCAAGGACAATCGCAATGCCCAAGATCAAGACGCATCGGGGTGCGGCCAAGCGCTTCCGGAAGACCGCTTCCGGCAAGTACAAGGCCGGCCATGCCAACCGCAGCCACATCCTCACCAAGAAGTCGACGAAGCGGAAGCGCAATCTCCGTCAGACGAACCACATCCCGGCGTGCGACAGCGGTCGTCTCGACCGCATGCTGCCGTATCTCTGAGGAGGACTGAACCATGGCACGAGTCAAACGTGGTGTGCAGGCACGCCGCCGTCACAAGAAGGTCCTCGGCCGCGCGAAGGGCTATTACAACGCCCGCCGCAAGGTCTTCCGCGTCGCCAAGCAGGCCGTCATCAAGGCCGAGCAGTACGCGTACATCGGCCGCAAGCAGAAGAAGCGCAATTTCCGCTCGCTGTGGATCACCCGCATCAACGCCGCCGCACGCGCCAACGGCATCAGCTACAGCCGTTTCATGAACGGCCTGCTGAAGGCCGGTATCACCCTGGACCGCAAGGTCCTGGCCGATATCGCCGTGCACGACGCCGCCGGCTTTACCGCGCTCGCCGACAAGGCGAAGGGCGCGCTGGCGGCCTGAGGCCGCTGTCTCCACCGTAAAGCGGCATGGCGGAGTGGCTCCGCCGGACACGTGGGGAAGGGCGCAAGTCCTTCCCCATTGTTTTTTGCGGCGCCGCCGGTGCCGCGTGCGAATGTCTCGCAAGGGTCGCGTGGCCGGCCTTCCCCAGCAATGACGGGTGCGTAGAGCGATGAGCGGAATCGAATCACTGTCGGCGCAGGCGCTGGCCGACATCGGGGCGGCGCAGACGCCCGAGGCGCTGGAGGCGCTGCGGGTCGCGCTGCTCGGCAGGAGCGGCAGCATCACCGCGCAGCTCAAGGCGCTGGGGGCGTTGCCGGGCGACCAGCGCAAGGCCGCCGGCGAGGCGATCAACCGCGCCCGGGACGCCGTCGGGCAGGCCCTGTCCGCGCGCAAGGCCGCGCTCGACGATGCCGCGCTCCAGGCGCGCCTGGCCGCGCAGACCATCGACGTCTCGCTGCCCGGACGCGATGCCGGCACCGGCGGCGTGCATCCGATCAGTCGCACCCTCGAGCGCATCACCGACATCTTCGCGCGGCTGGGCTACGAGCTGGCCGACGGCCCGGAGATCGAGGACGACTGGCACAACTTCGAGGCGCTGAACTTCCCGCCGCACCACCCCGCGCGGGCGATGCACGACACCTTCTACTTCGGGGACGGGCGCCTGCTGCGCACCCATACCTCGGGCGTGCAGGTGCGCTACATGGGCCGGCTTGTCGATGACGGCGGCGCGCCGCCGCTGCGCATGATCGCGGCCGGCAAGGTCTACCGCTCCGACAGCGACCAGACGCATTCGCCGATGTTCCACCAGGTCGAAGGCCTGCTGGTCGACGAGCGCGCGACGTTCGCCGACCTCAAGGGCACGCTGGCCGAGTTCGTGCGCGCGTTCTTCGAGCGCGATTTCGAGATGCGCTTCCGCCCGAGCTACTTCCCGTTCGTGGAGCCGGGCGCGGAGGTCGACATCGCCTGGCAGCAGGCCGACGGCAGCACGCGCTGGCTCGAGGTGCTGGGCTGCGGCATGGTCCACCCGAACGTGCTCAAGGCCTCTGGCATCGATCCGGAACGCTACACCGGCTTCGCCTTCGGCCTCGGCGTCGAGCGTTTCGCGATGCTGCGCTACGGCGTCGACGACCTGCGCGCGTTCTTCGACAACGATGTGCGGTTTCTCAAGCAGTTTGCTTGAGAAACGGGATTGGTGATTCGTGATTGGTGATTCGTAGCAGCGGATCACGCGCACGTCCACCGATCGCGGAGATGCCGCTTTTTCGAATCACGAATCACGAATCACCAATCACGAATCACGGAATTTCAGCATGAAATTCAGCGAAAACTGGCTCCGCCAGCACGTCAAGACCGATGCGACCCGCGAGCAACTGGCCGCGACGCTGACCGCGATCGGCCTCGAGGTCGAGGACATCACGCCGCTGGGCGAGGCGCTGGACGGCGTGGTCGTCGCGCGCATCGTGTCCGCGGAGAAGCATCCCGAGGCCGACCGCCTGCAGGTCTGCCAGGTCGACGCCGGCCTCGATGCGCCGCTGCAGATCGTCTGCGGGGCGCCGAACGCGCGGCCGGGGCTGGTCGCGCCGCTGGCGACGATCGGCACGCGGATTGGCGGGATCACCATCAAGGCGGCGAAGCTGCGCGGCGTCGCCTCCAACGGCATGCTGTGCTCGGCGAAGGAGCTCGGCGTCGACGCCGATGCATCCGGCCTGCTGGAACTGCCGGACGACGCGCCCGTCGGCGCGCCGCTGGCCGGCTATCTCGGGCTGCCGGATGCGACGTTCGAGCTCAAGCTCACGCCCAACCGCGCCGACTGTTTCAGCGTGCGCGGCATCGCGTTCGACGTCGCCGCGGCGTTCGGCAGCCAGGTCGCCGCGCTCGACGCCGCGCCCGTCGCCGCGCCCGTCGCCGCGCAGTCCGATGCGCGGCTGGCGGTGACGCTGGACGCCGGCGCCGATGCGCCGCGGTACCTCGGCCGCGTCATCGAGGGCGTCGACGCGAGCCGGCCGACGCCGCTGTGGATGGCCGAGCGCCTGCGCCGCAGCGGCATCCGCCCGGTCAGCTTCCTGGTCGACGTCACCCAGTACGTGATGCTGGAACTCGGCCAGCCGATGCACGCCTTCGACCGCGACCTGCTGCACGGCCCGGTCGGCGTGCGTCGCGCGCGCAAGGGCGAGACGCTGAAGTTGCTCGACGGCCGCGACGCGACGCTCGACGAGCAGTTCCTGGCGATCACCGACGAGAGCGGTCCCGATGGAAGCCGCGTCGTCGCGCTGGCCGGCCTGATGGGCGGCTTCGACACCCGGGTCACCGATGCGACGCGCAACGTGTTCCTGGAGGCCGCGCATTTCGCGCCCGACGCGATCATCGGCCGCAGCCGCCGGCTGGGCCTGCACACCGACGCGGCGCACCGCTTCGAGCGCGGCGTCGATCCGGAACTGCCGGCCGCCGCGATCGAGCGGGCGACGCGCCTGATCCTCGACGTCGCCGGCGGCGTGCCCGGGCCCGTGGTCGCGGCCGAGCTCGACGCGCACCTGGCGCAACCGCGGGTCATCCCGCTGCGCCGCGCGCGGCTGCAGCGCGTGCTCGGCCTGTCGATCGGCGATGCCGAGGTCGCGCGCATCCTGCGCGCGCTGGGGCTGGAGGTCGCCGGATCCGCCGACGGCTGGCAGGTCACCGCACCGACCCGCCGCTTCGACCTGGCGATCGAGGAGGACCTGATCGAGGAGATCGTGCGCATCCACGGCTACGACCGGGTGCCGACGACGCTGCCCGGAGGCGCGGCCCGCATTGCCGCTCCCAGTGAAACGCAGCTGGCCGAGGCCGAGCTGCGCCGCCAGCTGGTCGCGCGCGATTGCCTGGAAACCGTGAACTACGCCTTCGTCGACGCAAGCCTGCTGCGCGACTGGCAGCTCGAGGCCGGCAGCGTGCCGCTGGCCAATCCGTTGAGCGCCGAGCTCGGCGTGATGCGCACCGCGCTGCTGCCCGGGCTGGTCGACGCGCTGGCGCGCAATCTCGCGCGCCAGCAGTCGCGCGTGCGCCTGTTCGAACTGGGCAAGGCGTTCGCCGCCGCCGGCACGCAAGGCGATGCGCCGGTCGAGACGCCGCGCATCGCCGCCGCGGTCGCCGGCGACAGCCGCGGCGAGCAGTGGGGCGAGGCCGCGCGCCCGGCCGACTACTTCGACCTCAAGGGCGACCTGGAAAGCCTGGCCGCGCTGTCGGGCGCGACGCTCGCGTTCGTGCGCGCAACCGCCCCATTCGGGCATCCCGGCCGTTCGGCCGACGTCCTGCGCGACGGCGTGCGCGTGGGCTGGATCGGCGAGCTGCATCCGCGCCTGCTGCGCGCCCGCGACATCGACGTGCCGGTGATCGCATTCGAACTCGATGCCGAGGCGCTGCGCCGGCGGCCGTTGCCACGCGCGCGCGCGCTGTCGAAATTCCCGTCCGTGCGCCGGGACCTGGCGGTCGTGGTCGCCGAATCGGTGCCCTGGTCGGCGCTCGAGGCGACGATCCGGGCGGCCGCGGGCCCGTTGCTGGCCGATGTGCGGCTGTTCGACCGTTACGCCGGGCAGGGGGTCGAACCGGGATGCAGGAGTCTCGCCATGGGCTTGATCCTGCAGGAGAATTCGCGCACCCTGACCGACCGCGATGTGGATGCGGTGGTAACGGACGTGATCGCCGCGCTGCAGCGCGAGCATGACGCGAAGATCAGAGGCTGAGGACGCAGGGGTAATCAGCATGGCATTGACCAAGGCGGACATGGCCGAGAAGCTCTACGAGGAAGTCGGCCTGAACAAGCGCGAGGCGAAGGAATTCGTCGACGCCTTCTTCGACGTGCTGCGCGAGGCGCTGCAGGGCGGGCGCCAGGTCAAGCTGTCGGGCTTCGGCAATTTCGACCTGCGCCGCAAGAACGAGCGCCCCGGCCGCAATCCCAAGACCGGCGAGGAGATCCCGATCTCCGCGCGTACCGTGGTCACGTTCCGCCCGGGCCAGAAGCTGAAGGAACGCGTCGAGGCCTACGCCGGCAGCGGCCAAGGCGGAGCGGCGCATGCTTGACCCGGGCAGCAACCGCGAGCTTCCGCCGATCCCGGCCAAGCGCTATTTCACCATCGGCGAGGTCAGCGAGCTGTGCGACGTCAAGCCGCACGTGCTGCGCTACTGGGAGACCGAATTCCCCAGCCTCAGCCCGGTCAAGCGCCGCGGCAACCGCCGCTACTACCAGCGCCACGACGTGCTGATGGTGCGCCAGATCCGCGGCCTGCTGTACGAGCAGGGCTACACCATCGGCGGCGCGCGCCTGCGGCTCGAGGGCGAGGGCGCCAAGCAGGAATCCGCACTCAGCAGCCAGATCGTGCGCCAGGTGCGCATGGAGCTCGAGGACGTGCTGCAGCTGCTGAAGCGTTGAGCGCAGGTCAGCAGAGCGAAGGCTAGGGGAAATCCCCGAGGCCCGGTATAATTTCCGATTCCGGGGTATAGCGCAGCCTGGTAGCGCACTTGTCTGGGGGACAAGTGGTCGTCGGTTCGAATCCGGCTACCCCGACCATTACATTTCGCCCGGAGCCATCCGGGACACCGGAAAACCCCTGGTCTTCAGGGGTTTTTTTGTGCTTCTCCGGTTTTCGGGATTCCTCGATCATAGGTCGGGGCAACGCTCCCGACAGCGGAGCCTCCGGCTGGGCCGGATCGGCGGAGTCCACGACGCCTCGCGAACCCGAAACGCCGCGCACGTCGGCCGCGTGGGGCCGACCTACGCAAGGTCCGGGCAGCCGTCTTCCCCTGTCATGTCGAGAAATCGAGTCGGAAGCGCTTGCCGGTTGCGTAGGACTGTTCTCCGCTAGGTTGACCGAAGTCAATGCCCTGTCACGCCACGGGCGTACAGTGGCTTCGACCAGGAGGATGCGATGAAACGGCGAAACGTGCTGGCCGGCGTCGGCGGTGCGGTCGTGCTGGCGGGGGCCGGCGCGCTGGGCTGGCGCTCGGCGGTCGGTTCTGCGGGCGACTACCAGGCCTATACCGAAAGACTGCGGGCGCCGTTGCCGGCGCATGCCGGGATCGAGGACCTCGTCCGCTACGCGACGCTTGCCGCCAACAGCCACAACACCCAGCCCTGGCGCTTCCGCGCCGGGCCGGCCCTGCTCGACATCCTGCCCGACCTGTCGCGCGCCACGCCCGCGGTCGATCCGGACGACCATCACCTGTTCGTCAGCCTGGGCTGCGCCGCCGAGAACCTGGCCATCGCCGGTGCCGCGAGCGGGCGGCCTGGTGAATTGATGCCGCAGGAAGACGGCAGCGTCCGCTATGCCTACATCGAATCCGGGTCGCGTCCCGACCCGCTGCTGGCGGCGATTCCGCAACGGCAGTCCACGCGCGCCCTGTATGACGGCCGCCCCGTTGCCGCCGCGGACATCGAGACGCTGCAGCGCGCCGCCCGCATGCCGGGCGTACGCATGCTCATCCTGACCGATCGCGCGCAGGTCGACCGGGTGCGCGACCTGGTCGTCGCCGGCAATGACGCGCAGATGGCCGATCCCGCCTTCAGGGACGAGCTGAAGGCCTGGCTGCGCTTCAATCCGCGCAGCGCCATGGCGACGGGCGACGGCCTGCTGTCGGCCGCGACCGGCAATCCGTCGCTGCCGGACTTCCTGGGGCGCCGTGCCTTCGATGTCTTCGTCAATGCCGCGTCAGAGAACGAGAAATGCGCCCGGCACATCGATTCCTCGGCAGGCATCGCGGTCTTCCTCGCCGAACGCGAGGACAGGGCGCACTGGGTCGCCGTCGGTCGTGCCTGTCAGCGGTTCGCGCTGGCCGCGACCACGCTCGGGCTCAAGCACGCCTACGTCAACCAGCCCGTCGAGGTGGCGGCGTTCCGTCCTGAACTGGCTGCGCTCGTCGGGGTGCCGGGCATGCGGCCGGACCTCGTGTTGCGCTTCGGCCGTGGACCGACGCTTCCGTACTCCCCGCGCCGTCCGCCGTCGGCCGTCCTGGGCTAGTCCGGAAGCCAAAGGCTTGCTGAACGAAACGGAACGCGATCGTTGCGATCCGGGCGATGGTGGCCGATCGGCGCTTGCGCGCCCCGCTGCGCGGCGGGTGTAATCGCCCGATCCCGTCACCGGAGCACAGGGAATGTCGCCACGTTCGATCACGCGCGGTCTGATGGCCCTGGGGCTGTGCCTCGCCTGGCTGTCCGCCTTCCCGCAGGCGCCTGTCGAGCCCGGTTCCGGCCCCGGTGGCGATTCGGGTGTCGATGACGGCATCGTCGCGACCCTTGTCGCGGAAGACGACGACATCGTCGACATGGGCGTGGTAGTGGTATCCGGCGTACAGCCCGGCCCGGGCCTGTGGCGCGTGTCCCGCGACGGGCACACGCTGTACGTGCTCGGCGAAGTCTCGCCATTGCCGCGCCGCATGGACTGGATGTGGAACGAGGTGGAGACGGTGGCCGCGCAGTCGACGGTCATCCTGGCCTCGCCCGCGGTCTCGATGGGCAGCGACATCGGTGCCTTCCGCGGACTGATGCTGGTGCCGTCGCTGCTGCGCGCGCGCCGCAATCCCGGCGGCAAGCGTCTGGCGGACGTGGTGCCGGCGGAATCCTATGCGCGCTGGCAGTCGTTGAAGGCGCGCTACATGGGCGCCAGCAACCGGGTCGAGCGCTGGCGGCCGATCTTCGCCTCGCAGGAGCTCTACAACGATGCGATCAAGCAGGTCGGCCTGCGCCAGGACAGCGTGGTCCAGCCGCTGGTCGCCCGGGTCGCCAAGGCGCATGCCATTCCGGTGGTGTCGACGACGGTCGAGATCAAGGTCGAGGACCCGAAGGCACTGATCCGGGAGTTCGGCAGCGGCCCGCTCGACGACGTGGCCTGTTTCGACCGCACGCTGGCCCGGATCGAACACGACCTGCAGCGCATGGGCGAGCGCGCCAATGCGTGGGCGACCGGCGACATCGAGGCGCTGCGCGCACTGCCGACGCAGAGCCAGTTCGCGGCCTGCATGCGGGTGCTGACCGAAAGCGGCATCGCGCAACGCCTGGGCATCACCGACATCGACCAGCAACTGGAAACGCGCTGGCTGGCGGCCGCCGAGCAGGCGCTGGCCGACAACGCCACCAGTTTCGCGACCCTGCCGATGTCGCTGGTGCTCTCGCCGGACGGCTATCTGGCGAAGCTGGCGGAGAAGGGCTACGCGGTCGAGGCGCCGTAACGTTCGGCGGCGGGGCATGGGGCGGTCGAGACCCCGCCCGATGTATGGACTCGCGCCATCCCGTAGAGCCGAGCCCATCGCATTACCATCATCCCGCGACGCTGCGCACGGCCTGTGGCGCTGCCGCGAGATCCGGCCAGCGCGCCAGCAGTGCGGCGCGGATGCCGGCGGGGTCGAGGCCGGCCTCGGCCAGCAGTTCCTCGCGGCTGGCGTGGTGCTGGAACGCATCCGGCAGGCCCAGATGCAGCATCGGCATCGTGATGGCTTCCGCGCTCAGCAGCTCGGCGACACCGGAGCCGGCGCCGCCGGCGACGACATTGTCCTCGAGGGTGACGAAGCCGTCGTGGGTCGTCGCCAGTTCCAGCAGCAGGTCGCGGTCGAGCGGCTTGACGAAGCGCATGTTGACGAGCGTCAGCCCGAGTTCCGTGGCGACCTGTTCGGCCGCCGGCACCAGTGCGCCGAAGGCCAGCAGCGCGATGCGCTGGCCACGCCGGCGCAGTTCGGCCTTGCCGATCGGCAGCGGTTCGAGGCCGGCCTGCAGCGGGACGCCGGGACCGGTGCCGCGCGGGTAGCGCACCGCGGCCGGGCCCTGATGCAGGAAACCGGTGCTGAGCAGCTGCCGGCATTCGTTCTCGTCGGCCGGCGCCATGACCACCATGTTCGGTACGCAGCGCAGGAAGCTGAGGTCGAGGTTGCCGGCATGGGTCGCGCCATCGGGGCCGACCACGCCGCCGCGGTCGATCGCGAACAGCACGTCGAGGTCCTGCAGGGCCACGTCGTGCACCAGCTGGTCGTAGCCGCGCTGCAGGAACGTCGAATAGATCGCCACGACCGGCTTGGCGCCCTCGCAGGCCATGCCCGCGGCCAGCGTCACCGCGTGCTGCTCGGCGATCGCGGTGTCGAAATAGCGGTCCGGGTATTCCCGGCTGAAGCGCACCAGGCCCGAGCCTTCGCGCATCGCCGGGGTGATGCCGAGCAGGCGGTCGTCGGCGGCGGCCATGTCGCACAGCCAGTCGCTGAAGACGTCGGTGTAGGTCGGCTTTTTCGCGCCGCCCTTCGCCACCACCCCCTTGGTCGGGTCGAACGGCGAGACCGCGTGGTAGCCGATCTGGTCGCCCTCGGCCAGTTCGTAGCCCTTGCCCTTGGTGGTGATGACGTGCAGCAGCTGCGGCCCCTTGAGGCCCTTGAGCGTCTTCATCGCGCCCAGCAGCGCCGGCAGGTCGTGGCCGTCGATCGGACCGGTGTAGTGGAAGCCCATTTCCTCGAACAGCGTGGACGGCACGAACATGCCCTTCCAGTGTTCCTCCCAGCGCTTGACGAAGCGCGCCGGCGGCTTGTTCTTGTCGCCGAGCAGTTTCTTGCCGCCCTCGCGCAGCGCGTTGAGGGTCTGGCTGCCGGTCATGCGCCCCAGCATCCGGGTCAGGCCGCCGACGGCCTCGCTGATCGACATGCGGTTGTCGTTGAGGATCACCAGCAGGTCGGGGTCGGTGTCCATGCCGCCGGCGTGGTTCAGGGCTTCGAAGGCCATGCCCGCGGTCATCGCGCCGTCGCCGATCACCGCGACCACGCGGCGGTCGTTGCCGGCGCGCGCGTTGGCGACCGCCATGCCCAGCGCGGCCGAGATCGACGTGCTGGAATGGCCGACGCCGAAGGTGTCGTACCCGGACTCCTCGCGCTTGGGGAACGGCGCCACGCCGCCCGACTGCTTGACCGTGTGGATGCGATCGCGGCGTCCGGTCAGGATCTTGTGCGGATAGGTCTGGTGGCCGACGTCCCAGACGATGCGGTCGTCGGGGGTGTCGTAGAGGTAGTGCAGGGCGGTGGTCAGTTCGATGACGCCCAGCCCGGCGCCGAAATGGCCACCGCTCCTGCCGACGGATTCGATGAGGTAGGCGCGCAGTTCGTCGGCGATCGCGGGCAGTTCGGACTCCTCGAACTGGCGCAGGTCGGACGGCGCGTCGATGCGCGCGAGGCGCGGATAGCGCGAGGAATCGATCATCCGCCAATTGTAAGGCTTGGCGCCCGGGCTGGCGTCATCGCAGTGTCATCAAGCGGTGGCGGCTCAGCGACGGCGCAGGCGCGAGAAGAAACCCGTGGCTTTCTGCGGTTCCTCGGGTTCCGCGGGCGTGTCCGCGACCTGCTGGGCATAGCCGGTGGCCAGGTTGGCGTTCACGAACCTGACTACTTCCTCGGCCGGCAGGCCGCAGGCCGCGGCGATTTCCGCGAGCGTGGCCGGGCCCTTCATCATCGCGGTGGCGATACGGAAGTGGCGCGGATACTCGCGTTCGGTCTGCGGCCACTTGCCCAGCACGAAGCGGCCGTCCGGATCGAAACCTTCGGCCAGGCTGCCGTCGCCGGCCAGCAGGCCGCCGAGCCATTGCAGGCGGCTCAGCGGCTGGACACCCGCGTCCGCGGTTTCCTTGGCCCAGGTGGCGTCGTCGACGGGCTCGAAGGCTTCGTGCCCGACCACGCCGTCGAAGTAGCGGCCCACGGGCTTCAGCGTCGACGGGCCGACGTATTCGCGCGCATCGGCATCGATCCACAGCGTCGGGCCGGCATCATGGCGATAGCGCAGGCGACCGCGCAACGCGCCGGGTGCCAGCCAGTCGGCGAACCTGCGTTCGCTTGCCGGCGCCGGGCCGGTGTCGGCGGCGTCCTCGTTGGCGCTGGCGTCGGAGGCGGTGTGCACCGTCTTCAGCAGCGCGGCGGTATCGGTCAGGCTGGCGGTGGCGGCGGGTACGGGCGCCGGCGCGGGTGCCGGGGTGACGACAATCGTGCCCTCGGTTTTCGCCGCGTCGTCGGCTCCGGACAGGTCCTCGACGTCCGCCGGCGCAGGTGGCGCGGGGGGCGGCGCGGCGGCTTCGGCAATGTCCACCGCGCCGGTTGCATCGGCGGCCGGGCCCGGGATGGACGCGTCCACCGCGGGGAGATCCGGCTCGATCAATGGCACCTCGGCTGGCGGTATCGCCGGCGCTGGTGCTGCGACTTCGGCATCGAGCGGAATGCCCTGGGCCTCGGCGATCTCGCGCAGCAGCGCCAGCATCGACTGCTCGTCGAACGGGCGGCCGAGGCGGTAATGGGTCTGCACCCGCGGCGCCGACGTCAGCCCGACGACGGACTTGCCCGCTGCATGCAGCCGCAGCCAGCTCATCGGTCCGTACATGCTGTCCATGTCGACGATCACGTGCCCGGACTGCGTTTCCGGCGCCAGTTCATAGCGATCGCCGATGCGGGAATTGGCGGCGGCGAAGGCCGCGCGCAGCGCGGTTTCGGTCGCGGTATCCATTCCGCTCATGCTGATCGTCAGGGACATGCGGGCGTACCGGCAGACACAATTTCCGAAGTGTAGCGAGCCCCGGCCGGAATGTGCATGACGCGGGACACGTACGCGCCTGCCGCGGTGCCCGGAGCGTGCGGGCACGCCGTCCCGGTCCGGCACCGGCGTCTCCGTGTGGGGTCAGGCGAGGGTGCGCGGGTTGCGCTTGGGCAGGTGGTTGCTGAGGAATGCCATCTGGTCGGCGAGAATGTTGCGGTTGCTCAGGATCAGGTGCTCGACCCAACTGGGCCGGAACGGCACCGCCAGCAATGGCATCGACGCCTGCTGCGGCGTGCGTCCGCCCTTGCGTGAATTGCACTGGAAACAGGCCGCAACCACGTTCTCCCAGATGTCCAGGCCGCCCTTCGACAAGGGCTCGACATGGTCGCGCGTCAGCAGCTGGCGGCTGAAGCCGCGTCCGCAATACAGGCACAGATGGCGGTCGCGGGCGAACAGCGCGGCATTGGTCAGCGCCGGCGTCGGGTCGCAGGCACTGGGCCGCACGTGGCTGCGGCCGGCGATGATCGGGTGCAGGTGCATGCGGCTGCGGGCGCCGCTCTCGCGGCAGGTGCCGCCGCGCAGTTCGATGCAGGGCTCGCCGAGCGTCCACGCCACCGCGCCGCGCGCGTACAGGCAGGCGGCGTCCTGCCAGCTGATCCAGTTCAACGCGCGGCCGTGCGCATCCAGTGCGAGCAGACGCACGCCGTCGCGGCGCAGGTCGCGCGCGCTGGACGGGAAAACATCGGGGGAGACTTCGGATGCCGGCGCGTTTGCGGCGCCGGTGGGGATCAGGCGTGTGATCGCGCTGTCTGCCTCCATTGCGACCGAGCATATACCCAATCGATGACAGTTTGGATGGGTCGCCGGCAATCGCGCAGCCGCGCAGGCGCGGTCCCCGGTCGCGATATGCCGCGCCGGGGCGGTTGAGGTGGAACGGTATCGCGCCCGGTTCTGCGGCCCGGCCGGAACCCCGCGGCCTGCCGCGGGGTGGTGCGGCCGCGGCGCCTCAGCTGTCCAGCGCCTCGTCGGCGATCGACAGCAGCGGTGCCGGACCGCTCTCGATGGCCGCGGCGTGGGTCAGCGTGCGTGGCAGGATGCGGGTGAAGTAGAAGCGCGCGGTCTCGCGCTTGCCGGCCTTGAACAGCTCCGGCCGCTCCGACGCGTCGGCGACCGCGACGCTGCGCGCCCACCAGTAGGCCAGCGCCACGTAGCCGGAGTAGAACAGGTAGTCGTATGCCGCCGCGCCGATTTCCTCCGGGTCGACCGCGGCGCGCCCGGCGATGGTGCGGGTCAATTGCTGCCACTGGTCGGCCTTCTCGCGCAGCGGGCCGATGAACTCGGCCAGGTCGGCATTGTCCGCATGTTGCGCGCAGAACTGCTCGATCATGCCCAGGAACACGCGCAGGCCCGCGCCCTGCAGTTGCAGGGTCTTGCGCCCCATCAGGTCCAGCGCCTGGATGCCGGTGGTGCCTTCGTACAGCGTGGTGATGCGCGCATCGCGCGCCAGCTGCTCCATGCCGTGTTCGGCGATGTAGCCGTGGCCGCCGAAGCACTGCAGCGCGTGATAGGTGCACTCGTTGCCCCATTCGGTCAGGCAGCCCTTGACGATCGGGGTCAGAAAACCCAGCAGATCGTCGGCCTGCTTGCGCGCGGCCGCGTCGCCGGCCAGTTCCGCGCTGTCGACCAGCGAGCCGGCGTGGTAGGCCAGCAGGCGGCCGCCCTCGGTCAGCGCCTTGCAGGTCAGCAGCATGCGGCGCACGTCGGGCTGCACGATGATCGGGTCGGCCGGCTTGCCCGGATACTTCGGTCCGGACAGCGCGCGCGACTGCAGGCGCTCGCGGGCATAGCGCAGCGCGTTCTCGTAGGCACGCGTGGCGAGGCCCAGGCCCTGCACGCCGACGCCGAGGCGTGCGGTGTTCATCATGGTGAACATCGCCATCAGGCCCTTGTGCGGCTGGCCGATCAGGTAGCCCTGCGCACCGTCGAAGTTCATCACGCAGGTGGCCGAGCCGTGGATGCCCATCTTGTGCTCGACCGCGCCGCAGCGCAGCGCGTTGCGCGCGCCGACGTTGCCGTCGCGGTCGACCTTGACCTTGGGCACGATGAACAGCGAGATGCCCTTGCTGCCGGCCGGTGCATCCGGCAGCCGCGCCAGCACCAGGTGGATGATGTTGTCGGTCAGGTCGTGCTCGCCGGCGGTGATGAAGATCTTGGTGCCGGTGATCGCGTAGGTGCCGTCCTCCGCCGGTTCGGCGCGGGTCTTGAGCAGGCCCAGGTCGGTACCGCAGTGCGGTTCGGTCAGGCACATCGTGCCGGTCCAGCGGCCGGCGATCAGCGGCTTGAGGAACACTTCCTTCTGCCAGTCCTCGCCGTGGTGGCGTAGCGCGTTGACCGCGCCGTGCGACAGCAGCGGGAAGTTGCTCCAGGCCAGGTTGGCGGCGTCGATCATCTCCTCCAGGCAGATGCCGATCGCGTGCGGCATGTTCATGCCGCCGAACTCGGCCGGCGCGCTCATGCCGCTCCAGCCGCCCTCGGCGAACTGGCGGTAGGCGGACTTGAAGCCGTCGGGCGTGGTGACGTCGCCGGTGGCCTTGTCGAAATGCACGCCTTCCTCGTCGCCGACGCGGTTCAGCGGCGCGAGCACCGTCTCGCACAGGCGCGCGCATTCGTCGAGCACGGCATCGACGGTCTCGCGGTTGGCGTCCTCGAAGCCGAGGTCGGCGAACAGGCGGTCGAACTGCAGCACGTCGTGCAGGGCGAAGCGGATGTCGGTCAGCGGGGCGTGATAGGTGCTCATGGCGTTGGCTGGGATCTCGGGGTTGGGCCGCGCGTGGCGGTGGATCGGCGCGCCAGTGCCGGCATGTCGCCGTGGCGCGGCCGGTGAGCGGGGACGGCGTTCAGCGCATGACGCCGGGCAGGCCGGGGACGGGGTTGAGGGAGCTTTCGCGGCGGACGGTGTAGTCGCGCGCATTGCCGCGGTCGCTGGGCGCCGCGCGGATCGTGCCGTCGATGCGGTAGCCGATCGCGCGGTTGCCGGCCAGGGTGTCGGCGATGCGCAGGCGCGCCTGGGCCTCGGGCGCCAGCGCGATGCTGACGATGTCGGCCGATTCCGGACCGATCGTCAGGTCGACGGCCTGCGACAGCGTGCCGGCGGCATCGCCGCCGACCGCGAAGTTCAGTTGTACGGATTCGAAGCGCATCGGGATGCTGCTGTAGTTCTGCAGCCGCAGGTCGACCGACCAGCTGCCGTCCGCGCCGACGGTCAGCTGCTGGACACTGGCGGCCGGCTCCGAAACGCGCCGCGGCGTGGTCGCGCATGCCGCGAGCAGGAAGGCCAGACCCAGGGTCGTCAACAGCTTCCAGGATTTCATCGCGCACCTCTGTCGGACAGGGAATGCGGATGTTACCGCGAGCGCCGGGCCTTCGGCCCCGTCCCGGCGGCGGCACGCCGCCGCCCGGGGCGCTAAGGTGTTGCCGTCGTCCCTGCCGCCCCGTATCATGCGCGTCCCGCAGTGGCCGGGTAGCTCAGTTGGTAGAGCAGGGGATTGAAAATCCCCGTGTCGGGGGTTCGATTCCCTCCCCGGCCACCATGACGGGATTTCAGGTGGTTTCACAAAGCATCACCAGAACGGCAGAACCCGCGGAATCCCGCGGGTTTTTCGTTTCTGGAGCTTTCACGAGGCATCCTTGAGTTTCGGCGGTCGTGGGGGCAGGATAGGGGGCAACACCCGGTTCCGCCCGGCAGGTGCCCCCAGATGCCCCTGAGCGATATCGCGATTCGCAAGGCCAAGCCGACCGGCAAAGTCCAGCGCATGTTCGACGGCGGCGGCCTGTACCTCGAGGTCTCCCCGGCAGGGGGCAAGTGGTGGCGGTACAAGTACCGCATCCTCGGCAAGGAGAAGCGGCTTTCGTTCGGCACGTATCCGGATGTGAGCCTCGCGTCCGCGCGCGACCAGCACGCCGACGCGAGGAAGCAGGTCGCCGCGGGCATCGATCCCAGCGCGCACAGGAAGGCGGTGAAGGCAGCTGGCAAGGAGCGCGCCGCCAACAGCTTCGAGACGATCGCCCGGGAGTGGTTCGCCAAGAAGTCCCCGAAGCTGGTCGAGGACTACAGTGCCAAGGTGCTGGCCCGGCTGGAGGGCGACGTGTTCCCGATGCTGGGCCGGCTGCCGATCGCGGGAATCACCTCGCCTGACGTGCTGAAGGCGATGCGGCGCATCGAGGACCGAGGCGCCTTCGAGACCGCGCACCGCACCCTGCAGACCTGCGGCCAGGTGTTCCGCTACGCCATCGCCTCGGGCCGCGCTGCTGCTGATCCGACGATCGCGCTGCGCGGCGCCCTGACGCCGGCGACCGGCACTCACCACGCGGCGATTACAGCCCCTGAACCGTTCGGGGGCTTGCTGCGCGCGCTGGATGGCTACGACGGCAGCGCGATCACCAAATACGCCCTCCAGCTTGCGCCGCTGGTGTTCGTGCGCCCGGGTGAACTGCGGCACGCCGAATGGTCAGAGTTCGACCTTGAGGCCCGTGTGTGGTGCATCCCCGCCGCCAAGATGAAGATGCGGGACGACCACATCGTGCCCCTGTCCCGTCAGGCGCTCGCGATCCTCGAGGAACTGCATGAGGTGACAGGCGGCGGGCTCTACATCTTCCCATCCGCGCGCACCTCGCGCCGTCCTATGAGCAACAACACCCTGAACGCTGCCCTGCGCCGGTTGGGCTACGACAAGGAAGCACACACCGCTCACGGGTTCCGGGCATCGGCTCGGACCCTGCTCGACGAGGTGCTGCACTACCGGCCGGATTACATCGAGCATCAGCTTGCGCACACCGTTCGGGATCCGAACGGGCGTGCCTACAATCGCACCGCGCACCTGCCAGAGCGGCACAAGATGATGCAGGCCTGGGCCGACTACCTCGATCTGTTGCGGCAGGGGCGCGATGGCGCCGTGGTGCCTATCAGGAAGCGCAAGGCAGGCTGAAGCAGCAAGGGGCGGGATGGTCCACCTGATGAGTGTCCGCTTCGTCACGCTGAAGCGCTTCCACGAATTGACCGGATATTCGGAGGAGGCATCGCGCAGCAAGATCAAGCGCGGCGACTGGCTGCAGGACCGCGAGTTCGTGAAAGCGCCCGACGGACGAGTGCTGATGGATCTTGAGGCCTACGAGCAGTGGGTGCTGGGCGAGGCGGGAGAAGTCGTGTTGCACCCGTGTGCGCGCTCTCGCATTGGCCCGAGGCGCTGAGCCACGTCACCCCAGCAGTTGACACAGCCGCGTGCGCGGCGAGAACATGGCCCCGCTGCAGTGAATCCTGCAGCCGGGCTTGGCGGTCCGAAGCAAGCGGCGAAAGCCGCGTCGAGTGTTCTCCGCGGCTTTTTCGTGTCCGGAAGCCCAGTTCTATGGGCGGCGGACGGGAGAGCCGCAAGGCTCGCCGGCGCTTGCCCGGTCCGCCAATCCCGTCCGTTCGCCCACCCGCATCGATGGCGTGGGCGGTTTGATCACCGAACTGGGGTGCACACCATGGCACGTAGAAGCGCGGAAAAAGCAGATAGCCGGCCGTCGGCCGACGAGATGAGCACGGCAGTGTTCGGGCACGCGACCGAAGATGTTCTCGGTGTCGGCAGCGAGGCGGCCAAGACCTTGCACCACATGGACCACCTGTTCAGGGCGATCGGGCAGGAATGCGAGCACCGTGACCGCTGGTCCCATGAACGGGTGAAAGCGCTGGCCGAGATCGGCCAGTGGTACGCCGAGCGGATGGGGGATCACACTGCCTGCGAGATCGACGAAATGCGGGCTCATGCCGTTCGGGCTGGGGGTGCAGCATGATCGACGATCTGGACCTGGCAACGACCACCGCGACCGACACTGCCACCGCTCCTCGAATTCCGGTGCAGATGGAAGAGGCGATCCAGCGCGTATGCCAAGCGCAGTCGGCATTGAAGATCGTCGGGGAATACGTGGAGAGCGGTGAGTTCGACGTCGACGAGTTCGTAGTCGGGCAGGCGTTGCTCGGGCTGTCCTCGGTGCTGGAGCAGTGCTACTGCACGCTGATGGACAATGACGAATGGGCCGCCGCAGGCCTGTCCTTCAGCTTCGCGCCGGCGGACACACCGGGAGCGCCAAGGGTATGAATGACGGCCTGGCAGCCCCGGTGCTAACCGGAATGGAGCGGTATCTGGTCGACGTCTACCGGGCGCTCGACGAGCGGGACAGGCGAGAGCTCGAGGTCGCCATGCTCCGCCTGAGGAATGGTGCTGCCATTGATGAGGCGGCGCTGCAGCGGATTTTCGGCGATGCGCGATCGAGGGGCGTGCGGCGCGAGGACTATCGCGCCATCGGCAACCACTGACAACAAGCGGCCCGGCGCGCCCGGGCGCGCGTGTGGCGGCCTCGGAGGCGGGCGGCGCGATCCGCCGCCGCGTCACCGGCGGCTTCCCGGGGAGGGTATTGCGTGATATCCAAGAATTTATATAATCCTCGCATGAAGGAGCTGTACTGGCTGGGTGCATCGCTGGACGACTTGCGCCAGTTCCCTGTCGACGCGAGAGCGGAGGCCGGTACGGATCTGCGGCTGGTACAGCGGGGCGTTGATCCGCGCGACTGGAAGCCGATGCCGGATGTCGGCAAGGGCGTGCGGGAAATCCGCATCCGCACGAAGGACGGTGCGTTCAGGGTGTTCTACGTGGTGGAGAGCGCGACGGCCGTGTATGTGCTGCACGCCTTCCAGAAGAAGACCCAGCGCACCAGCAAGCAGGACCTGGACAAGGGCAAGGCCCGTTACAAGCTGATTCCATGAGGGAGAACGCCATGCGCAAGACTGTTCGGGACGAGAGCCGGATCACGGCATCCAGCGGCAACGTGTTCACCGATCTCGGCTTCAACGATGCCGAGGCGCAGGTGCTGGCTCTGCGCGCCGACCTGATGGCCCAGGTGGAGCAGACCATCAAGGCACGGCGGCTGACGCAGGTGAGCGCGGCGAAGGTGCTGGGCGTCAGCCAGAGCCGGGTTTCCGACCTGACGCGTGGGAAGGTCGAGAAGTTCAGCCTCGACATGCTGGTGACGTTCGCGGCGAAGCTGGGCAAGCCGGCGAAGATCGAGCTGGCAGCCTGATCGAACGCCGCGCCTAGGCCGACGGGCCGAACGCGCCGCAACCCTGCGGCGCTGGTGCGGCACTTCTACAGGGGCGCGAGAGTGCGCGATGGCATGAGACACGCCTGAGGGGGCAGCCTGGTCCAATGAACTGGTCGGCAGACTGCGCCAGCGGGGAATTGCGTCAGCGGAAATCAGCTACGCCGACTTTCAGGAGCTGACGACGTTCGGTGTGGCGCATATCGATTCCGGAAGTTACGCCCGGCAGATTGAGAAGGGCCGTGTGGTCGAGATCCACGCCGGCCACAGCTGGTGTGAGCTTGGTTTCGAGGATGCGGAAGATGCTGTTCAGGCCCGATTTCTGGAAGATGCGGTGTTGGCCTTCCCCACCACCGCGTCAGCGATGGTGGAATGGCTGGGACGGCAAGAGGGCGATGTGCAACTGGCGATGCCAGGCGGCGATTCGTTGCCCACCTACCTCGACGAGTGGATCGAAGCAGCCGAGCACCAGCTAGCCGGTCGCGTATCTGAGCATCCGAATGCTGCTGATCGAAAATCTTCGGAGCGCAAGAAGTTGACCCGAGCGGAGATCGCACGGGAGGGCGGGAAAAACGGAAACGCGGCCAACAGGAAAGTTCGGGGCAAAATCGTCGAGGACTATCGGACCGGTTCTATCGAGAGCAAGAATGCCGCCGCCGCGGCTCTCGCTGAGAAGTATCACAGGACACCAGGATCGGTCCGAAACCTCCTGAAGGGAGTGAACTACGAAGGCAACGGAGGGGGTGGATAGCGCCGAAAAGCAGAAGCGCTGTCCATGCGTTATCCATGCGCTGTGCATTCCGTTTGAGTAGCTGACCCGCAAGAGTCCCTCCACTGCCCTTGGCGGCAACCGGAGGTGACATGAAATCAGCTGAAACAATCCAAGTCGAAGAACCGCGTTACCTGCGGCCACGGCAAGCGGCCCTTCGCTACTCCGTGTCGACGGTGACGCTGTGGCGTCTGATCAAGGCAGGCGTCCTGCCGCAACCGAGGAGGCTCGGCGAGCGCTGCACCCTGCTGGACCGTGAGGCGACAGACGCGGCGTTCGAGAAGCATCTCGCGGGCGGTGCATCGTGAGCGCGGCGACGGTTCGCGCCGGCGCGCCGCCCGGCCAACATGGCGACGGCCCGACCTGGCAGGGTCGAGCCGTCGGTGCAGAGCTTGGGCGCGCGCTGCAGGGGTGGACGGACGATAGCACGGCACGCGCCGCATGGCTGCGCGTGCGCGCCTATGCGGCTCGTCGCCTATACCGTCGGCGTCGACCGAGCCGCAGTGCGGGCCGGTTGCTGGAGCGGCCGGCATGAGCGCGTATTCGTTCACCAAACTGTTCTCCAGCATCACGAAAAGCACCGTCTGGTGCGAGCCCCACACCACCGTGCGCGTCTGGATCGCGATGCTGGCCGACTGTGATCCGGACGGGTGCGTGCACGCCAGTGTTCCCGGTCTCGCGAACCTTGCCCGCGTGACCGTCGCCGAATGCGAGGCGGCCCTCGCCACGTTCCTGGGGCCGGATCCGTACAGCCGCACGCCGGACCACGAGGGCCGGCGTATCGAGGTCATCCCGGGCGGCTGGCGCCTGCTCAACCACAAACTGTATCGGGATCGTCGGGACGAGGGCGCACGACGAGTCCAGAACCGCGAGGCGGCGCAGCGCTATCGTGACCGCGGGCGTCAGCAACCGTCAGCGGAAATGCTGACGCCGGATGATGAAGGGGGATCGTCAGCCCATAGCAGATGTCAGATACCAGATACAGATAAGAAGCAGAAGCAAGAGCATAGGCGCGCGCGGGGCTCGCGCCTGCCTCAAGAATGGCAACCGGGCGATGCTGATTTCGAGTGGGCATTGAACGAGCGTCCCGACCTGGACATCCGGAAGGAAGGTGAACGCTTCCGGGACTACTGGATCGCGAAGGCCGGCAAGGATGGCATCAAGGCCGACTGGCCAGCTACTTGGCGCAACTGGATCCGTAACGCGAATATCCAGGTAGGCCATGGCAGGAAATGCCGCTCCGAGTCGCGATCTGCGCGAATCGAGCGCGAGAACGGTGAGCTCGACAGACGGGAAGCACAGTCCCATGCCCAGCGATTTCTGGCGCCAGCCGGCGTTACGGCATACTTGGAAGGCGGCTCCGCATGAGCGCGCTGGTGATTGCGAACGCGACCATCCGCCGGGACGATGACGGCCGCTTCTGCCTGAATGACCTGCACAAGGCGGCGGGCGGGGAAGCGAGGCACAGGCCCGGCTACTGGCTTGCCCTCGACCAGACGCAGGCGCTGGCGATCGAGATCGAAAAAGCCGGGATTCCGGCTATTCGGAAGCGGCAACGTATCGGCACTTTCGTGGTGCGTGAACTGGTCTACGCCTACGCCATGTGGATCAGCGCGGTGTTTCACCTGCAGGTAATCCGCAGCTTCGATGCGCTGGTATCCGGGACAGCGGCGACCGATGCTGCGCTCGCGCTGCGCGATCCCGGAATCCTGCGGCAGCTGCTCGCCCACCAGGTCGATGAACGACTGCGCCTCGAAAGGGAGGCGGCCCAGCGCGCGCCCCGCGCTGCTGCGTTCGACCGGCTGGCCGAGCAGCGTGGCGCGGTCTGCGTCACACAGGCGGCCAAGCTGCTGGAACTGTCGCCGCGCCGGCTCTTCGCCTTTCTGAGCGAGCGGCAGTGGCTGTTCCGGTCCTGCGACTTCGGCGCCTGGCAGGCCTTCCAGCGCCGGATAGATGAGGGCTACCTCGTCCACAAGATGGTGCCGGTGACGCATGGCAATGGCAGGGAGCGGCTGCATCCCCAGGCCCTGGTGACGCCGGCCGGTCTCGCGCGTATCGCCCTCCTGCTCGAGGCCGATCACGTTTCCAACCACAACCATGGAGCACATGATGATCGACCTTCCCGATAGCAGTACCTTGCCGGCCGCCGGCAGCGACAAGACTCCGCAGCTGAAGTATCCCGGCGTGCACATGGGCACAAATGCCTCGGGGGGGCGGGTCTACAGTGATTCCGCCTCGGGCCTGCAGGATGCGATCTCCCGTTCCGATCGAATCGGGGCTGGTGGTGGCGCGGGCCCGGCGCCGCGCCTGTCCATGGGCGGGAGCGGCTTCGGTACGGGAATTGCCCAAGCTGGCGGCCGCGCACCCCTGGTGGCCGAACGCCCCCGGCCCCACGCCGCACCGTCGCGGCTGCGTTCCTGGAACGAGATGTCAGGCCAGGAGGGCACCGGCGTCGGGCCATCGGGAGGCACTCCCACTGCCGCGATGGTGTCCAGGCCCTACCAGTTCGCCGGTGAGAGCGGCTCCGATCCGTCGACGGCGAGAACGCCGGACGTCCGCCAGAACGGAGCCGCATCCGCTGCCGTTCCGGGTGCAAGCGTTGCGGAGGGAGGGCCGGTTGTCCGGCGGCCCATGCTGCAACGACCTGTTGCGGGGACGCCGAGCACTGCTCCCGAAGCGGCAGCCGGCGCGCAGCGCGCGCTGGGCGAGCATCGCCGCGCGACGCTGCAGGCACGAGGTGATGCTGCGTCGATCCTCAATCCAATGGGCAACGCCGGCGAACTGATGCGCCGATTCAACAGCAGCCAGCGCGGCTACCTGAACAAGGGGAGTCCGCAGGCACGGCGAATGGCGGGCGAGGCGATTCTTGGGCAGCTCGGCAGCATGAATGCCGCGTCGGCTGTTGGTCAGCAGGCCGAAAGCGCCTCGATCCAGGCTGGGCAAAGTGGCGAAGCTGCCGCGAATGAGGCAGGCGCGCGTCGCCAGATGGAAGCCGACGCATTCAATGCCGATGACAGCTACCGGCAGCGCGCGCTGGCTACAGGCGCCGAGACGCGTCGCGCGGAGCTCACGCGTCCCACGCTCCAGACCGACGCCGACGGCAACCTGCTGCAGGTCTCGGGTACCAGTGCGGCGCCAGTGACGGGCGCGAATGGCTCCCCGGTTCGCATGCCGCAGCGGAGCACCGCCTCGCGCGACTACCAGAGCGAAGCCGACGACAGGATGCTCGCAGATCTTCTCGGCCTGCAGAAGGATCAGTTCGGGGAGTACCCCGAGGGGGCGCTCGACGTGGCCCGAAACCAACTCGCCGACCTGCGCGGAAACCGGCGAGGCAGCGGGCAGGGCTCGACCGACGTGCCCGAGGTCGGTGGCGCGCTCGACGGCCACCGCTTTCTCGGCGGTGATCCGAGCGATCCGGCCAGTTGGGAGGCCGAATGAACGAGCAGCGGCCTTGGGAGCGATTCGAGCCAGCTGCGGCGGCAGATGCGCCTGAGCCTGGGCCGGCAGGTGTCGAGGCGAGAGGCAAGGCGCGCACCGGCGCCGGGCCGGGACCATGGCAGCGTTTCGCGGAGGCGCCAGCACAGCTGGAAACAGCGGCCACGCCCCAGCCGACGAGTCCCGGACCACAGGCCCGGGCGCCAGCGCAGGAGGGCTCGGTGGCGGGGCCGTGGACCCGATTCCAGCGCCAGGCTGCTGTACCGAGAGACGCCAATATCGGTGATGCAACCTCTCCGGTCGGCGGCGCAGGACGGGTGAATGCGCACTCGGCTTCGGCATCGGGCGGTGACGCATCCCCGGGTGGCCCCTGGCGCCGTTTCCAGAGATCCACCGCAGTGCCCGCGGGGTCCCGGGACGTTGGCCCAGCGGATTCGACGGGTGGGCGGGCTCAGAAGGAAGGCGGCGGATTGCTGGAAACGATCCGCGAGCGTGGGCGGATGCTGGGCGAGAACTTGAGCGATGCCGGGGCATCGATGGCGGCGGGGGCGCGCAGCGCGCTGGCAGCGGTGAACGAGTGGGCGGCGGAGCGTGAACGCGACATGGCGAGCGAGGCCGGTAGCGGGTCGACGATGGCGGCGGTCCGGTACGCAGAAGGGGATCGTGCGCATGCGGCGCAGCGGCGAGCGGCAGCGGATGACCAGGCGCAGGCGGTGGTCGACCGGTATGAGGATGGCTCTCCGGGTTACCACGCGATGGGAATCGCCCGCTCGGCCCCGATGATGGCGGCGGCCGTAGCGACCCGTAGCCCCAGCCTGGGCGCCCTGGCGATCGGTGCCGGTACCGCAGCGGAGCAGCGCAGCCAGGCGCTGGCCGATGGCGCAACCCCGGACCAAGCCACGGCCAGCGGGCTCGCGCACGGCACACTGGAGGGCACGATGGACGCGGTGACGTTGGGCATCGCGCGCTGGGGCTTCGCGCCTGTCAAGGCCATTCTGGCCAAGCGGTTCGGGGAATCCGTGGCGACCAGGATGCTTCAGCAGGCGTCCGCGACGGCGCCACGGCGGCTCGCGCTTGCAGCAGCGGAAGGCGCGGCGAGCGAGGTCCCGACGACGCTCGGACAGATGGCATCCGACGAGTTGATACTCGGCACTGACTACACCGGCGAGGATTACGCCCGAGGCATCCGTGACAGCGTGGTGCAGGGGGCGGCGATGTCTGGCGGGGTCTATGCGGTGACCGCGCCGCTGCGCCGATCGGGCAGCCCCCGTGCAGACGGACCTGCTGCGGCCACTCGTCCGGAAGGTGGAGGTGGCCCCGGTATCGACCAGTCCGTGCAGGATGCCGGTGCCGGCACCGGCGTTCCGGGAATGCCCGGAACGGGAGACGCTGCGGGCGCGCCACCCGTGGCACGGGGGGCAAGGCCTGCATCTGGTGTACCCGTCAGCGAGCTGTCACCGGACGTAGCCACGCAAGCCGACGCGATGCGTGCGCAGGCTGCTGAGCTTGCCACCAGCGGTACGCTTGGGCGAGCGGCGGGCGACGTGCTGAATATCCGTGCAGGCGAGCTTGAGGCGCAGCATGCGCATATAAGGGGCGTTTAAGGGGCGTTGGAGGCGCGCCGGCCGCGGCTGGGCCGGCCAGCATGGCGATGGACACGCGGTCGAATGTGCCGACCGGCGTTCCTGCAGAAGCTGTGCCTCCCCGCCGCGACGCGGGTGCCGCAGCCGAGATCATCGACCGGCACATCGCTTCGCTGACGGACGCATCGGCCGACGGTCGTTTGGATGCGGATCGATGGAAGGCGCTGGAGAACGACCGGGCGAGTATCGACAAGACCATTCGGGAGCACTGGCGCCGCAGGGAGCGGAATGTTCTGCCGGCAGACCCTGCCGCTGAGCGCCCGCTGCAGGCGGAAATCCCTCGGCTAGAAGCGCGGCGCGCAGAGATCGCCACCGAACTGGAGCGCCATCGCTTGGCGGTCGGTCGTGCCGGCCAGCTCAAGCGGCTGCGCGAACGGTTGGGGAAGATCGATCGCGATGCGGATCTGGTGGATCTGTCGTATCGGCTGGCACCGGACGCCGGCAGCGCCGCGACGCGTCGGATGGACGTGCCCGTCGCCGATCCGGACGTCGCGCCGGCGGCGATATCTCCGCCCCGCGCACCGGCTGGCGCCGCAGGCGGCGCTGGCGAGGCATCGCAGTTGCCTGGCATCGGTCTGCCGCTCGATCAGGCACAGCGGCTCACGGAACGGTTCACCCGGACCTGGGGGCCGAACGCGCCGCGCGTCGTGCTGGTGCGCAGCGCTGGGGAGCTTCGGGATGCGGCCGGGATGCCGCCGGACACGGCGGTCGGCGACCGTGCGGAAGGCTCGTGGCAGGGCCGGCCGGCGGTGTTCCTCAACATCAGCGCGATCGAGTCGCCGCAGCGGTTCCGGCAGGTACTGGCCCACGAGGCGCTCGGGCACTACGGCGTCGAGCAGGTGGTCGGCACGAAGGAATGGGGCGCGATCGCCGCAGCGGTCGGGCGACATGTCCGCGAGGGCACCGGTACGCGCGACGTGCGCGCCGCCATCGACCAGGTGCGCCGCAGCCAGCCCACCGTCCTGGACGATCCCAAGGCTGCGGCCCGCGAGGTGCTGGCGGTAATGGCCGAGCGCGGGAGCAAGGGCAATCGCCTCATCGGCCGGGTGATTGCGGGCGCGCGCGGTCTGCTGCGCCGCCGGCTGCCGGACATGGCGTTTTCCGATGCCGAGCTCCGCGACCTGCTGCGGCAGGCCGATGGTGTCCTGCACCGTGGAGAGCCGCAGCGATCGCCCGCCGCACCGGTCGGCGAGGGTCAACCCGAGCGCGCGCCGGGCTATTTCTCCCAGGCGCCGGATCCGTCAGCAGCGCCACCGGTCGACGTATCGCAGGTGGCGGCGGACTTCGCGCATCTCGACGATGGCCAGAGGGCGGCGCTCGGCAAGATCGACACGCACCGCCAGCGCGAGGGACTGCCCGACAAGCTGCGCCGGCTCACCGCGAACTGGCAGGCGAAGGCGGTGCAGGGGGCATTCGACCAGCTCGCACCACTCAAGGCGCTGGACGAAACCGCGTACATGCAGGCCCGGCTCTCGAAGGGCACAGACGGCGCCATGGAGGCGGTCTTCCGCTTCGGGCCGCCGCGCCTGACCGATGGGGCGCTGGACGTGCGGCGGGACGGCAAGGGCCTGCAGGGCGTGCTGCAGGATCTTGGTGGCGAGCAGGATCTGTTCCTGGCGTGGATGGCCGGAAAACGCGCGGAGCGGCTGGCCGGCGAGGGTCGGGAACATCTCTTCACCGGCCAGGAAATCGAGTCGCTGAAGCGGCTGCAGTTCGGGAAGATGGCGGACGGTCGTGCCCGGCCGCAGGTCTACGCCGATGCGCACCGCGCCTTCAACCGCTATCAGAAGTCGATGCTCGACATCGCGCAGCAGGCAGGGTTGATCGACGCGGAGCACCGCGCGCAGTGGGAGCATGACTTCTACGTGCCGTTCTACCGCGTCATGGAAGGTGAGAACCGTGTCTCTCCGGGCGCGGCCGTGGGCGGGCTGGTGCGGCAACAGGCGTTCGAGCGCCTGAAGGGCGGCGCGGAACCGTTGGGCGATCTGCTCCAGAACACGCTGTCGAACTGGTCGCATCTGCTCAGCGCGAGCATGAAGAACATGGCCGCCACGCGCGCGCTGGACGCGGCTGTCGACCTCGGGGTCGCCACGCCGGCGAAGGCCGCTGGCAAGGGCACCGTCTGGGCAATGAAGGCTGGCCAGCAGGTGCACTACGCGGTGAACGATCCGCTGGTATTCGATGCGCTGACCATGCTTCATCACCCGGGATGGAACAACCCGGCCATGAAGGCGATGCAGTGGTTCAAGCGCGCGCTGACGGTCGGCGTCACCTCGGATCCCGCGTTCCGGATCCGCAACCTCATTCGCGACACGGTGTCAGTGATCGCGTCCAATCCGGTGGGCTACAACCCCGGTCGGAACCTCGTCGACGGCTGGAAGGCGACCCGACCAGGCGGTGACACCTATCTGCGACTGCTGGGCGGCGGCGGCGCGATCCGCTTCGGCTCGCTGCTGGATGGCGACCAGGCGGCGAACGCGAAGCGGCTGATCCGGTCGGGCATCGCGACTGACGGCCAGGTGCTCGATACGAAAGCGAAGACGGCGGCCGCGCTTTCGCGCGTCTGGGAATGGTGGAAGGAGGTCGGCGACCGTGCGGAGACGATCAACCGTGCAGCGGTCTACGAGCACGCGCGCGCCGCCGGCAAGTCGCACCTCGAGGCCAGCTACGCGGCCCGCGACGTGCTCGACTTCACCATGCAGGGCAAGTGGGCCGCGGTCCGCTTCCTGACCCAGACCGTTCCGTTCCTCAACGCACGCATGCAGGGTCTGCACAAGCTGGGGCGCGGCGCGAAGGACGACCCGCGACGCTTCACCGCCGTGACCGGAGCCGTGGCGATGGCGTCCGCGGCGCTGTATCTGGCGAGCCGGGACGATGAGGAGTTCCGCGCGCTGCCCGACTGGGTGCGGGATACCTACTGGTGGGTCCGGCTGCCCGGTACCGACCAGGCGATGTTCATCCCTAAGCCTTTCGAGGTCGGCGCGCTGGGCAGCGTGGTCGAGCGCGGAACCGAGCTGATGCTTGCCGGCGACGATTACACGGCTCGGGACTTCGCCGGCACGCTGAAATCGATCCTGTCCGACCAGCTCAGCATGAATCCGGTGCCACAGCTGTTCCGGCCGGCGATGGAGGCGGCATTCAACTGGAACAGCTTCCAGGAACGTCCGATCGACGGCATGGGGCAGGAGCGGCTCCCGCCGGAGGATCGGTACACCGCGCGCACCAGCGCCGGCGCGATCGCCGCGGGGAAGGCGACCGGCGTGTCGCCGCAGCGGATCGAGCACATGGTGCGGGGCTATTTCGGGTGGATCGGTACGCAAGCCCTTGCCGTGTCGGACCTGCTCGGCCGCGGCCTGCTTGATATGCCGGCCAACCCCGCGCACGACTTCTCCAGACCCGAGAACCTCGCCGTGGTTGGCGCTTTCGTCCGCCCTACCAGCGGCGCCGGCTCGAAGTACGTGAATCGCTATTACCGCGATCTGGACGCGGTGCAGCAGCTCTACGCGGCATACACCACGGCGCGACATGCCGGCGAGCTCGAGCGCGCGGCAGAGTTGCGCAGGGACGACCGTCTAGCCCTGCGCCCCCTGTATGTGGCCGCGGACAAACAGATGAAGGTGATCAACCAGCGCATCCGGCGCGTCACCGCCGACCGGACCCTGAGCTCTGCCGCGAAGGCGGAGATGATCGAGGGCCTCAACGAAACCCGAAATCGCATGGCGCAACGCACAGTGGAGCTTGCTCAGCAGCGGACAGGGGAACTGGAAAAGCGCCGCAAGTAGGTGCGGGCGATGCCCTGTCACCCCGCCTGGAACGCGGGTTGATCCACATGGTGTGGGCGTGCCAAGTCCTTGATGGTGCAGGTCACCTGCCCAGCCATGCATCTCGTGACCGATACCGGATTCCCGGTATCGCCAACGGCGACGGTTTCGGGATCGAATCCACTATGAAGCACTGCCGACTGGCAAACGCCAGTTTTGGCGTCAGCTCCGAGAAGCGTTCCTCACATTCGAGGAACGACCAGCCGGGTCGGAATGTTAGGGTTTGCTAGGGTCAAACGGTTTGCGGGTAAGTGTGTTGCCTTGGGCTTGGGGTCCAGTGATGGTGTCGGTTGTTAGGTTTCGCTTGCGCCTCAAGCGGCAGCTGGATGGGGGCAACTATGGGGGCAACTTCGGATAGATGTTTAATTTTCAGGCTATTTTCAGGCGATTTTTATGCCTGATTGGATAGCCTCCCCGCCATTGCGACAGATCGAGGCCTGCAGCGATGCAGGCTTTTTCGTATCGGTCGTCCAGTCGGACCGTTGTCGACGATTCTGTGCCGCTGCGACCTTCCGTTTCCCATGTCGGATTTTTCCTACACCCCGGCGCGCCTGCGCCTGACTGCGCGCTGTCGCCGGCCGGGCGATGCTGCGGTGATCGGCGCGGGGCCTGAAGGGCATCCCGGATGCCGGCAGGCCAGAGGGGAGAAAGGCGACATGCAACGCGCACTGATCGATGTGGAACCCGACGACACGGGCTGGTGCATCCAGATCGCCGAGCATGCGGTCGCGCGCAACATCGACAAGCTGTCGGCGATGCACCGTGCCAGCGAGATCGCGCGCAACTGCCACGAGAGCACCGGGGTGCCGACCGGCGTCCGGGTGCGCATGCTGTGCGGGGACGAGGTGCTGATCGGCCTGTTTGGTTGAGAACCGGTGCGGTCCGGGCGCCTGTGCGCAGTTCCGCTGCGTGGCCGGTATTGCAACCGGGCCGATGGTTCGCGCCGGGGCGCTCCCGGGTTCGAACTGGTACGCATCGTGGCGGCGGACTGCCCGTCGGTGGCACGTCACCGGCTGTTCATTGCCCGTTGACCGGATCCGGGCGCATGATCGCTGGCGTATCCAGAATGCGCGAAGCGCAGGAGTCGGCCATGTTCCGCCCAGATTCGAGATCGAAGCATCCTCGCCGCACGGGCCCGCTGATGGCGTCGGCCCTGCTTGCCGTCGCGCTGCTGGGCGGCTGTGCCAGTTCGGGATCGAGCGAGGACAAGTACGCGCTGTACGAGGCGAATGCCGGCGCGCCGGTCAACAGTTTCCAGTATTTCGGCAGGATCAACGGCTGGACGTCGCTGGGCGACAGCGCGGTCGCGATCTGGACCCGTCCCGGCGAGGCCTGGCTGCTGGATCTGTCGGGACCCTGCCCGGACCTGCCGTTCGCCACGATGATCGGCGTGACCAGCAACATGAACCGGGTCAGTGCGCGGTTCGACCGGGTGATCCCCGGGAACACCGGGCCCGGGGCGACGATTCCCTGCCACATCCAGCAGATCCGGCCGCTCGACGTGAAGGCGATCCGCTCGGCGGAGCGCGAGCAGCCCGCCGATGCAACGCTGGAAATGCCGGCAGGCGAAGCGCAGCAGCCGGTCGAATAGCCGGCCGGTCGAGGATCAGGCGCCGGCTTCGGGCACGTAGCCGGCCGGGCGCTCGGTGCCGCCCTCGAACAGGAACTTGCGCATCTCCGCCTCGAGGAAGGCGCGGTGCTTGGGGTCCAGCGGCGAGAGCCGGTTCTCGTTGATCAGCATGGTCTGGTGCGCCAGCCATGCGGCCCATGCGGCCTTGCCGATTTCGGCATAGATGCGCTTGCCGAGTTCGCCGGGCCAGGGCACGAAGTCGAGGCCCTCGGTGTCGCGCTGTTCGTATACGCAGAAGACGCTGCGGCTCATGTCAGGGGTCCTGTGGATCGGCGCGTGACTGCAGCAGCGTCCGGATCGGGGCGGGAATGCCGAGCGACGCGAGTTCTCCGCGTGCGACCCAGCGCATGGCGTGTCCCGTGTCCGGCAGGGAATCGCCGGCGGCTTCGGGGGCGTCATTGTCGCGCACGCGCAGTCGCGGCGCGAGGCCGCGCCAGTGCAGCGGATGCAGCTGCAGGCGGAAATGGGTGAAGCCGTGCTGGATCGGGGCGCAGCGGCGCGGCGTGTCGAGATCGACGTCGTCGACGAGGCCGGGCGCATGCGCGCGCAGCCAGTCGAGCGCGGCGTCGTGGGTGTCGGCCTGCGGCAACGACCACAGTGCGGCCCAGATGCCGGTCGGTGGCCGACGGACCAGCAGCACGCGGCCGGCGCGGTCTTCCAGCATCAGCACCGTGGCCTCGCGTTCGGGCAGGGCCTTGCTCGGTTTCGGAGACGGCAGTTCGCCGACGCGTCCCTCGGCGAACGCGATGCAGTCGTCGTTGACCGGGCACAGCAGGCAGGCCGGGTCGAAACGGGTGCACAGGGTCGCGCCGAAATCCATCTGCGCCTGGGTGTAGTCGGCCATGCGCGTGCCGGGCAGCAGGGTGTCGGCGATCGCCCACAGCGCCTTTTCGACCTTCGGCAGGCCGGGCCAGCCGGCAATGCCGTGGTGGCGCGCGAGTACCCGCTTGACGTTGCCGTCGAGGATCGCGAAGCGGTCGCCCCAGGCCTGCGACAGGATCGCGCCGGCGGTGCTGCGGCCGATGCCGGGCAGGGCGAGCAGGGCGTCGAAGTCGCGCGGCAGGTCGCCGCCGTGCAGCGCGACGCAGCGCTGCGCGGCCGCGTGCAGGTTGCGCGCGCGGGCGTAGTAGCCCAGGCCCGACCACAGGGCGAGCACCTCGTCGAGCGGCGCGGCCGCGAGCGCGCGCACGTCCGGCAGCGCGGCGACGAAACGCTCGAAGTAGGGGATGACGACGCGGACTTGGGTCTGCTGCAGCATGATCTCCGACAGCCACACCCGGTAGGGCGTGCGCGGGTGCTGCCATGGCAGGTCGTGGCGACCGTTGACGTCGAACCACGCCAGCACGCGGGTCGCGTAGTCGGGTGCGGCGGTGCTCATGGTCTGGCCGCAGGCGCGGCGGGAACATCGCCATCGTCGCCGCCGTCGTCGAACTCGATCTCGATGCCTTCCAGCCGCACGCCGGACATCTCGATGCGCTCGGCCCGCAGCGTGCCGCGCAGCGGCGGCAGCGGCGAGCCGTCTTCGCCGGTATCGAGCCAGGCGACCAGGTCGGCGATGCGCGCGCTGCCGTCGAAACTGGCGCCCGCATGCGAGAGTTTCAGCCCGATCGGCGCGTCGAACGTGGGCGGTCCGGCGTAACGCAACGCGAACGGCAACGGTGCGTCGGAATCGCCCAGCGGTGACGGCAGCGCCGGCCAAGCCTCGGGCCAGTGCGGCAGCTGGCCGTCGAGGGCGAGGACGAGTTGTCGGTCGAAGACGATCGCGCCGCCTGCGGCCAGCGTCGGCACCACTCCATCGGCGCGGACGGCGATGCCCGCGGGTGCGACACGTACGACGCCGCCATCGACCGTCAGGTCGCCATGCAGGCCGAGTGCGAACGGCAGGTCGGTGTCGCCGCTGCGCCAGCGCGCGTCACCGGCGATCCGCAGCGGCGACAGCCGCAGGCCCGATGCGGTGTCGGCGCGCGTGGCGTCCGCCTGCACGGTGGCCTGCAGGCGGCCGTCGCCGGTCTCGACAGACAGCGTGCCGACGGCGCCGAATTCGCGGGCATCGACCACGCGGTCGCTGCGCACGCGCAGGCGGAACGGTACGCGCAGCGCATCGGTGACGGCAGTGCCGGCGATGCGCGCGTCGAGCGGACGGTCGGCATGCAGCGACGGCAGATCGAGGTCGATGTCGTCGACATGCCAGCCATCGGCATCGATGCGGCCGCGCACCACGCGCAGGCCATTGGTGAACGCAGGCAGTTTGCCGTCGCCCGGCGGGCGCGCGTCGAGCCAGCGCAGCAGCGTCGGCAGGTGCACGTGCGGGGCGTCGAGTTCGACCCGGCCGATTTCCAGGTCGCGGCCGCGGCTGCGGATCGTCTTCCACGGCAGCGACAGCAGCGCGCGCTCGGCGCGCAGCAGCGGCGTGGACTCTCCGGGCATGCGCGCGGTGACGTCGCGTACCACCAGTTGCGGCGTGCCGCGCAGGCGGTAGTCGACCTTGCCGTCGAACTCGATCCGCAGGCCCAGCGTGGGCTCCAGCGACGACAGGATCAGGCGCAGTGCGCGCTCGGGCGGCAGCAGCACGCGCACCGCCAGCGCCGCGACGAGCAGGCAGGCCAGGACGACGAGCAGCAGGCGCCACCAGCGCCGGCGCGGCAACGCCGGCGCTGGTGCCGGCGCCGGATCCGCCGCGTTCACGCGCCCAGCGTCTCCGGCAGCATCGCGTCGACGAAGGCCTCGGCGTCGAACACGCGCAGGTCTTCAGGCCGTTCGCCGATGCCGGCGAACCGGATCGGGATGCCGAACTCGCGCGCGAGTGCGAACACCACGCCGCCCTTGGCGGTGCCGTCGAGCTTGGTCACGACCAGGCCGGTGACCTGGGCCACGGCATTGAACTGGCGCAGCTGCGACAGCGCGTTCTGGCCGGTGGTGCCGTCGATGACCATCAGCACCTCGTGCGGCGCGGACGCGTCGATCTTGCCGAGCACGCGACGGATCTTGCCCAGTTCCGCCATCAGGCCCTGCTGGGTGTGCAGGCGCCCGGCAGTGTCGGCGATCAGCACGTCGGTGCCGCGCGCCTTCGCCGCCTGCAGCGCGTCGAACGCGACCGAGGCCGGATCGGCGTCCTGGCCCTGGGCGACGACGGCGACGCCGTTGCGCTCGCCCCAGGCCTTGAGCTGGGCGACGGCGGCGGCGCGGAAGGTGTCGCCGGCGGCCAGCATCAGGCCGTGGCCCTCGTCCTTGAAACGCTTGGCCAGCTTGCCGATCGTCGTGGTCTTGCCGACGCCGTTGACGCCGACGGTCAGGATCACGAACGGACGCGCGGCCGGGTCGATGACCAGCGGCTGCGCGACCGGCTGCAGCATCGCGATCAGGTCACCGCGCAGCGAGGTCAGCAGCGCCTGCGCATCGGCGAACTCGCGCGCCTTCATGCGTTTGCGCAGGTTCTCGACCAGGTGCGTGGTCGCGCTGACGCCGACGTCGGCGGTCAGCAGCGCGGTCTCGATCTCGTCGAGCAGGTCGTCGTCGAGCCTGGGATTGCGCGAGAACAGGCCGCCGAAGCTGCGTGCGAAGGTGCTGCCGCGCAGGCGCTCGCGCCAGCCGGACTTGCCGGCCGGGGCCGGCGGCAGGCTGCTGGCGAACACGACCTCGGCCATCGCCGCGGCCGGATCGACGAAGGCAGGCTTCGCGGCGGGCGCGGAGGCGGGCTGGACCGGTGCGGGCTGCGTGGCGGGCGTGGCGCTCGATGATGCGGGCGCGGCTTCGGCTTCGACCTGCACGTGGCCCGCGTCTGCCGCGGCAGGCACGGGCACCGGCCCGCCGGCGGTATCTGCTGTCGGATCCGCTGCCGGGACGGCCGGCGGCACGGGCTGCGGCGCAGCCTCGGGCGGGCCGAACGCGGCGGCGATTTCCTCGTCGCTGAGACGGCGCCGGCCGCTGTCGGATTGGGGTTTTTCGCGCTTGAACCAGCTGACCATGCGGCCGTCGGAGTCTGGATGGGGGAGAATGCGCGCATGGTAGCACCCGCCTTTTCAAGCTCCCGTGCAGCGGGGCGCCGATGAAAACCGCGCCCGGCAAGGTCCGCATCATCGGCGGCCAGTGGCGCGGCACCCGGCTCGACGTGCCGGACGTGCGCGGCCTGCGGCCGACCTCCGACCGTGCCCGCGAGACCCTGTTCAACTGGCTGCAGCCGGTGTTGCCGGGGGCGCGCGTGCTGGACCTGTTCGCGGGTACCGGCGCGCTGGGCCTGGAGGCGGTCTCGCGCGGCGCGCGCAGTGCGCTGCTGGTCGAACGCGACCCGGCCTTGGCCGCGGCGCTGGCCGCGACCGCCGCGCGCCTGCCGGGCGGCGAGGCGGTCGAGGTCCGGCGCGGCGATGCGCTGCAGCTGCTGGCCGGGCCGGCCGGCAGCACGCTTCCCGGCAGTCCCCCCTTCGACATCGCCTTCGTCGATCCGCCGTTCGCCGACGCGTTGTGGCCGGCCGTGCTCGCGGCATTGCCCGCGGTGCTGCAGGCCGATGCCTGGCTGTACCTGGAATCGCCTGCGGAGCGGCCGGCAGTGCCCGGTCCGGGCTGGCAGCTGCACCGGGAGCTGCGGGCCCGCGAAAGCCACAACGCGCTGTACCGGCGGATCGGCTGACCGGGCGTCCGGCAGCGGCATCGCGCCGCCACGGCGCGCTGCTACAATCCCCGCGCCATCACGCCCCGGACAGCGAACGCCAGCCATGAGTGCGATCCGCAACCGCATCGCGGTCTATCCCGGCACCTTCGATCCCATCACCAACGGCCACGTCGACCTGGTCGACCGTGCGGCGCCGCTGTTCCAGAAGCTGATCGTCGGCATTGCCGAAAGCCCGGCCAAGCGCCCGGCGATGACCCTGGAGGAACGCGTCGACCTGGCCAGCCAGGCGCTGGCCCACCATCGCAACGTCGAGGTCATCGGCTTCGATTCGCTGCTCGCGCATTTCGTCGACAAGGTCGGCGGCGGCGTGCTGCTGCGCGGGCTGCGCGCGGTGTCGGACTTCGAGTACGAGTTCCAGCTGGCCAGCATGAACCGGCATCTGATTCCCGATGTCGAGACCCTGTTCCTGACCCCGGCCGAGCAGTACGGCTTCATCTCCTCCACGCTGGTGCGCGAGATCTCGCGCCTCGGCGGCGACGTGTCGGGCTTCGTGCCCGCCGCGGTCGATCGCGCACTGCGCAAACAGACGCAACGCTGACGTTGCACACACCAACAGGAAACAAGAGGGAAATCCCATGAAGTCCATCACCCGCGCGCTGCTGATCGCCTGCCTGGTCATGCCGATCGTCGCCTGCAACAAGGAAGAGCCGCAGAAGGTCGAGGCCGCGCCGGTCGCGGTGCCGCAGACCGACGATCGCACCGAGTGGACCACCTTCCTCAACGACCTGGCCGGTCGCCACATGGAAGGCGTCAACAACTCGCCATACGTCTACCTGGTGCCGCCGCCGGAAGCAGCGGCCGTCGACGCGCAGCCCGAGGAAACCGCGACGCCGGCGGAAGGCGACACGGGGCCCGAGCTCTCGACCGCGGTCGACGGCGCCTACGAGCGCCTGCTGGACAAGGCCAAGACCGACGTCTCGCGCGGCATCACCCGTGGCAACCTGCTGATCTTCGCGGGCCTGGATTCGGCGCGCACCGCCAACCTGACCGTGGCCTCGTTCACCGAAGTGCCCGCCGGCAGCATGAAGGGCGTGCGCGTGCTGTTCGTCGGCGAGCCCGCGGACAACGACCGGGTCAAGGCCGCGGTCGAGCCGGCCGGCGTCGAGTACGTGTTCGTCGACACCACCAAGTAACCGCCGCGCCGGCCCGGTCCGGGCCGCACCGCAGTCCCCGCCGCCACCGTGCCTGTGCACGGTGGCGGTTCCGTTTGCGGCCCCGGCCCACCGGCGGGTCGCGCGCGCGGGCGCGTGCGGTTCCACTGGTGGAACGCCGGCACGGCGGGCCAGCCACTACAATGCGCGCATGTCACTGAAGATCAACGCGCTCTGCGTCAACTGCGACGTCTGCGAGCCGGCCTGCCCGAACCAGGCGATATCGCAGGGCGAGGAGATCTACGTCATCGATCCGGCGCGCTGCACCGAGTGCGTCGGGCATTTCGACGAACCGCAGTGCGTGGTCGTCTGCCCGGTCGAGTGCATCGACCCCGATCCCGACATCCCCGAAACCCGCGAGCAGCTGCTGGCCAAGCTGTTCCGCCTGCAGCAGGAATCGCCATGATCCGCACGCGCTTCGCCTCCAACCTCCTTCCGGGCCTGCTGCTCGGCCTGTTGCTGGTGGTCGCGCCGTCGTGCGCCCGCGATGTGCGTCCGGCATCCACGCCGACCCCGCAACTGTCCGCGCAGACGCCGCCGGGCAATGCGGTCGCCTCGGCGCACGCGCTGGCGACCGAGGCCGGATTGCAGGTGATGCGCGAGGGCGGCAACGCCTTCGACGCGGCGATCGCGACCTCGGCGGTGCTGTCGGTGGTCGAACCGATCTCGTCGGGCCTCGGTGGCGGCGGCTTTTTCCTGCTGCACGACGCCAGGACCGGTCGCGACGTGTTCATCGACGCGCGCGAGACCGCGCCGGCATCGGCCTCGTCCGACAACTACCTGAGCGCCGACGGCGGCTTCGACCGCGACCGCGCCGAGAACGGGCCCTGGTCTGCGGGCATCCCGGGATTGCCGGCCGCGTTCGTGCACATCGCCGACACCTACGGCCAGTTGCCGCTGGCGCAGTCGCTGGCGCCGGCGATCCGCATCGCCGAGCACGGCTTCCCGGTCTATGCGCGGTTCGCGCGCGGCTACCAGTCGCGGCGCGCGGTGATGGAACGCTACCCCGGTACCCGCGCGGTGTTCCTGGCCAATGGCCGCGCGCCGGAGGAGGGCGACCTGTTCCGCCAGCCGGACCTGGCACGCACGCTGCGGCTGCTGGCCGAGCACGGCTTCGACGGCTTCTATCGCGGCGATGTCGCCGACCGGCTGGTCGCGGGCGTCGCGGCCGAGGGCGGGCGCTGGCAGCCGGAGGATCTCGCGGGCTATCGCGTCGTCGAGCGCGAGCCGATCCGGCTGCGCTACCACGGCTGGGACGTGGTCACCGCGCCGCCGCCGTCGTCGGGCGGGATCGCCATCGCGCAGATGCTGCAGATCCTCGAGCCCTGGGACCTGCCCGCGCTGGAGGATGCCGCGCGCACGCACCTGGTGGTCGAGTCGATGCGCCGCGCGTTCCGCGACCGCACGTTCTACCTCGGCGATCCGGACTTCGTGCAGGTGCCGCAGCGGCTGCTGACCAGCCGCGACTATGCCGCCGGCCTGCGCGCGACGATCAATCCGGCGAAGGCGACGCCGAGCGACCTGCTGTCGGGCGACCCGACGCCGCTCGAGGACGAGGAGACCACGCATTTCTCGATCGTCGACGCCGCCGGCAACCGCGCCGCGGTCACCCAGACGGTGAACCTGCTGTTCGGTTCCGGCCTGGTCGCTCCGGGCACCGGCGTGCTGCTGAACAACGAGATGGACGATTTCGCGCTGCAGCCGGGCGTGCCGAACGCGTTCGGCGTGATGGGCTTCGATGCCAATGCGCCCAGGCCCGGCAAGCGGCCGCTGAGTTCGATGACGCCGACGTTCCTCGTCTCCGACGACCGCGTGGCCGTGCTCGGCACGCCGGGCGGCAGCCGCATCATCACGATGGTGCTGCTGGGCATCCTCGGCTACGACGCCGGGCTGGACGCACAGGCCGTCGCCGCGCTGCCGCGCTACCACCACCAGTGGATGCCGGACACGATCTCGGCCGAATCCGATGCCTTCTCGCCACAGACCGCCGCGCAGCTGCGCGCGCTGGGGCACGTGGTCGACCTTCCCGGCGAAACCGCGGCCGGCGGCCGTGGCTCCAGTCATGTCTGGGGCAACCTGCAGACGGTGCTGTGGAACCGCGCCGACGGCACCCTGAGCGGCGGCAGCGATCCACGCAATCCTGTCGGCGAAGCGAAGGTCGAGCCGGCCGTGGATACGGGGCCGGCACCATGACGCCGCGCATCTCGCTGCTGGTCGCCTCGCTGCACGTGGTGCTGTATCTGGCGCTGTCGTTGCGCGTGGTGCTGCATCGCAATGCCCACAAGGTCGGCATCGGCACCGGCGGCGACCCGGCGCTCACGCGCAAGATCCGCGTGCACGGCAACTTCGGCGAGTACGTGCCGCTGGCACTGCTGATGCTGGCGCTGCTGGAACTGGCGGCCGTGGCGACGACGCTGTTGTGGACGTTCGGCATCGTCCTGCTGCTGGCGCGGGTGCTGCACGCGATCGGCCTCGGCGGCTCGGCCGGTTATTCCTCCGGGCGCTTCATCGGCGCGCTGCTGACCTTCGCGACGTTGCTGGCGATGGCCGCGGTCGGCATCTGGCGGTTCGCGGCCGGCGCGTTGCTGGTCTGATCGGAAACGCGCTGGCGGGTCTCGACCCGTCACGCCGATTCCCTACGCACAAGCAGGGCGATCGCCGACATCGCTCGCTGCGACGGAGCCGCAAGCTTCGTGCATGTCCACCTATCGACGCGTGTGGTTGCCCGGCGGCACCTATTTCTTCACCGTCAACCTGCTCGACCGCGACACGCGGCTGCTTGTCGAACATATCGATGTGCTGCGCGTGGCATTCCGCCTGGCGCAGTCGGCGCGTCCGTTCGATCCGGTTGCCGTCGTGGTATTGCCAGAGCACCTGCACTGCGTGTGGCGTCTGCCGCGCGGCGATGCCGACAATGCGACCCGCTGGCGGCACATCAAGTCGCTGTTCTCCCGCGACCTGCCGCCCGCCGAAAGGCGCTGCGCAAGGCGGATGAGCAAGGGGGAGCGTGGCATCTGGCAGCGGCGCTATTGGGAACACCTGGTCCGTGACGAACGCGACCTCGCCGCGCATGTGGACTACATCCACTTCAATCCGGTCAAGCACGGGTACGTCACACGTGTGCGGGACTGGCCATATTCCAGCTTCCATCGCGATGTCCGCCGGGGCGATCTTCCGGCCGACTGGGCGGGCACGTTCGAAGGCACCGGCGATTTCGGCGAACGGCCGACGATGCTGCGGGCCAGACAGTCGCGCTGATCCATTCGTATTGGCGGGTCGAGACCCACCCTACGGTTCTGCCGGGGACGTGTAGGGCGGGTCTCGACCCGCCGCTGGTTCAATCGACGCGGGTGCCGAAGATCTTGTCGCCGGCGTCGCCGAGGCCGGGCAGGATGTAGCCCCGGTCGTTGAGGCGCTCGTCGATCGAGGCGGTGTAGACCTCGACGTCCGGATGCGCGGCTTCGAGCGCGCGCAGGCCCTCGGGCGCGGCGACCAGGAACAGGCCCTTGATGCGCGCCGCGCCGGCGGCCTTGAGCATGTCGACGGTGGCGATCAGGGTGCCGCCGGTGGCCAGCATCGGATCGAGGATCAGCGCGGTGCGGTCGGCCATGTCGCCGACCAGGTTCTCGTAATAGGGCACGGCCTGGAGCGACTGCTCGTCGCGCTTGATGCCGACCACGCTGACCTTGGCCGCAGGAATCAACTCCAGCACGCCCGGCAGCATGCCGATGCCGGCGCGCAGGATCGGTACCAGGGTGATCTTGCGGCCCTTGATGCGGCGCACCCGCACCGGCCCGGCCCAGCCCTCGACGGTCGCGTCCTCGGTCTCCAGGTCCGACGTGGCCTCGTAGGTCAGCAGCGTGGCGACCTCGGCCGACAGTTCGCGGAAGGTCTTGGTGCTGTTGTCGGCGCGGCGCATCAGGCCGAGCTTGTGCTGGACGAGGGGATGGGCGACTTCGACGATCTTCATGGGGCTTCCGGGGGCAGGGCGTGCGCCTAGGATATTCCACCGCCGCATGCTCCCGCCGGAGCATCGCGCATGCGGAGTCGGCCTGCGGTCGAAGTTGCCCGCCCGCAAACGGAAAGGCCGGGCGTGATGCCCGGCCTTCCGTGTGCTTCCATCTCTCGCCGGTTCAGAACTGGTAGCGCACGCCCGCCAACCACGAGCGGCCGAAGCTTTCCATCTCCAGCACGCGGTTGCGCTGGCCCTGGAAGCGGATCTGGCGGGTGTCCTGGATGTTGTTGACCTCGCCGAAGACGCTCCAGCCGTCGCCGAGCTTCATGCTGGCGGAGAAATCGAGGCTGGCGCGCTCGTCCCAGTACACGTTCAGCGCGGGATTGCTGACGTCGAAGCTCTGGATGAATTTCGAGCGGTAGTTGTAGGCCAGACGCGCGTTGAGGCCGTATTTCTCGTAGGTCAGGGCCAGGTTGTAGTTGGTCCTGGACGTGCCGGGCAGCTCGGTCTTGCCCAGGCCGAACGGCAGTTCGGCCTCGGACTTGGCGTAGGTGTAGTTGGCGTAGACGCCGAGGCCGTCGAGTGCGCCCGGCAGCATGTCGAAGGTTTGCTGCCACGCGATTTCGGCGCCGTAGATCCGGCCGTTCTCGCCATTCTCGGCCCGGGTGATCTGCCAGGTCTGGCCGTTGTCGGCATCCTCGTCGTGGGAGGCCAGGAACAACGGGTCGTCGATGCGCTTGTAGAACAACGCGCCCGAGATCAGGCCGAGCGGGCGCAGGTAGTGCTCGAACGACAGGTCGAGGTTGTGCGCATAGGCTTCCTTGACCTGGGGATTGCCTTCCTGGATGCCGATGACGTTGCCATCGTCCGCTTCGCCGATGATCCGGTACGGGGCGGTGTGCATGAAGTCGGGCCGGTTGAGCGCCGTCGACCAGGAAGCGCGCAGGATGCTGTCCGGGTTCAATTCGTAGCGGAAGTGAAGGCTGGGCAGGACGTTGCTGTAGCTGCGGCTGCTGGACAGCGGGGTGATGGCGCCACTCTCCTCGTCGAAGCCGATCGCGGCACCTTCGGTCTCGGTGCGCTCGTAGCGCACGCCGGTGATCATCGTCAGCGCGCCCCATGTCGCGTCCAGGCGCGCATAGCCGGCGTAGACGTCTTCGGACGCGGTGTAGTCGCCGGTCAGCGAGTCGGGGATCAGGCGGCGGTGGTTCTCGCTGTCGATCAGCTGTCCGGCGTACTTGTCGAAGATGTCGCGGCAGAAGCGGCGCCCGGTCAGGAAGTAGCCGAAGTTGTCGGAGAGGCTGTCGCACAGCATGTCGGAATAGCTGATGCCGAGCGCGGCGAAATCGGCGCCGTTGTCGTTGCGGTAGCGCTCGTCGTCGAACTGCTTGTCGCGCTGGCGCGCGCGCAGGCCGAACTTGATGTCGCCGGTGTCGCCGAGGAAGTTCTGCTGGCGGCCGAGGTCGAGGCGCAGGCCGGTTTCCTTCTCCTCGCTGTACTCGTAGCGGTCGTTGAGCCGGCGGAACGCGTACCAGTCCTCCGGCAGGTTGACGCCGGTTGCGGGCGCATCGGGCTGGCCCACGATGGTCCAGGTGGGGAAATCGTGGTCGCTGTAGTCGTACTCCATCTGCGGGCGCTCGTTGGAGCGGAAGATGTACTGCATGCGCGGATCAGTCACCTTGGTCGCCTTGCTCTGCGAGGCCTGCCAGTCGATCTTCCAGTTCTCGCCGGCGTAGTGTTCGCCGCCCAGGTTGTAGGTGCGGATGGTCTTGTCGTAGGTGCGCTCGCGCAGTTCCTTGTCGAAGGTGGCGCGGGCGGTGCCGGTGGTCTCGTTGGCGTCGTCGCTGTAACGGTCCAGGGTGATGGTCAGGTTGTCGCGGAACTCGCGGTCGACGAAGTTGGAGTCCGAGGCGACCAGGTAGACCAGGTTGTCGGGATTGATGCGGAAGTCGAAGCGTCCGGTCAGGCCCTTGCGGGTTCGGGTGCCTTCGTAGTCCTTGATCTGGATCTCGGTCGGGGCGAAGCCGCCGTTGACCGGGGTGTAGAGGCTCTCGACGTTGTCCGTGAACCGGCCCTGCTTGCTCAGCGAGCCGGAGATCAGCACGCCGATGTTCTGGTCGGCGCCGAACCGGTTGCCGACGGTGGCGTTGTAGCGCTGGTTGTCGCCGTCACCCAGCTGGTACTTGCCGCCGGCGACCGAAGCGCGCAGGGTCAGGCCCTCGCGGTCGAGCGCGCTCTGGGTGCGGATGTTGATGTTGCCGGCGATCGCGTCGCCGTCCATGTCCGGGGTCAGGGCCTTGGTCACTTCCAGCGCCGAGATCACGTCCGAGGGGATGGTGTCGAGTTCCACGCCGCGGCTGGTGGAATCGGGGTTGGCCAGCTGCACGCCGTCGATGGAGACGGTGGTGAACTCCTTGGGCGCGCCGCGCACGGTGACGTAGCGGCCTTCGCCCTGGTCGCGCTCGATCGACACGCCGGGGATGCGCTGGGTGGACTCGGCGATGTTGTTGTCCGGGAACTGGCCGAGCAGGTCGGCCGAGACCACGTTGACGTAGTTGGTCGATGCGCGTTGCTGGTTCAGCGCCATGGCCTGGGCGTCGCGGGTCGCGCGCACCTCCACCACGTCCAGGTCGGTGGCCGAGGCGGTGCTGCGCAGGGCGACATCAACGCGCGCGCCGCCTGTTTCGCCGAGCACCACCTCGGTTTCGTGGTGGCCGTAGCCCAGGTAGTCCACCTGCACGGTATAGCGTCCCGGTGCCAGGCCGCCGACCCGGAAGATGCCCTCGCGGTCGGTGCTGACCTGGCGGCCGCCGACGGTGACGATCGCGCCTTCGAGCGAAACGCCGCGCGAGGCTTCGCTGACCCGGCCGACGATCGTGCTGGCTGCCAGTGCGAGGCTGTCGGACGCAGTGCCCTGTGCGTGCGCGGTGTGCGCCACCGGCAGGACGAGCGCGGCGGCGATCGCCATGGCGATGGCGGTGTGTGTCGATTTCATTACGGCTCCGGAGTTGCGGGGGGCGTGGGCGGATCGCAAGCCGCCTGCGCGATTCCCCCTTGGAACTGGCGCAGGCGTGATCGGCGATCGCCGGGATGTCCGAAAAGTCTGGTTCGGATTTGTTGCGGATTTATGATCCGGGCGACGTTGATTGCAGGCGCGTGGCATGCAACACGGCTGTCATCGACGTGCCACAGAATCCCGCGTCCTGTGCCAGCCGCAGAACCGCCACCGTGGGGACACGGTTTGTCCCTAGACGCTACTTCCGGATCTTTCGATGACACGACGCCCATTCGCCTCCTGCCACCCCCTGTTGCTCGCGATGCTGCTGCCGGTGCTGTCCGCCTGCCATCAGGCGCCGGACGGCGACGTCGCCGACGCGGATGCCGCCGCCGGACCCGCCGCCGAGCGCGAGGTCCCGGTCATTGCCGAAGCCTTCGTCAGCGCGTTGACGCCCGAGGACAACATCGACTCGCCGGCGGCATGGACCGCGCCCGACGGCGCGGTGTGGGTGATCGCGACCGCCAAGTCGACCGACCGCCTGGTCGTCTATGACGGCGCGACCGGCGAGACGCGCAGTGCCTTCGGCACGGCCGGTACCGGGCCGGGGCAGTTCCGGCGTCCGAACGGCATCGCGGTGGTCGACGATCTGGCCGTCGTCGTCGAGCGCGACAACCACCGGGTGCAGGTGCTGCGCCTGCCGGACTTCTCGCACGTGCTGACCTTCGCCGCCGACGATCTGGTCAAGCCGTATGGCCTGTGGATCGACCGTGTCGACGATGGCTACCTGGTCTACGTCACCGATTCCTACGACGACGGCGAGGACGCCAATGGCGACGACATCCTGCCGCCGTTCGCGGCGCTGGACCGGCGCGTGCACCGCTATGCGCTGCGGCCGTCCGGTGACGGTTTCGCGGTCGAGGCGCTGGGCGCGTTCGGCGACACCACGCCGGAAGGCGCGCTGCGCGTGGTCGAATCGATCTGGGGCGATCCGGCCAACGACCGCCTGCTGATCGCGGAAGAGGACGAGAGCTACGCCAACGAGCTGAAGGTCTACACCCTGTCGGGCGAATACGCCGGGCGCACGATCGGCCGCGACGTGATCCAGGCCCAGGCCGAGGGCATCATGCTCAAGACCTGCGCCGACGGCAGCGGCTGGTGGATCACCACCGAGCAGGGCAAGGGCCGCACGGTGTTCCACCTGTTCGACCGCGTGTCGCTGGACCACGTCGGTGCGGTCGCCGGCGGGAAGGTCGCCAATACCGATGGCATCTGGCTGCACGATGCGCCGTCGAAGACGTTCCCGGACGGTGCGCTGTACGCGGTGCACGACGACCAGGGCATCGTCGCGTTCGACTGGCGCACGCTGGCCGACGCGCTCGCGCTGCCCGCCTGCACGAGGTCGTGATGGCCGGACGCAGCGGGTGGCGCGCACTGGCGCCTGCGGGTCTGCTCGTGCTGGTGCTTGCCGGCTCGGTCGCCAGCGCGCAGGCGCCGCGCGAGGCCGAGCCCAACACGCGCGTGCCGGAAGGCGATCGCGGCCACGCGGCAGGCGCGTATCCCGACCGCATCGCGACGTCGCCGGCGCAGGATGCCGCAACCGGCTTCGCGGTGGCCTGGCGCACAGATGCACGGGTGCAGGCGCCGCGGTTGCAGATCGCGCCGGCCGATGATTCCCCCGACATCGGCGAGGGCCGGCCGCGCGTCGTCGAGGCGACGACGCGGCCGCTCGACACCCGCAACGGACGCGCCCACCAGCATCGCGCCGATGTGGACGGGCTGCAGCCCGGCACGCTGTACGCCTGGCGCGTCGAGGGGCACCGCACCTGGAGCCCGTGGTTCCATTTCCGCACCGCGGCCGCCGACGCGGCGCCGCTGACGCTGCTGTACTTCGGCGATACCCAGAACCAGAACACCTCGCTGGTCACCCGGGTCGTGCGCGAATCGCGGCGTTGGGCGCCCGACGCGCGCCTGGCGCTGTTCGCCGGCGACCTGGTCTCCGGCGGCGGCGCCGGCATGGGTGCCGACGACGACGAATGGGCCGAATGGTTCGAGGCCGCCAGCGGCCTGCCCGAGGACATCGCCACCGCGCCGGCCGTCGGCAACCACGAGTTCCACCAGGCGCACGAGGACACGCCGCAGGAGACGCGCGTGCTGTCGCCGCACTGGCCGCTGGCTTTCGCGCTGCCGCGCAATGGCGCCCCCGGCTTCGAGGACACGACCTACTGGTTCGACTACCAGGGCGTGCGCTTCGTGGTGCTCGACGGTACCTCGATCCTGGATCTCGATGGCGGCCCGGCGCAGGCCCGCTGGCTGGACCATGTGCTGACCGGGAATCCGCACCGCTGGAGCGTGGTGCAGATCCACCAGCCGCTGTACGCGCTGCGCTTCGATCGCGACTACGCACCACTGCGCGAGCATCTCGCCCCGGTGCTGCGCAAGCACCATGTCGACCTGGTGCTGCAGGGCCACGACCACGGCTACGGTCGTCGCCCGCTGGACGAGGATGCCAGGGCCGGCACGCCGCAGCTGGTGGTGTCGGTCGTTGGCGCCAAGCAGTACAGGCTGGGACCGCAGGCGCTGGCGACGATGGCGCCGATCGGCGAGGACACCCAGTTGTTCCAGGTGCTGCGTTTCGACGGCCCGGTGCTGCGCTACGAGGCGCGTACCGCGACCGGCCGGCTGTACGACGCCTTCGAGCTGCATGACGATGGCGACGGCGGAAGCAAGCGCCTGGTCGAGACCGAGGAAGGCCGGATCGCGCCGCGTCGCTGCACGCGGGAAGCCTCATTGAAGGGACGGGAAGATCGATGCTGGGAGTGACTGCCTTGATGTACCGCCCCGTTTCGCGGGTGTCTGCAGTCCTGTTGCTGGCAGGCGCGCTGTGTGTGGGCGCACTGCCGCCGGCCGCCGGCGCCACCGAATCGATCCGCCATCCGTTCCACGCCGCACAGCCGGACTCGGCGCCGGACGAGGCCGTGCTTGCGGTGGAGATTCCCGCCGGCGGCTTCGTCAAGTACGAGATCGGTGACGACGACGGCCTGGTCCATGTCGACCGGTTCCTGTCGATGCCGATGGCATATCCCGCGAACTACGGATCGATGCCGCGCACGCTGGCCGGCGATGGCGACCCGCTCGACGCGCTGGTGCTGACCCGCGCGCCGCTGCATCCCGGCGTGCTGATCCGCTTCCGCCCGCTCGGCGTGCTGCGCATGATCGACGGCGGCGAACGCGACGAGAAGATCATCGGCGTGCCGGCCGACGACGTCGACCCGACCTATGCCGGCATCCGCGACCTCGCCGACCTGCCCGCGATCGAGCGCGAGCGCATCGAGGCGTTCTTCCGCGTCTACAAGGACCTGCCGGCCGGCAGCAAGCGTGTCGAACTGCAGGGCTGGGGAGACGCGGCCGAGGCGAAGGCGATCATCGGTGAGGCGATCGGCGCGTTCGGGAACGGCGGCGCGCGGTAGCGCCGGAAGATACAGCGGCACATCTGATCGTTGATTTTCAGCTTCCTTCCCCCGCTTGTGGGGGAAGGTGCCCGAAGGGCGGATGGGGGCATCGTCGCCCCACCGGATCCTTTCCTGAATGCAGGCGCGAAGCTGAAACCATGTAGCCGAGGGGTCGCGCCGATCAGGTCAGCCATTTGCCCCCCCCATCCCAACCCTGTCCGGCCCGGCGGCCTGGCCGCCGGGCGTTCCTCGGGGCGCGAACCCGTGGTTCGCAAGCGTCCTATTCACCCCCCGCAAGCGGGGAAGGGCGTTGGTGCCGGGCGGGTTCGGCTGCGGGGGTCTGCTCTCTCCGCCGCTTTGCGGGAAGGGTTGGGGCGGAGGGCGGTTGCGGAACTCCCGGGGGGTTCCGCCCCCATCCCAACCCTTCCCCCGCAAGCGGGGGAAGGGCGATCGTGCCGGGCGGGTTCGGCTCCGGTCAGGCAGTGGCGACGGCAGGAGTGGCGGCGGTCGAAGCTTCTGTCTTTCTGGGGCCCTCGCGCAGGGCCTTGCCGACCATCTCCACCAGCAGGTCGATCTCGTCGTCGCCGATCGCGAAGTGCGGGGTGAAGCGCAGCGAGTTGGCGCCGCCGTGGATCACGCCGAGGCCGTGCTCGCGCAGCCATTCCTCGGTCGAGCCGGCGCCGTAGCACTTGAACTGCGGGGCGAGTTCGCACGAGAACAGCAGGCCGGTGCCCTGGACGCCGGTGACCAGCCCGCCGAGTTCGGCCTGCAGCGCCTGCAGCTTCTCGACCGACTTGCGGCCGGCCTCGCGGATGTTGTCGCGGATCTCCGGCGTCAGCTGTGCGAGTACCGCGCAGGCGACGTCGAGCGCGCGCGGGTTGGCGGTCATGGTGTTGCCGTAGACGCCGCTCCGGTACAGCCCGGCGGCGCGCTCGCCCACCGCCAGCACCGACAGCGGGTACTGGCCGGCATTGAGCGCCTTGGAATAGGTTTCCATGTCCGGCGCGTCGAGGCCTTCGAAACCGGGGTAGTCGACGACCGACAGCACGCCGTGCGCGCGCAGGCCGGCCTGGATCGAATCGACCAGCAGCAGGCTGTCGTGGGCGGCGGTGAGCGCGCGGGCGGCGGCGTAGAACGCCGGCGGCAGGGCCCGGCCCGGATCGCCTTCGCCCATCACCGGCTCCAGGAACACCGCCTCGATGAACCAGCGGTTGGCCTCGGCGTCGGCGAACACCTGGCGCAGCGCGTCGACGTCGTACGGAGGCACGGTGATCAGCGAATCCTCGCCGCGGAAGCTGGCGAGATACTTCAGGTAGGTCGCGCGCGAGGAGTCGGAGTACAGCGCGGGGCGCTCGGTGCGGCCATGGAAGCTGCCCTTGACCACGACGCGCTTGATCGCGCGGCCGGCGTGTCGGCCGCCCGGATCGGTCTGCACGCGGGTATTGATGTCGGCGATGCGCGCGGCCAGGCCGACCGATTCGGAACCGGAATTCAGGCACAGGAAGTGGCTGTACGGGCAGGCGTCGTCGCCGCGGGTGTGGCCGATCTCGCGGCGCAGGGCGCGTTCGAGCCGCAGCTGCGACAGGCTCGGGGTCATGATGTTGGCCATCGGCACCGGCCGCGCCATCGCCTCGATGACCTTCGCCGGGGTGTGGCCGAACCCGAGCATGCCGTAGCCGCCGGAGTCATGCAGCACCGCGCCCTTGAGAGTCACGATCCACGGGCCGCGCGCGGCCAGCGCGACATAGGGATTGACCGCGTCGCCGGGATAGAAGTTGACGTAGCCGGCCTGCACCGCGCGCACCTGCGCGTCCTCGTCGAGGTCCAGCAGTTCGGGGAACTCGTCGCACGCGCGGGCGTATTCGGCCGCGGCGGCGGCGATGGCCTCGCCCAGGTCGGGATGCGAAGCGGCGAACGCGGTGAGCTGGGCGTCGCCGAGGCCGGTCGTGCGGCGCTGGCCGCCATGGGCGCGCAGCGGGGCAAGGGTGTCGATGACGGACATGGCGGTCTCCTGGAGCGGAATGCGGAAGCGGGATCACGACGATGCGGCAGCCGGGCGTGTCCCGGTTGGCCGGCGTCGTCGGCGCGGGCAGGCCGGACGGTGGCGGTGCCGCAGGGCGGCGACGGATGCGCCACACGGGCCGACATCTCCATTATCTCGATGCTTCTGTCATCCGGAAGGGGCGGATTGCGCTAAAAGCCGTACAATTCCGGCAGATTGCCGGGAGAATCCGACGATATGCAAAGCGAAACCACCGATACGCTGTTGTTGTCGCTGCTGCGGGAGAATGCCCGGCTGTCGACCGCCGAGATCGCCCGGCGTCTCGGCCTGTCGCGGACCACGGTGCAGAGCAGGATCGAGCGGCTCGAGCGCCAGGGCGTGATCGGCGGCTACACGGTGCGGGTCCGCGACGACCACGAGCGCCGCCACATCCGCGCCCAGATCATGATCACCGTGCGCCCGCGGCAGATGACCCCGGTGGTCACCGCGCTGCGCGCGATCAGCGACGTGCGCACCCTGCATTCGGTCAGCGGGCCCTACGACCTGGTCGCGCTGGGCGTGGTGCCGACCGTCGAGGGCATGGACGTGCTGACCGACCGGATCGGCGCGATCGACGGCGTCGAGCGCACCACCTCGTCGATCATCCTCTCGACCAAATTCGAAAGATGATGCCGTCATCCGCCGCAGGCGGATGACACCGACGCCCCTCCTCCGCATCGCGGGGGAGGGGGGGACCATCGGCGGAGCCGATGGTGGGGTGGGGGCAGAGAGCGTCGAGCAATGCCCTCGGCACCGCAAGAGTGTCATCCGCCTCAGGCGGATGACGCCGACGCCCCTCCCCCGCATCGCTCGGGACGACAAGGCGAAGGCCTCCCTGCAGTTTCCTCCCGGAATACAGCACTCCCCATTGCACCCATCCGCTGCGACACCGAAGATCGAATCGCCATGACCACAACCGCCCCCGAGACCCTGCCGGTCATCGACATCGCGCCGCTGCGTGCACCCGATGCCGATGCCGGCACGCTGGCCGCCTGTGCCCGGGCCATCGACGCCGCGTGCCGCGATGCCGGCTTCTTCTACGTCACCGGCCACGGCATCGCGTCCGAACTGCTGCAGCGGCTGCGGGACGAGAGCCGGGCCTTCTTCGCCGCACCGGAGGAACGCAAGCGCGACATCGCGATGGCGCACGGCGGCGTGGCCTGGCGCGGCTGGTTCCCGCTCGGCGGCGAGCTGACCTCCGGACGACCGGACGGCAAGGAAGGGCTGTACTTCGGCACCGAGCTGCCGCCCGGGCATCCGCGCGTGGCCGCCGGCTGGCCGCTGCACGGCGCCAACCTGTGGCCGGACTGGCAGCCGGGACTGCGCCCGGCGGTGCTGGACTACATCGACGCGGCGACCCGCGCCGGCCATGCGCTGGTGTCGGGCATCGCGCTGGCACTGGGACAGCCGGCGGACTGGTTCGCGCGCCACTACACCGCCGACCCGACGATCCTGTTCCGGATCTTCCGCTACCCGCCGCAGCAGCTGGCGCCGGGCGAGGCCTGGGGCGTCGGCGAGCACACCGACTATGGCCTGCTGACCCTGCTCGCGATCGACGACGTGCCCGGCCTGCAGGTCAGGACCCCGCGCGGCTGGATCGAGGCGCCGCCCGTGCCCGGCGCGCTGGTGTGCAACATCGGCGACATGCTCGACCGCCTGACCGGCGGACGCTACCGCTCGACCCCGCACCGCGTCGCCAACACCAGCGGGCGCGAGCGCTATTCGTTTCCGCTGTTCTTCGATCCGGACTTCGCGGCCACGGTCACGCCGCTGCCCGGCGTCGCGGCGGCCGACGCGGACGCCGACGCGCGCAGCCGCTGGGACGGCACCAGCGTGCACCTGCCGTTCGACGGCAGCTACGGCGACTACCTGCTGGGCAAGGTCGGCAAGGTATTCCCGCAGCTGCGCGGGCAGGTGCTGGAGCGGCCGGAAGCCGAACGGTAGGGACTGCCCGGCGGCGGCCGGCCTACAATGCGCGATTGCCCGTCCGTCCCGCCCCCGCGTTGAAGAAGTCCGATTTCCACTACGAACTGCCCGAGGCGCTGATTGCGCAGGCACCGCTGGCCGAGCGCTCGGCGAGCCGGCTGCTGGTCGTGCCGCCCGGCGATGGCGCCCTCGACGACCGCCATGTGCGCGACCTGCCCGACCTGCTGCAGCCCGGCGACCTGCTGGTGTTCAACGACACCCGGGTGATCCCGGCGCGGCTGTTCGGCCACAAGACCAGCGGCGGGCGCGTGGAGATCCTGATTGAGCGGCTGCTGCCGGGCAACGAGGCGCGCGCGCAGATCGGTGCGAGCAAGGCGCCGAAGTCCGGCGGGCGCATCGTGCTCGACGGCGGCGGCGAGGCCGAGGTGCTGTCGCGCGACGAGGGCTTCTACCACCTGCGCTTCGAGGTCGGCGACGCGCTGGAATCGTGGCTGCTGAAGGCCGGGCGCATGCCGCTGCCACCTTACATCCGACGCGAGCCCGGCCACGACGACGCCGAGCGCTACCAGACCGTGTTCGCGCGCGAGGTCGGCGCGGTTGCGGCGCCGACCGCCGGGCTGCATTTCGACGATGCGCTGCTGGCGGCGCTGCGCGCGCGCGGCGTGCAGTTCGGCCACGTCACCCTGCATGTGGGGGCCGGGACCTTCCTGCCGATGCGGGTCGACGACATCCGCGAGCACCGCATGCACAGCGAATGGCTGAACGTCGGCGCCGATCTCGTCGCCCGGATCCGACGCACGCGCGAGGCCGGCGGCCGCGTCGTCGCGGTCGGCACCACGGTCGTGCGCGCGCTGGAGAGCGCCAGCGTCGACGGCGAACTGCATCCCTTCGCCGGCGAAACCCGGATCTTCATCTTTCCCGGCTACCGCATCCGCAGCGTCGACGCGCTGGTCACCAATTTCCACCTGCCCGAATCGACGCTGCTGATGCTGGTCTCGGCCTTCGCCGGCAAGGACCGGGTATTCGCCGCCTACGATCACGCGGTGCGTGAGCGCTACCGGTTCTTCTCCTACGGCGACGCGATGTTGCTGTGGGGCGGGAATCCGGGATTCGGGAGCGGGGATCCGTAACGGCCGCCCCTGCTTCTCCCAATCCCGAATCCAATCCCCAATCCCGGCTTCTCCATGTCCCGACTCCAGTTCCAGCTCCTGACCAGCGACGGCGCCGCCCGCCGCGGCCGCCTGCGTTTTCCGCGCGGCACCATCGAAACCCCGGCGTTCATGCCGGTCGGCACCTACGGCACGGTCAAGGGCGTGCTGCCGGCGCAGCTGCGCGCGCTCGGCGCCGAGATCATCCTCGGCAACACCTTCCATCTGTACCTGCGGCCGGGGCTCGAGGTCATCGAGGCGCATGGCGGCCTGCACGGCTTCGCGCGCTGGGACGGGCCCATCCTCACCGATTCGGGGGGATTCCAGGTCTTCTCGCTGGCGCACAAGCGCAGGATCACCGAGGAAGGCGTCACGTTCGCGGCGCCGACCGATGGCGCGAAGGTGTTCCTGGGGCCCGAGGAGAGCATGCACATCCAGAAGGTGCTCGATTCGGACATCGTGATGATCTTCGACGAGTGCCCGCCGGTGCAGGTCGACGGCAGGCCGGTGGACAAGGGCGTGGTCGAGCGTTCGATGGACCTGTCGCTGCGCTGGGCCGGGCGCTCGAAGCGCGCGCACGAAGGCAACGACGCGGCACTGTTCGGGATCGTCCAGGGCGGCGTGCACCACGACCTGCGCACGCGCTCGGCCGAGGGGCTCAAGGCCATCGGCTTCGACGGCTACGCGATCGGCGGCCTGGCGGTCGGCGAGACCGAGGCCGAGCGCAACGCGATGCTCGAGCACACCTGCCCGCAGCTGCCGGAGGACCGCCCGCGCTACCTGATGGGGGTCGGCCGGCCCGAGGACCTGGTCGAGGCGGTCGCGCGCGGGGTCGACATGTTCGACTGCGTGATGCCGACCCGCAACGCCCGCAACGGGCATTTCTTCACGTCCACCGGGGTGATCCGGATCCGCAACGCGAAGTACGAGAAGGACCTGCGCCCGATCGAGGAAGGCTGCGGCTGCGAGGCCTGCAGCGGCGGCTTCACCCGCGCCTACCTGCGGCACCTGGACCGCTGTGGCGAGATGCTCGGGCCGATGCTGGGCACCCTGCACAACCTCTGGTACTACCAGACGCTGATGGCCGACATGCGCGCGGCGATCGCCGCGGGAACCTTTGCCGCCTTCCGCGAGTCCTTCCATGCGGCCCGGCAGGGCGCCGGCGCCTCCTGACGCCGGCGGCCGCGCCGGCCGGCTTCCCGCCTGAATACCGCCCCCGGCCGTGCCCCGCGCCGGGCCGTGGCATAATCGCCTGCTGTCTTTTCGACCGATGGATGCTCCGATGAACCTGCTCGACCTTGTGATCGCACCCGCCCACGCCGCCGCTGCCGCCCCCGCGGGCCCGAGCATGCTGTCGACGCTGGCCTTCCCGATCATCCTGATCGCGATCATGTACTTCCTGATGATCCGCCCGCAGATGAAGCGCACCAAGGAACACCGCGCGATGCTGGAGAAGCTCTCGGTCGGCGACGAGGTCATCACCAACGGCGGCATCGCCGGCGTCGTCCGCGCGATCGGCGACAGCTTCCTGACCATCGAGATCGCCGACCGCGTGGAAATCCGCGTGCAGAAGGGCGCCGTCGGCAACGTGCTGCCCAAGGGCACCCTGAAATCGGCCTGATCGCCGCTCCCCTGATCCTTTCCGTCATCTCTCCAGGCGCCGGCACACCGCCGCGCCCGAGGCAAGGCAATGCTTGAATTTCCGCGCTGGAAGTACGTCCTGATCCTGCTGGTGCTGGTGCTGGCCGCGCTGTACGCGCTGCCCAACATCTACCAGAAGAACCCCTCGGTGCAGATCACCGCCAACACCGGCGAGGCGCGCATCGACGCCGCGCTCCAGCAGCGGGTCGACGGCCTGCTGGGCGAGGCGGGGGTGACGCCGGTCGGCGTCGAGATCGACGACAACCACCTGCTGGTGCGCCTGCACGATGCCGATGCCCAGACCCGTGCCGCCGACACCCTGCGCCCCGTGCTGGGTGAGGACTATTCGGTCGCCTTGAACCTGGCCTCGACCGTGCCCGAGTGGCTGTCGAACCTGGGCGCCAGGCCGATGTCGCTGGGCCTGGACCTGCAGGGCGGCGTGCACTTCGTCATGCAGGTCGACCAGCAGGCGGCGCTGCAGAAGCGCGTCGACGGCTACGCCGACGGCATCCGCACCACGCTGCGCGACAACCGCATCGGCTATTCCAGCGTCGAGCGCCGCGCCGACAACAGCATCGGCGTGGTGTTGACCGAAGGCGCGGACGTCGCCAGGGCCCGCGGCCTGATCGCGACCGCGGTCGCCGGTACCGGCGGGCAGGGCATGGGCGGTGGCCCGCAGGTCGCGGTCGACGGCAACCGCATCAGCGTGCGCCTGTCGCCGTCGGAGATCGCCGGCATCGCCAGCGACGCGGTCGAGCAGAACCGCACCGTGATCGCCAACCGCATCAACGCGATCGGCGTCTCCGAGCCGGTGCTGCAGCGCCAGGGCGAGGACCGCCTGGTGATCCAGCTGCCGGGCCTGCAGGACACCGCCGAGGCCAAGCGCCTGATCGGCGCGACCGCGACGCTCGAATTCCGCGCCGTCACCGGCGACGAGAACCAGGCCGCGGCGGCCGTGGCGACCGGCAACATCCCGCCCGATTCGCGCGTCTACTACAACGACGCCGGCCAGCCCCTGCTGCTGTCGCGCCGCGTGCTGGTGTCGGGCGACCAGCTGATCAACGCAAATCCGCAGACCGATTCGCAGACCGGCCTGCCGTCGGTCAGCATCACCCTCAACAGCGCCGGCGGCAAGCGCATGCTCGACCACACGCTGGAGAACGTCGGCCAGCGTCTGGGCATCGTCTACGTCGAGCGCATCCCGACGGTGCGCGTGGTCAACGGCGAGGAAGTGCGTTCCTCGCGCACGGTCGAGCGCGTCATCAGCTCGTCGACGATCCGCGGCGTGTTCGGCCGCGAGTTCCAGACCACCGGCCTGAGCGCCGAGGAAGCCGCCGACCTGGCCAAGCAGCTCAAGGCCGGCGCGCTGGCCGCGCCGATGGATTTCGTCGAGGAGCGCGTGGTCGGCCCGAGCCTGGGCGCGGAGAACGTCGAGCGCGGTGTCACCGCGGTGCTGTACGCGTTCCTCTTCACCCTGTTGTTCTTCATGCTGTACTACCGCATGTTCGGCATCGTCACCTGCCTGGCGCTGGTGCTGAACCTGCTGATCGTGGTCGCGGTGATGTCGCTGTTCGGCGCGACCATGTCGCTGCCCGGCTTCGCCGGCCTGGCGCTGTCGATCGGCCTGTCGGTCGACGCCAACGTGCTGATCAACGAACGCATACGCGAGGAACTGCGCGCGGGCATGCCGCCGAAGGCGGCGATCGTGACCGGCTACGAGAAGGCCTCCGACACCATCCTCGACTCCAACCTCACCGGCGTCATCGCGGGCATCGCGCTGTACGCGTTCGGCACCGGTCCGCTGCAGGGCTTCGCGGTCACCCTGGTGATCGGCATCGTCGCGTCGATGTTCACCGCCATCGTGGTGTCGCGCGCGCTGGTGACGCTGATCTATGCGCCGCGCAAGAAGCTCAAGAGCCTGGCGATCTGACGGACCCAATCAATGAAAATCTTCCCGCTGACGCTGATCCCCAGCAATACCAACTTCGACTTCATGCGCATGCGCCATGTCGCGGTGGCCATCGCGGTGCTCGCGCTGGCCGGCGCGCTGGCGGTCATGGGCTTCAAGGGCTTCAACTTCGCCCTCGACTTCACCGGCGGCACCGCGGTCAACGTGCGCTTCGAGCAGCCGGTCAGCGTCGACGACGTCCGCGAGCGGCTGGACACCGCCGGCATCGAGAACGCCCAGGTGCAGACCTTCGGCAGCGGCAACGACCTGCTGATCCGGGTGCGCGGCGGCGAGGAGGCCACCAGCGTCGACGGCAACGCCCAGCTGGCGCAGGAGGTGCTGGCGGCGGCGTCGACGCCCGACAATCCCGGCCAGATCCTCAGCACCGAGGCGATCGGCTCGCAGGTGTCCGGCGACCTGCGCAAGAACGCCATCTATGCGGCGATCTTCGTGATCGTCGGCTTCCTGCTGTACATCGGCTTCCGCTTCGAGCTGAAGTTCGCGATCGTCGCCAGCCTGACCACGCTGTTCGACGTGCTGATCGTCGCCGGCCTGTTCGCGCTGACCGGGCGCGAGTTCGACCTGACCGTGCTCGCCGGCCTGCTGTCGGTGATGGGCTTCTCGATCAACGACACCATCGTGGTGTTCGACCGCGTGCGCGAGAACTTCCGCAGCATGCGCGCCGATCCGCTGGAGGTGTTCAACCGTTCGATCAACCAGACCCTGTCGCGCACGATCATCACCTCGCTGGTGTTCTTCCTGTCGGTGCTGGCGCTGTTCCTCTACGGCGGCGGTTCGCTGGAAGGCCTGGCACTGACCCAGATGCTGGGCGCGGTGGTCGGCACCCTGTCGTCGATCTTCATTGCCTGTCCGCTGCTGACCTATGGCTTCCTGCGGGTCACCAAGCAGGACCTGCTGCCGAAGGCAAGGGACGAGGCCGCGCTGGCGCGTCGTCCCTGACGGAAAAACCGCGCATCGCGCGGTTCTTTTGTGGCCTGCCATTCATGGCGGGCCACCCTTCGGACCATCGCTGACGCGATGTCAAAAAACCGTTCCAGACGTTTTTTTGTTCTTCGCCGACTCCCGGGGAGTCTTGATCGTAGGTCGGGGCAACGCCCCCGAGGCCGGAACTGGCAAGGTCAGGCGCAAGGCCGGGCCGATCCGCGCGCCATGCCGGAAAAAAGCTTGTGGTGCCGGGATGCGGTGCATACACTCGTGCGCACCTGGAAACGCGGAACGCACGCATGCGCATGATGGCGACACTGTTGACCCTGCTGGCCCTGCCGGTTGCCGGACACGCCGCGGATTGCGCCAGTCTCGGTGCGCGCACGGCCGCCCCGCTGCAGCCGACCGTGCTGGCCCCGCTGTCTCCCGAGCTTTCCGCGCCGAGCTATCGCCTCGGCACCACGGCGGTGCTGTCGCGTGCCTACGACGAGGCGCAGTCGGTCGACCAGGTGCTGCTGCGCCTGGAGATCGAGAAGTGCCAGAACGTCGCCATCGCGATGCCTGCGCCGGGTGCGATCAGTCCCGACGACCCGGCCGCCTACGTCAAGCAGACCGAGTTCGACAACACGCCGTACCGGTTCAACATGACCCAGGGCGGCAAGCGCATGACCGCCGACGATTTCGACGCGTGGCTGCAGGCCAACGGCTACAGCGTCGGCCGTCGCGTCGATCCGAATGCGCCGGCGCCCGAGGCCGCGGTTCCGGACGCGCCGCCGACCGAGTGATCGGCACGCGATCCCGGCAGTCCCCGATGTCGACGGCCCGCATGCGCGGGCCGTTTCCATGTCGGGCGGCGCATACGTGAGCCCGGTGCATCGCCAGCCCCGCTACGGCATTGCGCGCGTGTTGTCCAAGCGCGGGCTGTGCTCGCGCAGCGAGGCCGAGCGCTGGGTGCGCGAGGGGCGGGTACGGATCGCCGGCACGCGGATCGACGATCCCGAGCATCCGGTCGCGCTCGACGAGCCGCGCATCCGCATCGAAGGACAGGTGGCGACCGGTGCCGCGCATCGCTATCTCATGCTCAACAAGCCGCGCGGCCTGGTGACTTCGGTCCGCGACGAGCAGGGGCGCGACACCGTCTACCGCTGCCTGGACGCGGCCGACGTCGGCTGGGTCGCGCCGGTCGGGCGCCTGGACAAGGCCAGCGAAGGCTTGCTGCTGTTCACCAGCGATCCGGCCTGGGCGGCGCGTATCGCCGATCCCGCGCAGGGGCCGACCAAGACCTATCACGTGCAGGTGGACACGGTGCCGGGCGACACGCTGCTCGCCGCCCTGCACGGCGGCGTCGACGACGCCGGCGACTGGCTGCAGGTGGCCTCGGCGCGCGTGCTGCGCAGCGGCGGACGCAACGCGTGGCTGGAGATCGTGCTCGACGAAGGGCGCAACCGGCAGATCCGGCGGCTGCTGGGCGCATTCGATGTCGGCGTGCTGCGGCTGGTCCGGGTCGCGATCGGCCGCCTCGCGCTGGGCGAGTTGCCGAAGGGCGCGTGGCGGGAGCTGTCGGCCGCCGAGGTCGCCCGGCTCGCGCCGCCGTCGACGACGACGGGCCCGGCGTCCGGCAGCTGACGGGCTTTACCCGGCCAGCACGCCCAGTTCGCGGCCGATGCGGGTGAATGCGTCGATCGCGCGGTCCAGGTGCGCGCGCGTATGCGCGGCGCTGATCTGGGTGCGGATGCGCGCCTGGTCCTTCGGCACCACCGGGAAGAAGAAGCCGATCGCGTAGATGCCTTCCTCGAGCAGGCGCTCGGCGAAGCGCTGGGCGAGCTTGGCGTCGTAGAGCATGACCGGGCTGATCGGATGCACGCCCGGGCGCAGGTCGAAACCGGCGGCGGTCATCTTCTCGCGGAAGTAGCGGGTGTTGCCGGCCAGGCGCTCGCGCAGCTCGCCGGCGGCATCGAGCATCTCGAATGCCTTGATGCCCGCGGCGACCACGTGCGGCGGCAGCGAGTTGGAGAACAGGTAGGGGCGCGAGCGCTGGCGCAGCAGTTCGACGACCTCGGCCCTGGCGGTGGTGAACCCGCCCAGCGCGCCGCCCATCGCCTTGCCGAGCGTGCCGGTGATGATGTCGATGCGGTCGAGCACGCCCTTGACCTCGGCCGAGCCGCGGCCGGTCGCGCCGAGGAAGCCGGTCGCGTGGCATTCGTCGATGTGGACCAGCGCGCCGTACTTCGCCGCCAGCGCGGTGATCTCGTCGAGCGGGGCGATGAAGCCGTCCATCGAGAACACGCCGTCGGTGGTGATCAGGATCGTGCCGGCGCCGTCCGCGCGCGCCTGCTGCAGCTGCTTCTCCAGGTCGGCCATGTCGCAGTTGGCGTAGCGGTAGCGCCTGGCCTTGCACAGGCGCACGCCGTCGATGATCGAGGCGTGGTTGAGCGCATCGGAGATGATCGCGTCGTCCTCGCCCAGCAGCGGCTCGAACAGGCCGCCGTTGGCGTCGAAGCAGGCGGCGTAGAGGATCGTGTCCTGCTTGCCGAAGAAGTCCGCGATGGTCTTCTCCAGCTGCTTGTGCAGGTCCTGGGTGCCGCAGATGAAGCGCACCGAGGCCATGCCGAAACCGTGCGTGTCGAGCGCATCCTTGGCCGCGGCGATGATGTCCGGATGGTCGGCCAGGCCGAGGTAGTTGTTGGCGCAGAAGTTCAGCACCGTGCGCCCGTCGGCCAGGGTGATCTCGGCCGACTGCGGGCCGGTGATGATGCGCTCGGACTTGAACAGCCCGGCGTCGCGGATCTCGTCGAGGGTGTCGGCGTAGCGGTCGGTCAGGGACATGTCGATTCCGTAGGGCGGGTCCGGACCCGCCGGATGCGAGAAAATGCGCGAAAGCGCGTCTGCGTCAGTTCCAGCTCAGTACCACCTTGCCCGACTTGCCCGATTCCATCAGGTCGAAACCCTTCTGGAAATCGTCGACTGGCAGCTGGTGGCTGAGCACCTTGCCGAGCGGGAAGCCCGACAGCACGAGCTGGGTCATCTTGTACCAGGTCTCGTACATCTTCCGGCCGTAGATGCCCTGCACGGTGAGGCCCTTGAAGATGATCCGGTCCCAGTCGATGCCGGCGCCCTTGGGCAGGATGCCGAGCAGGGCGACCTTGCCGCCGTGGTACATGCAGTCGAGCATGTCGTTGAACGCGCGCGGGTTGCCGCTCATCTCCAGGCCCACGTCGAAGCCTTCCATGTGCAGGTCGGCCATGACCTCCTTGAGCGAGGTGTTCGACACGTTGACCACGCGCGTGGCGCCCATGTCGGCGGCCAGCTTGAGGCGGTAGTCGTTGACGTCGGTGACCACGACGTTGCGCGCGCCGATGTGCTTGCAGATGCCCGCGGCCATCACACCGATCGGGCCGGCGCCGGTGATCAGCACGTCCTCGCCGACGACGTCGAACTCCAGCGCGCAGTGCGCGGCGTTGCCGTAGGGGTCGAAGAACGCGGCCAGTTCGGAGGGGATCTGGTCCGGGATCGGCCACAGGTTGCTGGCCGGCATGACGATGTACTCGGCGAACGCGCCGTCGCGGTTGACGCCGATGCCGACCGTGTTCGGGCACAGGTGCGGCTTGCCGGCGCGGCAGTTGCGGCAGTGCCCGCAGACCAGGTGGCCTTCGGCCGAGACGCGCTGGCCGACGCTGTAGCCGGTCACCGCCGAGCCCAGCTCGACGATGCGGCCGACGAACTCGTGGCCGATGACCAGGCCTGGCTTGATCGTGCGCTGGCTCCACTCGTCCCACAGGTAGATGTGCAGGTCGGTGCCGCAGATCGCGGTCTTCTCCAGCTTGATCAGCACGTCGTTGGGCCCCGGCGCCGGGATCGGCACCTGCTCCATCCAGATGCCCTTGGCCGCTTCGCGCTTGACCAGCGCCTTCATCGTGGAAGCCATCGTGTCTCCGCCCACCGGGGCGCTGGAAGTGAAGCCGGCAATTATACGCGCGGCGTCTGCGGCGCCCGTGCTGCACCTGCACCACTGGCGCTGGTTTGGCCGCGTTCCGGTGCAGTGGCTAGACTTGACGGTTTCCGTGCCGAAGGATCCCCGATGCGCCATCCGCTTCCTGCCGCGACGCTGCTCGCCGTCGCCTTGGCCTGCAGTCACCAGTCCAGCGCCGGCGAGGGGATGTGGATGCCGCAGCAGTTGCCGGAGATCGCCCCGGCATTGAAGTCGGCGGGACTGAAGCTGGATCCGGCGCGTCTGGCGGACCTGTCGGGCGACCCGCTCGGCGCGGTGGTGTCGCTGGGCGGCTGCACCGCGAGCTTCGTCTCGCCGCAGGGGCTGGTGATCACCAACCATCACTGCGCCTATGGCGCCATCCAGCTCAATTCCACGCCCGAGAACAACCTGATGCGCGACGGCTTCAACGCCGCCGCGACCGGCGACGAGATCTCCGCCGGCCCCAATGCGCGCATCTACGCGCTCGACAGCATCCAGGACGTGACCGCCGAGGTGCAGGCCGCGATCGCCGCCGCGCCGGATGCGCTGGGCCGCACGGCGGCGCTCGACGGCATCGAGAAATCGCTGGTCGCGCGCTGCGAGGCCGAGCCGGGCTACCGCTGCCGGCTCTACAGCTTCTTCGGCGGCAACGACTACCGGCTGTTCCGCAACCTGGAGATCCGCGACGTGCGGCTGGTCTATGCGCCGGCCGGCGGCATCGGCAGCTTCGGCGGCGATGTCGACAACTGGATGTGGCCGCGGCATACCGGCGATTTCGCGTTCTACCGTGCCTACGTCGGCAAGGACGGAAGGCCGGCCGAGTACGCCGAGGACAACGTGCCCTATACGCCGCGGCGTTTCCTGCGGCTGGCCGACAAGCCGCTGCGCGAGGGGGATTTCGTCATGGTGGCCGGTTATCCGGGGCGGACCAGCCGTTACGCGTCCGCCGACGAGTTCGCCGAGACCATCGAGTGGCGCTATCCGCAGATCGGCCGCCACTACCGTGCGCTGATCGATCTGGTGGAAGCGCAGGGCACGACCGATCCCGAGATCGAGGTGCGCTACGCCAGTGCGGTGCGCGGCTGGCAGAACACGCTGAAGAACTACGAAGGCCAGTTGCAGGGCTTCGAACGCATCGGCGCGCTGGCCCACAAGCAGGCCGAGGAGGCGGCGGTGCTGGACTGGCTGCGCGCCCGCGGCGCGGACGGCGAAGCGGCGCTCGACGCCCATGCCCGGGTCGGCGCGCTCGACGCCGAGGCGCGCAGCACCCGCGACCGCGACCTGGTCATGGGCCTGCTCGACAACAGCGGCCTGCTGTCGACGGCGGTGCGGCTGTACCGGCTGGCGCTGGAGAAGGAAAAGCCCGACGCGATGCGCGAGCAGGGCTTCCAGATCCGAGACCTGCCGGTGATCGAGGGCGGGCTGCGGCAGATGGACCGGCGCTACGTGCCGGCGATGGACCGCCTGCTGACCCGCTACGCGCTGCTGCAGTACGTCGCCCTGCCGGCCGACCAGCGCATCGCCGCGCTCGACAAGTGGCTCGGCGGCAACGACGAGGCCGCCGTCGACCGCGCGCTCGACCGTCTGCAGCGCAGCGAACTGGCCGGCAGCGATGCCCGCCTGAAGTGGTTCGCCGCCGACCGCACCGCATTCGATCGCAGCCGCGACCCGGCGATCCAGTACGCGGTGGCGATGACCCCGAGCCTGCTGGAGATCGAACTGGCCGGCAAGGCCCGCGCCGGCGACATGCTGGCGCTGCGGCCGGTGGTCCTGCAGGCCGTCGCCGACTACCGGCGCAGTCGCGGCGAGGCGGTGTATCCCGACGCCAACTCGTCGCTGCGCATCACCTTCGGCAAGGTCACGCCCTACACCAGCCTGGACGGGGACAGGCAGCCGGCATTCACCCGCCTGGAGGAGATCCCGGCCAAGGCGACCGGCGTCGAACCGTTCGACGCGCCGAAGGCCGAGCTCGATGCGATCGCCGCCGGGCGCAATGGCGGCCTGGCCGACCGGCGCCTGCGCAGCGTGCCGGTGAACTTCCTGTCCGACCTCGACGTGACCGGCGGCAACTCCGGCTCGCCGGTACTCGATGCCGACGGCCGCCTGACCGGCCTGCTGTTCGACATGACCTGGGAGGCCGTGGTGTCGAACTGGGTGTTCGACCCGGCGATGACCCGGACGATCTCGGTCGACCAGCGCTACATCCGCTGGGTCATGCAGGAGGTCGAGCCGGCGCCGCGGCTGCTGCAGGAAATGGGGGTTGCGCCGCGCAACTGAGTGGCGGGACGCGGCTGCGCGTCCTGCCGGTCCTTGCCGCAAGGCGCCGGGCGCTGCCTTTGTCGTCCCTTGCGGCGTTCGGGACGACGGGCCGTTTCTTCGCATCTCCGGTCCTGCCCGGCCATCGGCCGGCACCGCTTGGCTTAGACTGTCGCGCCCCCGCTACGGAACCCGCGCGATGAGAGTCCTGCTTGCCCGCCACGGCGAAACCCCGTGGAACGCCGAAGGCCGCTACCAGGGGCAGGAGGACATTCCGCTGTCGCCGGTCGGCGAGCGCCAGGCGGCATTGCTCGGCGCGCGGCTGGCCGACGTGCGCATCGACCGCGCGGTGAGCTCGCCGCTGTCGCGCGCCAACCGCACCGCGCGCCTGGCGCTGGGGCCGGCGCGCGAGTCGCTGCTGACCACCGACGCGGGTCTGGCCGAGATCGCCCACGGCACCTGGGAAGGCCTGCTGGCCGCCGAGATCGGCGCGCGCGATCCCGAGCGCCTGGCCGCGTGGCGCGATGCGCCCGACAGCGTGCAGATGCCCGGCGGCGAGTCGCTGCAGCAGGTGTTCGACCGTGCCTGGCCTGCCTTCACCGCCGCGGTCGACGGGCTCGGCCCCGACGACACCGCGCTGGTCGTCGCCCACGATGCGGTCAACCGGGTGATCCTGTGCCGGCTGCTCGGCATTCCCTTCTCGAAGCTGTGGACCTTCCGCCAGGCGCCGACCACGCTGAACCTGCTCGAAGGCCTGACGGCGGACCGGCTCGAGGTGGTGCGGCTCAACGACTGCGCGCACCACACCCCGTTCTTCGGCGAGGCGGTGCACCGCGCGCTATGAGTGCGCAGCGCTCGCTGGCCGACTGGCTGGCCGTCATCGAGGCGCGGCATCCGGCCGGGATCGAACTCGGCCTCGACCGCGTCGGTGCGGTGCATGCGCGCATGGATTGCGGACGTCCCGCGGCGCAGGTGGTCACCGTCGCCGGTACCAACGGCAAGGGCTCGACGGTCGCGTTCATCGAGGCGATCGCGCGCGCGGCCGGCTGGCGGGTCGGCACCTACACCTCGCCGCACCTGCTGGCCTACAACGAGCGCGTGCGCATCGATGGCCACGATGCCGACGACGCAGCGCTGGTCGAGGCCTTCGAGGCGGTCGAGGCCGCGCGCGGCGACACCCCGCTGACCTATTTCGAGACCGGTACGCTGGCGGCGCTGTGGCTGTTCGCGCGCGCCGGGCGTGCGTCTGCAGGGCTTGATCTTGCGGTACTGGAGGTCGGGCTCGGCGGCCGGCTCGACGCGGTCAACATCGTCGATCCGGACGTCGCGGTGATCACCACCGTGGATCTCGACCACCAGGACTGGCTGGGCGCGGACCGCGAGGCGATCGGCCTGGAGAAGGCCGGCATCGCGCGGCCGTGGAAGCCTCTGGTGCTCGGCGACGACGATCCGCCGGCCAGCGTGCTGCGGCACGCGTATGCGATCGGCGCGGTCGCGATCCGCGGCGGCAGCGATTTCCTGTTCGCGCCGGTCGATGCCGGCCACTGGTCGTGGCGCGAGGTCGGCTACGGGATCGAGCTGCCGATGCCCGCGCTGGCCGCGCCGGTGCAGTTGCGCAACGCCGCGGTCGCGGTCGCGGCGATGCGCGCGCTGCCGCGCGAGGTGCCCGACGCCGCGCTGGTCGCCGGTATCGGCACTGCGGCGCTGGCCGCGCGGCTGCAGCGGTTCGAGCGCGATGGCGTCGAGATCCTGGTCGATGTCGCGCACAACCCGCAGGCCGCACGCGCGCTGGCCGACTGGCTGGTCGCCAGGCCGGCCGCGGGGCGCGTGTTCGCGGTCTATGCCGCGCTCGGCGACAAGGACGTGGCCGGCGTGGTCGAGGCGCTGGCGCCGCATGTCGCGCGCTGGTGGCTGGCCGGGCTGGACGGGGCCGGCGCGCGCGGGCAGGACGCCGCAGGCCTGCAGGCACGGCTGGCGGCTGTCGCGGCCACCGCCGCGCTCGCCGGATCGGCTGCGCGGCATGCCGATGTCGCCGGCGCGCTGGACGCGGCGCGCGGCGCGGCGCAGGCCGGCGACCGCATCCTGGTGTTCGGCTCGTTCCACACCGCGGCGGCCGCATTGGCCGTTCTCCAGGGCGAGGCCGAACGTCGGGACGACGCCGGGCGTTAAGAAGTGCGGCCGCCCGCAGGCGTATAATTCGCCCGGATTCCCGTCGCCCGGACCTCCATGACCCCCGGATTGAAACAGCGCCTGATCGGCGCGGCCGTGCTGATCGCGATCGCGGTGATCTTCCTGCCGATGCTGGTCAAGGGACCGGCGCCCGAGAGCGGCCTGCCGGACATGCCGCTGCGCGTGCCGGATGCGCCCGCCGGCCAGTACCGCACCGTCGACCTGCCGCTGGTCGCGCCCGCGCCGGCACCGGAAGCCGGCGTGCTCGGCCGCGATGCGCCCGCGCCCGTGGCCACGCAGCCCGACAGCGATGCGCTGCCGACCGTCGATGCCGGCGCCTCTGCGGCGCCGCTGCCGCCGACCACCGCCGGTGGCGACTACGCCGTGCACTACGCCGCGTTTGCCAGCGACGCCGACGCCAAGGCGATCCTGCGCCAGCTCGGGGGCGCGGGCCTGACCGGCTACAGCGAACCCTTCACCCTCAACGGCAAGCCCGCATTCCGCGTGCGCCTGGGGCCGTACGCCAGCCGCGCCGAAGCGGAAACCGTGCGCGTGCGCGCCGCCGGCGTGCGCAGCGACGTCAGCCCGCGCGTGGTCGCGCTCGATGCCGGTACGGATGCGGCGCCGGCACGTCCGGCGACGCCAGCGGCGACAGCGGCACAAACGCCGACACCGACGCCGACGCCCGCGCGGCAGCCCCCCGCGCAGCAGCCTCCCGCACCCGCGCCGGCCACGCCCGCGCAACCGCCGGCGACACCTGCCGCACCCGCGCCCCAGCCGGCCACGCCGGCGGCGACCGCCGATGTCGGTTTCATCGTCCAGGTCGGCGCGTTCGCCAGCGCCGCCGACGCGACCGCGCTGCGCGACCGCCTGCGCGGCGCCGGCATCACCGCGTTCACCGACAGCGTGCAGACCGACAAGGGCCGCCTGACCCGGGTCAAGGCCGGCCCCGTCGCCAGCCGTGCCGAGGCCGAGCAGCTGAAGTCGCGGGTCAACGCCGCGGTCGGCATCGACGGTCTCGTGCGCGCGCATCCCTAAGGAGCGGCATCCGCCGTCCCCTCGTCATCGGCGCGCCCGTGTGCGCGCCAAGCAGAACTGGATATCGAACATGTGCGGCATCGTCGGGATCGTCGGAACCTCTGAAGTCGCGGCCGCGCTGTACGACGGCCTGACGGTGCTGCAGCACCGGGGACAGGACGCGGCGGGCATCGCCACCGCCAACGGCACGGTGATGCGCGTGCACAAGGGCAACGGCCTGGTGCGCGACGTGTTCGACGCCAAGGCGATGGCGCTGCTGCAGGGGCGGGTCGGCATCGGCCACTGCCGCTACCCGACCGCCGGCAGCGAGGGCCACGACGAGGCGCAGCCCTTCTACGTCAATTCGCCGTTCGGCATCGCGCTCGCGCACAACGGCAACCTGGTCAACACCGACCAGCTGCGCCAGCAGGTGTTCGAGACCGACCGCCGCAACGTCAACACCGAGTCCGACTCCGAAGTGCTGCTCAACGTGTTCGCGCACGAGCTCGACCGCGAGAAGGCGCTGACGCCGGAAGCGGCGTTCCGCGCGGTCGAGGGCGTGAACCGCCGCGCCAAGGGCGGCTACGCCGTCGTCGCGATGGTGCTGGGCCTGGGCCTGGTCGCGTTCCGCGATCCGCACGGTATCCGCCCGCTGGTGCTGGGCCGCCGCCAGACCGATGCCGGCACCGAGTACGCGGTGGCGTCGGAGTCGGTGGCGCTTGACATCCTCGGCTTCGAACGCCTGCGCGACGTCGAGCCCGGCGAGGGCATCGTCGTCACCGCGCGCGGCGAACTGCACCACCGCGAGTGCGCGCCGCGGCAGCCGCATGCGCCGTGCATCTTCGAGTACGTGTACTTCGCCCGGCCCGACTCGATGATCGAGAACATCTCGGTGCACAAGGCGCGCATGCGCATGGGCGTGACCCTGGGCGAGAAGATCCTGCGCCTGCGGCCCGACCACGACATCGACACGGTCATCCCGATCCCCGACACCTCGCGCGATTCCGCGCTGGAGATCGCCAACACGCTCGGGGTGAAGTACCGAGAGGGCTTCATCAAGAACCGCTACGTCGGCCGCACCTTCATCATGCCGGGGCAGGGCGAGCGCGCGAAATCGGTCAAGCGCAAGCTCAACCCGATCCCGCTGGAGTTCCGAAACCGCGTGGTGCTGCTGGTCGACGACTCGATCGTGCGCGGCACCACGTCCAAGCAGATCGTGCAGATGGCGCGCGACGCCGGCGCGCGCAAGGTCTACCTGGCCTCGGCCGCGCCGCCGGTGCGCTATCCCAACATCTACGGCATCGACATGCCGTCGGCCGACGAGCTGGTCGCGCACAACCGCAGCGAGGACGAGATCGAGGCCTTCCTCGGCTGCGACTGGCTGATCTACCAGGACCTTGCCGACCTGGAGTCGGCGGTGGCCAGTCCCAAGCATCCGGACATGCGCTTCGACACCTCGTGCTTCAGCGGCGAGTACGTGACCGGCATCGAGCCGGGCTACTTCGAGCGGCTGCAGCAGCTGCGTTCCGACGAGGCGAAGAAGAAGCGCCGCGCGTGAGCGGGGCGCCGGCCGCCGTGGCCGCCGACGCGGCCGACCTGTTCGCCGCCGCGCGGCACTGCCTCGATGCCTGCGATCCCGGCGCCAAGGTCGCGCTGACCCATGCCTATGCGCGGCGTTTCCGCGCCGGTGGGCTGCCGGTGCCGGAGAACGCAGCACCGCCGGATCCGATCCGCATGCCCGGCCGCCCGCCGCGGCCGCGGCTGGTGCATCCGCGCGAACTGCCGCGGCGCGGGTTCGGCAGCATCGAGGGGCGTGCGGCGTTCGTCCATGCGATCGCGCACATCGAGCTCAACGCGATCGACCTGGGCTGGGACGCGGTCTACCGCTTCCGTGGCCTGCCGGCTGGGTTCTACGCCGACTGGGTCTCGGTGGCCGACGACGAGGCCCGGCATTTCACGCTGCTGCAGGGCCGGCTGCGTGCGCTGGACCACGACTACGGCGATTTCGACGCCCACAACGGCCTGTGGGAGATGTGCGAGAAGACCGCCCACGACGGCCTCGCGCGGATGGCGCTGGTGCCGCGCGTGCTCGAGGCGCGCGGGCTGGACGTGACGCCGGGCATGATCGTCAGGCTGCGCGCGCTCGGCGATGACGAGACAGTGGCCATCCTCGAGGTGATCCTGCGCGAGGAGGTCGCGCACGTCGCCGCCGGCAGCCGCTGGTTCCGCTGGTATTGCGAGCGCGCCGGCATCGATCCCGAGCCGAAGTTCCGCGAACTGCTGGCCGACTACGCCCGCGCCGTGCTGCACGGCCCGTTCAACCTCGACGCGCGCGCCGCGGCGGGATTCAGCGCCGAGGAACTGGCCGCGCTGCAGGCCGTCGCCGACGCGTAGGGCCGGTTCCGGGCTGCCGTTTCATCCGCTGCGAGGGGGAGGCGGGTCGAGACCCGCCCTACGAGGCATGTCGCGGCGTAGGGCGGGTCT
>NZ_JAIWPT010000018.1 GCF_021191695.1 Proluteimonas luteida
ATGATCTCCAGCACCAGCGCCGACTTGCGCCGCGCCGTCCAACGCTTGATCTCTTCGTCCATCACTTGGCTCATCGGTGTCTCCTTCGGAAAGTAACACCTGAGCAGGAAATCAGTGGGTCATTACATTGGGGCTGTACGGCTCGGACGTCTGCAAGTGGCTGACCGATGCCGGCATCGCCTGCGTGCTCGTGAAGTATCGCGTGCCCAACACGGGCTGCAACTGGAATGCCACCACGAAGCAGCATGAGTCGCCGGCCATTCCGATGGCCCTGCAGGATGCGCAGCGCGCGATGTCCCTGGTCCGCTACAACGCCGAGGACTGGGGCATCGATCCGAATCGTATCGGCGTCATGGGATTCTCCGCCGGCGGCAACCTGGCCGTGCTGTCTAGCACGGGGTTCGTGTCGCGCAAGTACGCGCCGGCCGACGCCGCGGATCAGGTGAGCATTCGCCCCGACTTCGCGATTCCGGTCTATCCGGGACACATGACCATGGAGCACAAGAACCGGCGCCCCAAGGACTCGCCTGCGGCGCGGGAACTCAATACGGACATCGTCGTGTCCGCGGCCGTGCCGCCGACCCTGCTCATCCACGCGAAGTACGATCCGGTCGATCCAGTCGAGTATTCGGAGGTCTACGACAAGGCACTGCGCGAGGTCGGTGCGAACGTGACCTTGATCCGCTACGAGAACGGCGGGCACGCCTTCGGTGTGTGCCAGCAGGGAACCGATAGCGACCGATGGACGCGGGATGCGATGCGCTGGCTGGGTGACATCGGGATGCGGTGAGCAGCGATGGCGCCGGTCACGGTGCGCTCGGTACCCGTGCCAGGTGCCCATGTCACTTCGATCTGGGCTGGTCAGCCGAAGTCTGGAATGTTGGATCTGTCACAGTCCGATCGGATGCTGCCTTCCGGTGTGACCCAGATGAGCGAACGCGTCGCCTCGGCGAACTGGGTCGGGCGATGGCCAGGACCGCCAAGGCTGTGATCGCAGGCGTCAACGAGACGAACAGAGCCCGCTCCGCTGCTGTTCGCGACGGTTCCTGGCCGAGCCCCGGCCGGACAGGCTTGCGCTACGCGTTCATCCCCCGAACGCGCTCTTGAGCGCATTGACCAGCCCGCTGTTGTCGACCAGCCGGCGCATCACCACCTCGACGAACACGCCGAGCATCAGCAGGATGATCGCGGTCGCCAGCCAGGCCTTGATCGGCATCGTCAGCGCGAACACGTTGAGCTGCGGGGCGTAGCGGTTGACCAGGCCGAACGACAGGTCGATGACCAGCAGGATCACCATCGCGGGCGCGGCGAGCAGCAGCATCGCGGTCATCAGGTAACTGAACTGCCCGACGAACAACGCCATCCCGCTCATGCGGATGTCAGGGAAGAAGCTCATCACCGGCCACACCGTGTAGCTGGTCATCAGCAGGTCGAGGAACACCAGGAATGCGCCGCTGGCCATGAACAGCCAGGTCGCCAGCTGCGACAGGAATTCGCCGTGCAGCGAGGTCTGGTGGCCCTGGATCGGGTCGAAGATCTGCGCCATCGACATGCCGACCTGGGTGTCGATGATGTTGCCGGCCGAGCTGATTGCCCAGAACACGATGCCGTAGCAGAACCCGATCGAGATGCCGATGAAGGTCTCCTTGAGCACGATCGCCGACCAGTGCGCGGTGCCCGCCTGGTCGATCGGCGGGGCGCCGGCCAGCGCGATCGGGATCGCGACGATCGCCAGGCTGACCATGAAGCTGTTGCGCACCATGGCCGGCACCGTCTCGGTGGTCAGCAGCGGCAGCATCAGGAAGGCGCCGGCCACGCGCGGCAGGGTCAGCGCCAGCGCCAGCATCGGATTGGTGCCGAAGTCCATCAGCGCCGCGTCAGGCTGGGGAAGTCGAGGAAGATGCGGTCGGCGAACACGTACAGCGAGCCGCCGATCAGCGACGCGGTGACGAACAGCATGATCACCACGGTGAGGAACTTCAGCGCGTAGGGAAACGTCTGCTCCTGCAGCTGGGTGGCCGCCTGCAGGAACGCCACGACCAGGCCGACCAGCGCCGCGGCCGCGACCGGCGGGCCGGACAGCAGCAGCACCAGCCACAGTGCCTCCTTGGTGAACTCCAGTACGTCGCCCATCTAGGGTCTGCCGGCGCTGTCGGGACGGGTCACGTTGTCGTGTCCGGCGCCCGGGGGGTTGTGCGTGGCGCAGCGGCAGGCTGGCCGCCTGTCCAAGCCGCGCGCGGCCGCCCGGGCGCCGGACACGGCAATCCGGAGGGCCGTGTCTGGGCGCGCGCGATGCGGTGTCATCATTCGATTTCTTGTCGACATGAGCTTCCTCGTTCTTGCTTACTCGCACGCGCCCGGGCGCGGCGTGGCCTGTTCCGACAGCGTCTGCAGACCCTATGTGACTCCGTAGGTGAGCACGAGGCCGTGCACCAGCTTGGCCCAGCCGTCGATCAGCACGAACAGCAGCAGCTTGAACGGCAGCGACACCGTGGTCGGCGACAGCATCATCATGCCCAGCGCCAGCAGGATGTTGGCGACCACCAGGTCGATGATCAGGAACGGCAGGAAGATCAGGAAGCCGATCTGGAACGCGGCGGTCAGTTCGCTGACGGTGAACGCGGGCACGATGACGATGAAGTCGTCCGGGGTCATCGCCCCGCGGCGCTCGGGCGGCAGCATGCGCTGCACGCTGCGCAGGAAGAACGCGCGCTCGGCGTCGCTGGAGTGCTGGATCAGGAAGGTGCGCAGCGGTTCCTTGCCGGCGTCCATCATCGTCAGCATGCGGTTGGTGTCGAAGGTGCTGCTGCCGGACGGCGCCGGGGCCGGGGTCGACATGCCGGTGGTTTCCTCGGCGAGGCCGCGGACCTCCGGGGCGGCCGGCGCCTCGCGCGGATCGGCGCTCGAGCCGCCCTGGACCGCGCTGAACATCGGGTCCGGCGTCTCCGCCGCGGCGGCCCGCGCCGCGGCCTCGGCCTGCAGTCCCGCGGCGGCGGCCGGGCTGGTCGGCACCGGCGCATCGTCCTGCGCCGGCGCCGCGTCGGGGCGGACCGGGATCGCCCGGCCCTCGCGGATCGCCTGGCGCTCGGCGCGCGCGTCGATCTGCCGCTGTACCGCGGCCGGTGGCGGCCGGCCCTCGAGCCGGGCATTGACCGCATCCTGCACATCGAGGATCACCGGATACATGACGTAGATCGACAGCACGATCGCCAGCCCGTTGATGACCACGTTCGGCGGCACCTGCTGCAGGCCGAGCGCGTTGCGCAGCAGGCTCAGCACGACGACGATCTTGGTGAACGAGGTGACCATCACCGCGACGAACGGGGCCAGCGCCAGGCTGACCACCGTCACCAGGACGAGGGCGGGCGAGAAGGTGCTGAAATCCATGCGTCAGCTCCAGGACACCAGGCGGACGCCGAGGGTATCGCCGACGGCGACCAGTTCGCCGTGTCCGGCGACGCGGCCGTTGGTGCGGATCGTCACGTTGGCGCCTTCGAGCTGGGTCGGCAACGCGAACACGTACCCGGGCTGCAGGCCGGCGATCTCGCCCAGCGGCAGCTCGACGCCGCCGACGTCGAACTCCACCTGCACCGGCAGCTTGCTGGCCGGATCCTCGGCGGGTGCCGCGGGGGCGGTGTCGTCGACCGGTGCGTCGGAGGTGGTGTCCTGTTGCGTCATTGGGGGGGTCTCCAGGGAAGAGGGGGAAGCGGCATGGCGCGGGGCGGCGGCAGCGGGACCGTCGATGCGCCAGCCATCCGGACCGGACCGGACCGGCCAGCGCAGGCCGGCGGTCTCGGCGACCAGCGGCGGCAGGCGGGCGTTGCCGACCACGACCACGTCGCCGGGGCGCAGGCTGCGCAGGTCGGCCACGGTCAGCGGCGGCACCGTCAACGCGATCCTGACCTGCGCCGGCAGCTGCCGCCAGCGGCCGGGATCGGCCGGTGCCGGCGGGTCGGTGCGGGTCTGCAGCCGTGCCAGCCAGTCGCTCGGCAGGCGCAGGGTGCCGGCCAGTTCGCCGTCGTCGCCGTTGTCCGCGGTCAGCCGGAAGTCGAGCCAGACCACGTCGTCGCCCGCTGCGGCGTCGGCCTCGACCAGCGGCAGCAGCGCGGTGCCGAGCGCCTCGCCCAGGCGCACCAGCGTCGCCTCGTGGGCGAGGCTCCAGGCCAGAACGCGGGCGCGGCCGCGGTAGTCCTGCCAGTGCAGGGCGTCGCCGGCCACCGCGGCGGTGCCGGCGGTCAGCAACAGGCCGACGCGGCTGCCTTCGGCATCGAGTTCGATCACCGCGCTGTCGCCGGCCGGCGCACGGCCCGCGTGCAACTGCAGGGTGCCGCCGTCGGCCTTGCGCTGCCGCGCGCGGCCATGGAAGGCGCGCAGGGCGTCGGCCAGCGCCGGCGCCAGCGCCGGCAGGCGGCCGCGCAGCGGCGTTGCGGCCGGCGTTGCCGGGCCGGTCTTGCGCCGGGGCGCGCGCGGGGATTTGCGGGGTGCCGGGTCAGCCATGGCCGAGCGCGACCTTCATCAGTTCGGGCAGGGAGCGTACGCCGAGTTTGTTCATCATGTTGGCTCGATGCAGTTCAACGGTCTTGATGCTGATGCCGAGGATGTCGGCGATGATCTTGTTGGGCTTGCTGGCGACCACGAGGTCCAGCACCTGGCGCTCGCGCGGGCTCAGTTTCGCCAGCGCCGCGCCCTGCGGCGAGCCGGCCTGCTGGCGCTCGCGGGTCAGCGCGGTGCGGATCGCCTCGATCAGCGCCTCGTCGCCGAAGGGCTTTTCGAGGAAGTTCGACGCGCCCTTGCGCATCGCCTCGACCGCCAGCGGCACGTCGCCGTGCGCGGTGACGAAGATCAGCGGCAGGGTCGAGCCGCGGCGCAGCAGTTCCTCCTGCAGCTGCAGCCCGCTCATCTCCGGCATGCGGATGTCCGAGACCAGGCATTCGCCGTCGCCATGGCGGGTGTTGTCGAACACGATCAGGAACGCCGCGCCGGACGCGAACGCGCGGACCTCGAAGCCCGCGGTTTCCAGCAGCCACGCGGTCGAATCGCGGAAGCCGTCGTTGTCGTCGACCAGATACACGCAGGTGTCGGCCATGCGTCACATCCTCCTGTCGGGGCTGGGCAGGGTGAAGCCGAACACGCTGCCGCCGCCGTCGCGCGCTTCGAAGAACAGCCGGCCCTCGTGGTATTCGATGATCGACCGGCAGATCGCCAGGCCGATGCCGAGGCCGTCGGTCTTGGTGGTGTAGAACGGCGAGAACAGCTGCTCGCTCTGGGCCTGGCTCAGGCCCGGGCCGCGGTCGCAGACCCGGACCTCGATCTCGCCGTCCAGGTTGACCCGCGCCTCGATGCGCAGCCCGCGCTGCGCGGCCGCCACCTCGCGCATCGCCTCGATCGCGTTCTTGACCAGGTTCAGCAGCACCTGTTCGATCATCACCCGGTCGGCGTAGACCTGCGGCAGCTGCGGCGCCAGTGCCAGCTCGACGCGCAGCTGCTGGCGCTCGGCCTCGAGCCGCAAAAGCTCCAGCACCGTGTCGACGATGACCGGCAGGTCCTGTGCGTCGCGGCGCGGTTCGCGCGCGCGGACGAACTCGCGGACCCGGCCGATCACCGCGCTGGCGTGCTCGGCCTGGGTCCGCGCGGCCAGCAGCGCGCGCTCGACCTGCACCGGGCCACCGGCCTGGTCGACCAGGCGCAGGCTGCCGTTGAGATAGTTCACGATCGCCGCCAGCGGCTGGTTGAGTTCGTGGGCCAGGGTCGCGGCCATCTCGCCGACCGACATCAGCCGCGAGGTGAACAGCAGCTTCTCCTGCTGCGACTTGTGCGAGTCCAGCGCTTCGATGCGTTCGCTGATGTCGACGGCGGTCAGCAGCGACAGCGCGCGGCCGCCGCTGTCGAGCTCGCGCCAGTGCAGGGCGTACCAGCGGCCGCTGTCGGGCGCGCGGACTTCCTCGCCGCGGGCATCGCCGGTGGCATCGCCGTAGAGCGACGCCAGCAGCGCGTCGCGGTGCGCGTGGCCGGGAAGCGCGCCCAGGTCCTTGGCGAAGCGGGTATTGGCGGCGACCAGGGTGCCGGTGTCGCGCGCGAACGCGGCGCAGGCGAACGGCACCGCCTCGAGTACGTCCGCCAGCGGGGCATCGCCCGCGCCGGCGTCGGCGGGCTTGCGTCTGGCCGGGGCCGGACGCGTGGTCGCTGGCTTGCGGGACCCGGCCGCCGGGCTCATGCAGCCGCGCCGGCGGATGCAGGGGGCATGGCGACCGGCACGGCGGTCATGACCTTGCTGCTACCGTAACCGCGCACCAGCCCGGTGCCAGCCGAGCAGACCGAGATGACCCGCAGTGCCCGCATGCCCCGCCTCTTTCCAATGATGCTGGCCGCCGCCGCGTCGTTCAGCGCACCGCTGTGGGCGGCAACGACCGCGCCGGACGTCGTGCCCGCACCCGCCCGGGATTCGTTCGTCGGGGAAATGATCGCCATCGTGCTGCCTCTGGTCTTCATCATCGCTGGTCTGCTGTTGGTACTGCGGTTGCTGCGACGCCGCTACGGCCTGGTCGGCCGTGATTCGCCGCTGACGGTGTTGCAGATCCTTCCCGTGGGGCCGCGTGAGCGGGTGGTGCTGGTGCAGTCGCGTGCCGGACGGGTGTTCGCGATCGGGGTGGGCGCCCAATCCGTGACCTTCATCACGGATCTTGAATCCGATGACGTCGCACCGGGCCCGGAAGACCCCGCCGAACCCCCCGCCCGTTCATGGACCAATATGGGAGGCGGTCGTTAAGTCGTTGTGATGTATCGGTTTTTTTCGTCATCACGACAGATTCCCGGGCAGCACGCAGAAAGCTGGAACACGTTTGCAACCTTAGATTGACCGGAACATAACATCGCCGGATTATCGTAGAGTGACACAATGTGACGCACGAGGTCAGGGGCAGATGCGCCGAATGTTCTCTCTGCAGCGGGATGGGTCAATGCATGGCGCACTGCGTCATGCGATGACCGCCGTGCACGTGGGTGACGTCAGCCGCCTGTCCTGCGGGACGCCGGCGCGGCGTCGGGCGGGTGGCCGGTGAGGGCGCTGCTGGCGACATTGACCGGCGCGCCTGCCGGCGCCGCGCCCCGGGCCAAGCTGGGCTACAGCGACGTCGTCCTCGCGTTCGCCGCGGTCACGATCATCAGCGTGATGATCCTGCCGCTGCCGCTGGTGATCATCGACACCCTGGTCGCGGTCAACATCTCGATCGGCTTCGGCCTGTTGCTGCTGAGCCTGTACATCCCCAATCCGGTCGCCTTCTCCAGCTTCCCCAGCGTGCTGCTGCTGACCACGCTGTTCCGGCTGGCGATCTCGATCGCGATCACCCGCTCGATCCTGCTCAACGCCGAGGGCGGCCACATCGTCGAGACCTTCGGCTCGCTGGTCGCCGGCGGCAACCTCGTGGTCGGCATGGTGGTGTTCCTGATCATCACCGTGGTCCAGTTCATCGTCATCGCCAAGGGTGCCGAGCGCGTGGCCGAGGTCGCCGCCCGCTTCACCCTCGACGCGATGCCCGGCAAGCAGCTGTCGATCGACTCCGACCTGCGCGCCGGCCTGATCGACAAGGACGAGGCGCGCCGCAAGCGCCGCCTGCTGGAGACCGAGAGCCAGCTGCACGGCTCGCTCGACGGTGCGATGAAGTTCGTCAAGGGCGACGCCATCGCCGGCATCGTCATCATCCTGATCAACCTGCTCGGCGGCCTGGCGATCGGCGTGCTGCAGCGCGGCATGGAGCTGGGCGTCGCGGTGCGCACCTACAGCATCCTGACCATCGGCGACGGCCTGGTGTCGCAGATCCCGGCGATCCTGGCGACGATCGCCGCGGGCCTGGTGGTCACCCGCACCACCGGCGAGATCGATGACCGCCATCTCGGCGACGCCATCACCCGGCAGGTGTCGGACCAGCCGCGCGTGCTGCTGATCACCGGCATCCTCGCGCTGCTGATGACCCTGGTGCCGGGCTTCCCGTGGCCGGTGTTCCTGGTCCTCGGCCTCGGCATGCTGACCCTCAGCGCCTGGCGCTACCGGCACAAGTTCGAACTGCTGCGCCGCGCGTTCCGCGTCACCGAAGAGGAAGTGGTCGCCGACGCGCAGCAGCACGTCGTCAAGGACGACCTCGCGCCGCCGGCGCCGCTGCAGCTGCAGGTCTCGCCGCTGCTGGCGCAGTCCTTCGGCGCGCACAACCTCGAAGGCCGCATCGTCGAGACCGCGCAGCAGCTGCGCGAGGAATACGGCGTGCCGGTGCCGGTGCCGTCGTTGCGCATCGTGCCGACACTGGCCGAGGACGAGTATCGCGTCACCGCCTTCGGCGCGCGCATCGCCGCCGGCCGCCTGCGCAGCGACGGCTGGCTGCGGCCGCAGCCAGTGACCGCGCCGGGTGCCACGCGCCTGGCCGGCTTCTACCCGCCGGTGGTGGCGGGCACCTGGAGCGACACCCAGGAAGAAGGCGCGCAGGCGCCGCTCGATGTGCTGGCCGGACACGCCGGCGCGGCGATCCGGCGCCGGCTCGGCGGCTTCCTCGGCATCCAGGAAACCTCGAACCTGTTCGGGCGCATGCAGCGCGACTACCCGGACCTGGTCAAGGAGATGCTGCGCGTGGTCGCGCCGCAGCGCGTGGCCGACGTCCTGCGCCGGCTGTCGGAGGAAGGCGTGCCGATCCGCAACCTGCGCGACGCGTTCGAGGCGATCACCGACGTCGGTGGCCGCGAGAAGGACGTCGTGCTGCTGACCGAATACGTGCGCGTCGCACTCAAGCGCGAGATCGCCGACCGCTATTCAGACGACGAGCGCACGCTGCATGTACTGTTGATCCATCCCGAACTCGAAGACAAGCTGCGGCAATCGGTCCGTGTGGCGGGCGGTGCCAGCCAGCTTGCGATCTCCCCGGAACTGGCCGGGCGACTGGGCAACGAGGTGCGTGCGCACCTGGGCCGTCAGGCGTCGGGCGTCAAGCCGGTGCTGCTGTGCTCGCTGGATGTCCGGCGGCACCTGCGCAAGTTGATGGAGGTCGACTTCTTCGATCTGCCGGTGCTGTCCTACCAAGAGCTGGCGCCGGATCTGCGCATCGTCCAGGCGGGACAGATCAATGCGTGATCCACGTCCACGTCGTTTCATCATCCGGGACACCGGCCGTCGCGTCATCGCGCAGGCAGCGCGATCCGCGAAGGCGATGTCCAGCGAAGAGGGATTGCCATGACCCAACGCAACGACAACCCGTCCGACCGCCGCGCGCACAACGTGCTGCGCATCGTCGACGGCCTGCACGCCGGCGCCAATCGGGTGCTGGCCAGCGAGGAGATGATCCTGGTCGGCAGCGGCGAGGACTGCGACATCGTCCTTGCCGACGATGGCGTCGCCAACCACCACGCGCTGGTCACGCTGCTCGGCGGCCGCTTCATGGTGCGCGCGCTCGACGCGCCGCTGAAGATCGGCGGGCAGACGATCCAGCCGGGCGATCCAGTCGAGCTGACCGCGGTCCAGCAGATCGCGCTCGGCGACGCGGCGATCGCGTTCGGCCGCGAGGACGATCCGGACTGGGACAACTTCCTGACCGTGTTCGCCCCGGACGACGAATCCGAGCCGGCGCGCTCGGGCCTGATGCGCCGGCTGCCGCTGATCGCCGGCGTGGCCGCGTTGTCGCTGGCGTCGCTGGCGATCTTCGCCGCGGTGCTGCCCGATCCGCAGCCGCAGGCCGATTCGCGCGCCCGGCTGACCGCGCTGATGGACGAACACCGCATCACCGACTTCCAGGTCAAGGACGGCGCCAACGGCGTGCCGATGGTCGTGGGCACCGTCGACAGCGGCGCGGTGCTGCAGCGCGTGCGCGACCAGCTGGATGCCGAGGGCATCCGCGCGACGCTGGAGATGCGCACCGGCGAGAACATCGCCGGCGATGTCGCCGAGATCTTCCGCGCCCAGGGCATTCCGGTGCAGGCGCGCTACGTCGGCAACGGCGATGTCGAGGTCGTCGGCGACTTCAGCGACGGCAGCGAACTCGAGACCCTGGTGCGCTCGCGCGCGGTCAGCGAGATCCCGGGCGTGGCCCGCATCCTGCCGCGTACGCCGGCCGGCCGCGTCCCGCAGGGCGGCGGCGTGGAGGGCGTCCCGGCCGCCGCACCCGATCCCGTGCACATCGTCTCGATCGTGCGCGGCGACGACCCGCACCTGCTGGCCGCCGACGGCAGCCGTTACGTCGCCGGCGACGACGTGCCGGGCAAGGGCAGGCTGATCTCGATCGGCGAGTTCGCGCATGTCCTCGCCCCGTCCGGCGAATTGACCCGGATCATCCCCGGCCCGGTACCGGAGCCGGCCGATGCGCCCGCCGACGCGCTGGTCGCCGAGGTGCCGCCGGATGTCGACCCCGCCTTCGCCGGCGTCGTCGCCAGCGTCCGCGCCGGCGACGTCCCCCGCCACGACGACAGCCAGGCATCGGTTGCGGCGCCCGGATCCGCAATGCAGTAACCATCCTGCTTTCAGGTACAGCCGGCGAAACCGGCGCGTACCCCGCAGCACCGCAGTTCCAAAGCACGTCCCCCACGCAATCCCGCAAGGAGAACAGCATGACGAACATTTCCGTTGACACCATCGGCGACTTCATCGGCCGCGCCTCGATGCACAACGATTCCAGCCTCAACCGCACCGGCCGTTCCGGCGGGTCGAGCAGCTGGTACGAGGCGATGTCGCGCGCCTGGGGCCAGACGCTCGACGCGCAGGCCACCCGCATCACCGAACTGTCCGATGTCATCGGCCAGGGTGGCGACCAGCCGTCGAACGTCGTCGCGCTGACCGCCGAGAGCCTGCGCATGCAGTTCCTGTCCAACAACGCGTCGACCTCGCAGAACAGCGTCGGCCAGGCGCTCGAGACCCTGGGCCGCAAGCAGTAAGCACGCGTTTCCGCAGACAGCAAGGAGAACACCATGGTCGACGCGATCCAGGCTGCGGGCGTTGCCGCAGCGCAGGGCGGAGCGGCACCGGCAGCAAACCAGCCGGTGGCGGCCGCCTACGAAGTCCAGCAGTTCGCAGAGGCGATGAACCGGGCCAGCAATCCGGCCACCAACGCCGCGCAGGATGTCGCCAACGTCGGCCCCTCCGAGCCTTCGGAGGGCATGCGCATGCTGATGTCGGCGGTCAACAACCTCAACGGTGGCGCGGAGAGCATCAACTCGCTGGCCAAGTCCATGACCGCCAACGTCGGCGAGATGACGCCTGGCCAGGTCATGGAAATGACGATGAAGTCGCACCATTTCCTGTTCCAGTGCGAAATGACCTCGAACGTGGCCAACCGCACGTCCGATGGCATCCAGCAACTGTTCCGCCAGCAGTCCTAGCGAGGTGACAGGGATGCGCGAGGTGATCCGTGATCGTTGGGCCAGGGGCCTGCTCGTGTTGCTGGCGGCGCTGCTGCTGGCCGCATGCGGCGGCAAGACCGCGCTCTACAGTGCACTCGACGAACGCCAGGCCAATGAAATGATGGGCGCGCTGCTCGGCTCGGGCATCCAGGCCGAGAAGCGTCCTTCGCCGAGCAAGACCGGCTGGGAGGTCAGGGTCGCCACCGGCGACATCCCCAACGCGATGACGGTGCTCGAATCGCGCGGCCTGCCGCGCGAGCAGTTCCAGACCCTGGGCGACATCTTCAAGAAGGAAGGTTTCGCCTCGTCGGCGACCGAGGAACGCAGCCGCTACATCCATGGCCGCCAGCAGGAGATGGCCGAGACCATCACCCGGCTGATGCCCGGGGTCGCGCAGGCGCGCGTGCACCTGGCGCTGCCCGAGCGCGATCCGCTCGGCGGCTCCACCGGCAAGACCTCGGCCGCGGTGTTCATCCTCGAACAGCCGGGCGCACGGGTGCGCGACCGCGAGGCGGACATCAAGGTACTGATCAAGGACGGCGTCGAGGGCCTGACCGACATCAACCAGGTCTCGGTGAAGTTCGCGACGCTGCCGGCGTTGCCGGAGAACGCCAGCCAGGGCGGCACGACGATGGCGCTGTCGTCGGTCAGTCCGCTGGCGATCGGGCTGGCGGCGCTGGTGGTGGTGATCGCGGCGGTGCTGCTGGCCTTCGGCGGCCGTTTCAAGGCCCGTCGCGCGGCCGTTGCCGCCGGCGAAAAGGCACCGCCCAAGCTCTGGCAGGGCTGATCCGCCGATGTCGCTGCAGGCGCTGCTCGCGGAGGTGGACCCGGCCTGGTATGCGTCCGGGGCCGGCGCCGCCGATGCGGATGCCGAAGCGTTGCCGCCCGCGTTGCTGCAGCGTGCCCTGGGCAGCCGGCTGGGCCGGCGCCTGCTGGCCGGCGGACTGGCGGCCGGCCCTGCGGCCCACCTGCTCGCGCCCGCGCCGGGCGATGGATTCGCCGGCCTGATCGCGCGCTGGCCGCGCGCGCGGCTGACCGCGCTGCATCGCGACCTCGGTGCGCTGGCCTATGCGCCGGCGATCCGCGCGGAAATCGGTCGCGATGCGGTGCGCCGGCTCAAGCTCGCGCTCGGCAACAGCTATCTGCTGGCGCTCGACCGCACGGTCTGGGACGGCAAGGTCGAGGCGGCGACGCAGGCCCGGCTGGCCGATGCGCTGCGCGAGGTCATGGCCAGCGGCGACGACATCGCGCCGGCGCTGTTCCCGCTGCTCGAGCAGCAGGGGCGCGCCGAACTGCAGGCCTGGGCCGCGCGACGCGATACCGCGCTCGGCGACTGGGCGCGCCTGCTGCATCCACCGGCCGGGCTGCCGCCGGCGCATCTGCCGGAGAAGCCCGTGCTGGTGCTGCATACCCATCATCTCAGCCGCGTCATCACCGACTGAATCCACTCCTTCCCCTGCGTTCCCTCCCCCCCCATTTCCGAGCCGATCATGCCGACCCACGCCGCCACGCCTCCGTCCTCTCCGGCCGCCAGCCGACGCGGCGGTGCGGCGATGGTGTTCGAGCGGCGCCAGTTCCAGCGCGCGGTTGCCGGCAGCATCGTGCGCGCCCAGGAATGGCAGGCGCTGGGCGAGGTCGACGCCCTGCTGGCGAAGGTCAACGCGCTGTACGAGGAAGCCGGCGCGGAGATCGAGAAGGCCCGCGAGCAGGGTTATGCCGAGGGGTTTGCCGAGGGGCTGGACCGGGTCAAGCAGCAGATGACCGAGCAGCTGGCATCGCTCAACGAGCGGCGTGCCCGCGTGCTCGGCGACGCGGTCGGGCGTATCGGCGACCTGGCCTGCGCGATCGTCGCGCGGATCGCGCCGGACTTCGATGCCAGCAAAGTGGTGCCGCCGTTGGTGATGCGCGCGGTCGAATCGGCGCAGGCCGAGCAGTTCCTGCTGATCCGCGTGCATCCGTCCGCGCGCGACAGCGTCAACCAGGGCCTGGGCGCGGTGCGCCAGGCGCATCCGGGCGTCGGCGTCATCGAACTGGTCGACGACGAAAGCCTCGACCCGCTGAGCTGCGTGGTGGTGTCCGAAGCCGGCGAGGTACGCGCCGGCGTCAGCCAGCAGATCGAGGCCATCCGCGCCGCGCTCGCGCAGGCCAGCGGAGCGCCTGCATGAGCTCCGGCGCGAACCTGCTGTCACAGTTCGAGCTGCCGGCCAGCGCCCAGGTCGCGGCGCCCGATCCGCTGCTGCACGCGCTGGGCCAGGTGCAGGCGATCGAACGCGTCGGCCGGGTCAGCGAAGCCTACGGCACGCTGATCAAGGCGACCGGCCTGCGCGCCTCGATCGGCGAGCTGTGCCACCTGCGCAATCCGCCGGGCAGCGGCGACGCCGGCTTCGAGCTGGCGGCCGAGGTCGTCGGCGTGTCACGGCAGCACACCCTGCTGACGCCGCTGGGCGCGCTCGACGGCATCTCGGCGACCACCGAGGTCTATGCCAGTGGCCGCCAGGCCTCGGTGCAGGTCGGCGACGGCCTGCTGGGCCGCATCCTCGATGCGCATGGATCGACCATCGACGGCAAGGGACCGGTCGGGCCGACGGTCGATGCACCGATCTATGCCGCCTCGCCCAATCCGCTGACGCGGAGCCTGATCGACAAGCCGTTCTCGACCGGCGTGCGCGCGATCGACACGGTGATGACCGCCGGCGAGGGCCAGCGCATCGGCATCTTCGCCGTGGCCGGCGGCGGCAAGAGCACCCTGCTGGGCATGCTGGCGCGCGGCGGCGATGCCGACGTCAACGTCATCGTGCTGGTCGGCGAGCGCGGCCGCGAAGTCAACGAGTTCGTGTTCGACAACCTCGGTCCCGAGGGCCTGGCCAAGTCGGTGGTCGTGGTCGCGACGTCCGACCGTCCCGCGCTCGAGCGCAGCCGCGCGGCGTGGGTCGGCACGGCGGTCGCCGAATACTTCCGCGACCAGGGCAAGCGCGTGCTGCTGCTGGTCGACTCGGTGACGCGTTTCGCGCGCGCGCTGCGCGACGTCGGCCTGGCGATCGGCGAGCCGCCGGCGCGGCGCGGCTTCCCGCCATCGGTGTTCAGCGAGCTGCCGCGGCTGTTCGAGCGCGCCGGCAACAACGACAAGGGCTCGATCACCGCGTTCTACACCGTGCTGGCCGAGGACGAGGACGGCGGCGACCCGATCGTCGAGGAAGTGCGCTCGATCCTCGACGGCCACATCGTGCTCTCGCGCAAGCTCGCCGCCGCCTATCACTACCCGGCGATCGACGTGCTGACCAGTCTCAGCCGCACCATGCCGCGCGTCGTCGAGCAGCCGCACCTGCGCGCCGCCGGCCAGCTGCGCAAGTACTTGGCCAAGCACCAGGAGATCGAACTGCTGCTGCAGCTGGGCGAGTACAAGCGCGGCACCGATCCCGACGCCGATGTCGCGATCGAGAAGATCGGCCCGATCCGCGCCCTGCTGCAGCAGTCCGAGCATGAACTGGTGCCGTTCGAGACCTCGTCGGCCGCTTTGCGGAAGCTGTTTGGATGAAGCGCTATCCGCTGCAGACCCTGATCCAGCTGCGCGCGCACCGCACCGAGGCCGCGCGTATGGTGGTGCTGGAGAAGCAGCGCGCGGCGCAGGCCTGCCGCGACGCCTGCACGCGGATCGAGGGCGAGATCACCGGCCTGCAGGCCGAGCGCGCCGGCCATCGCGCGCGCCTGCTGGATCCGCCGCCGTCCGGCGTGCCGTGGCCGGCGGCGCTGTCCCAGCGCGAGGCGCATATCGACCTGCTGGCCGAACAGGTGGTCGCCGCGCAGCAGCGGCTGAGCAAGGCGCAGGAAACGTTGCGCCAGGCCGAGGCCGCGGTGCAGGAAGCCCGCGATGCGTTCTTCCGCGCCAAGGCGCGGCAGGACGCACTGGAGAAACGGCGCGAGGTCTGGCGCGGCGAACAGGCCAGCCTGGCCGCGCGGCAGGAAGAAGCGGTGACCGACGACCTGCTGCAGGCGCGCTTCATCGCGCGCCGGTGAGCGGCCGACGAACTGGAGGAGAGACGACGATGAGTGTGCAGCACAGTGATCCGATGTCGCGCCCGCCCGAGCAGGCGGCCCGCAATCGCCAGGCCGACCGCGAAAGCCGGTCCGAAGGGCGCGAGGCGCCCAAGCCGCAGAGCGTCGACCAGTTCCGTGCGTTGATGCAGCAGACGCGAGGGGAGGCCGGCCTGCCCGGACAGCAGCTCGAGCAGCCACTGCTGTCGGGCGAAGGCGATGCCGACGTGCTGCTCGCCGATCAGGCCAGCCGCCAGGAGGCGGCCAAGGCCCAGCAGTCGGCGAACCAGGTCGTCGACGGTCGCGTGCACCGCCAGCACCAGGACATCGGGCTCAACTCGCAGCAGGCGCCGCCGGCCGATGCCGCCGCGCTATTGCACGCGCAACTGGCGCTGCGCGATCCCGGCTTCGCCGCGCAGCCACAGCAGGCGCCGGTGCAGGCCAATCCCGGCCAGCTGATGGAGATGATGGAGCGACACGTGCGCCAGCTCGCGGTCAGCGATACCCGCAATGCCAGCGAGGACGGCCAGGTACTGCTGCGGATGTCGGATGCGACGCTGCCCGGCACCGACCTGCTGCTGTCGAAGACCGCGGACGGCTGGGTGCTGCGGGCCGACAGCCGCTCGCGCGAGAGCTTCGACGCCATCCGCGAGGCCGGTCCAGAACTGGCACGGCGTTTCGCCGAGCGCAATCTCGGCACCCTGACGCTCGATACGCATTTCAACGGCTGACGCGGCGCGATCCCGGCGCGTCGAACGGGTCAGCGGCTCGCGTCGTCGCGACCGCGCCGCCCGCGTGGCCGCAGGCCCGACCAGTCGCCGCGCTGCAGGCGGAAGCGCAGCGCCGGATTTCCGAACTGTTCGCCGGTGCCGGCATCGCGGAAGCCCAGCCGGTACAGCAACGGCGGCACCGAGCGGTTGTCAGGCGCGCACTGCGCGATCAATCGCGGCAACTCCAGGGTATCGAAGGCATGCGTGCACAATGCCGCGCCGCCCTCGATCGCGTATCCGCGTCCCCATGCACCTGGCAGTAGGCGCACCCCGATCGCCACGTCGCCCGCGTCTCCGCTTGGCGTCAGCGAAAACATGCCGATGAAACGGCCGCGGCGGTCGCGGGTATGCCACAGGCCCAGCCCCGGCCGCTCGCGGTAGAGCTTGTTGGCCCAGACCACCAGTCCCATCGCGTCGTCGACGTGGCGGATCGGGTCGTCGAGCAGCAGGCGCGTCACCCGCTCCTCGCGTCCGAGCTGCAGCAGATCCAGCGTATGGCGGAAGCCGAAGCCCGCGAGCTGCATGCGGCGGGTCTGCAGGAAGTCCGCGGCCGGATAGTCGCGTCCGTCCGCGGGCAGGTCGGCCTTCGAGAACGCGGGGCGGTCGTGCCCGCGATGGGTCGGATGTCGGTCCACCGGGCTGTCGTGCATGGCGTCGTTATACCGCGGAACCGTTGCGAACCACGACACAGTGCCGGCGTGACTAGGGCCAACCCTAGATGGGGTACGACCTAGCTGTCAGCGCGGGTACAGGATTGCAGACTGGCTCTGCAGTCGCGAGAGGTCGAAATCGATAGCCCGGATCCACTCGCGCGAGGATTTTCACTCTGGTTTCAATCCATTTCACTTTCAATCCCAGCAAAGAAGGAGTTCCATCATGTCCAGCGATATCTTCTCCGGTATTGGCTCCCTGATCGGCACCGCGCTTGGCGGTCCTCTCGGCGGGCTCGTCGGCAACTTCCTCGGCGATCTGATCGGCCAGGCGTTCAGCTCGGCGTTCGACAGCCTGTTCTCTTCGCTCGGCCTGCCACAGGGCGCGCAGGATGCGATCAGCCAGGGTTTTTCGGCTGGCTTCAGCTTCAACTTCGGTCTTGGCAGCAACTGAGTCATGTCCTTTGATCGCCAGACCCAACGTCAAGCCTGGATCGACGGGCTCGCGCAGTTGCGTGAGCAGGGGGCGATCACTGCCGATGACGAGACTACGCTGATCCGGCACATGGATGAACGGCTCGATGCCGTCCAGCAGGAGCTGACGGCGCTGGTACCCGAGTACCAGCGCCGTGTCGAAGCCGACGGCCAGGAAGCCGCGGATGCATGGATCGGCGAGCGTGCCCGCGAGATGGGGGAGCGGGAAGGCGCCGATGCGAGGCGGATGGTGGATTCACTGGCCGCGGTGCAGGCCACCGCCTAGGGCCTAGGGTCGCCCCCAGTTGCCATCTGCGGCTTGTCATCAAATACTCGAGGCGTACCTGTTTTGTTCGACCCGCGTGTCACGTCCAGCCAAGAGGCAAGGAATTCGATGTCCCAACTTCCGACCAGTTCGCAGAGCGCCGTCGCAGCAAGCTCCGACGTCGAGTCGCTTGTCCGGAAGGGAAAGGACGAGTTGCAGCGCCAGTTCGAGTCGTTTCTTGCCGGTGAGCAGGGGATGGATCCTGCCGAACGGCAGGAGATGGCCCGGTTGTTCAGTGAGTCGATGAGTGGCGTCTCTGGGCCGGCGGATGACTCTGGCGCCCCGTTCGACAGGAACGCATGGCGCAACACGGTCGAATCACTGCAGCAGGCCAGTGGCATGAGCGATGACGAAGCGGCACAGCTGATTCGATCACTCAACGATGCGCTCGACGCGTTCGAGTCGCGTGATTCCAAGCTCGTCATCGAATTTACCAGGCGGATTCAGACCGACGGCGAACAGAGTGCACTCGAGTGGTATCGCGCCCAGAAGGAAGCGAAACCCGCGAACTTCCCACTTCGTTCCGTGTGACCCGCCAATCCATATTCCCAACCTCACGTTCAGATCAATGGAGATTTCACTATGAGCATCCAAGGCAACGTCACTTTCAACTTCAGCTTTGCCGAGAACGTTCTGCAGGAACTGCAGAACAAGGCGCAGACCAGTGCAAAGAGCGGCAGCTGGCTGGTCCAGTTCGCGACTGTGATGGGTGAGATCGCGAACAAGATCTCCAACCAGATGATGGATAAGGCGGGAGAGATCGATACCGCTGCCGAGAATGAAGAGCCGGCAAACGAGTTGACTGCCGAACTTACCGCCTTGAGCCAGCTGTTCAAGATGCTGACCGAAGCGACGAACAACGTGATCAAGTCCGTCGGTGAGGGCAACAGCGCCCTGGCACGCAAGCAGTAAGCTTCGCAATGATGCCGCCGCCGTCGGCGGCGGCATCACATTCAGAGCCAAGGCACTGTTGTGCCTTGGCTTTTTTGTTTATGCAGGTTGGACCGCAGGCGGCTTTCGAAGGTTTGTTGAGGAAAGGAATATGACCACGTATCGCGGAATCCACATGGCGGCGCTGGGAATTGCGATCGCGCTGTCGTCGAACGCGTGCGGTAGCGACGGTGCATTCATCGACGCCTACGCTGGTGAGCCCTACCTGGGAAGCGTTCGCGTCGTGGTGACGGATGCTGGTGGCACCGTCATGCGTCGCCGTGGCGAGGGCAGTGCCCAGTTCGAAGCGACGGGACGAGGCCAGGCCCGTCTCGTCGTGTACGGCGCGATCGAGAACAAAGACGGCGACGCGGGTTTCGCGATCACGGGAGCCTATGGCCCGGATGGCTGGACCGCGGAAGAGGGAGGGGTCCGCCTGCACATCGGGCCTGACGGACGGATCCTCGGAGGCGGCGTGGTTGATGACAATCGCTATAGCTTCTCCGGGTCCGTATCACCCGGCCGGATGCGCCTGACGGTTGAGCTGACACCACAGGCGGCCGCCGCGCAACCGGCATCGGCGGCCAATGTCTTCACGTTCAACTACCGCCTTTCCCGGGATCGGCCCGAAGCTGCCATGGCGCAGCGCTCAGGTGATGGTGAAGGCAAGTGCCGCTCGATCCGCTATGAGATGCGGCCGGTCGCCAGCATAGGTGATGGAACGATGAGCATGCTGAGGGTGCCTGTGTGCCTGAAATAGGTATTGCGATACCCGCGTAACCGGTTGTGCCGCTCTGTCGGTCGAAGGGGCGCGCAAGCCGAGTACAGAAGACCGCGCCAATCCAATGTGTGGAGTGGCACGAACTTTCAGCGCAATGAAATCGACAAAGGAGTTTTCCGCCATGGTCCCATTACTTCCGCACCGTGTTCAGCTCAGCATATCCACCGTGACACGGACGATCCGGATGGTTACGTTGCTTTGTGTGCTGTCCCTGGCCGCGGGTGCCAGCGCCAGCGACGGCGACGCCGCCGTCCGCCGCGCGCTGCAGCAGGCGGTCTCGCAGCCGGCACCGGCCGAGGTGTCCGCCGACGCGGTGTCGACGCTGTCGTTCCGCCGCGACCCGGCCGTCAGTGCGCGCGTGCAGCGGGAGACGATCGAGGCCTTCGGGCGCGATCCGGCTCAGGTGGCCGACCTGGAGAAGATCATCGGATCCGGCCAGATGCTGCAGGAGTTCGACAAGATCCTGCGCCGCTACGGCTACGACCCGACCAATCTCGGCGATGTGCTGGCCGCGCACCTGCTGATTTCGTGGGAGGTGGTCAACGACCGCGACTCGCGGCGCTCGCTGGAGGGGCAGCGCGCGGTGCGCCGGCAGATCATCGGGCCGCTCGCGGCGGTGCCGCAGGTGGCGGCGATGTCGGATGCGGACAAGCAGGCGCAGGCCGAGCGCACCGCCTACCTGACGATGGTGTCGGCGCTGTCCTACCAAACGATGAAGCGGGACGGCAACCGGCAGGCGTTGTCCGCATTGTCGGCAGGGGTGCGCAGCGGCCTGCAGCGCAATGGCGTCGACCTGCAGCAGGTCGAACTGGGCCGCGGTGGCTTGACGCTGCGCTGAGGCCGGGCGTCCTGGCGCGGGGGATCGGGGTTGCCCCGAGCCGCGCGATCGTGGTCACCCTGCCGGCGCGTGCGTTCGCGCAATGGGCATGTTCACGCGGGATTGGATCAGGCGGGCGGCTTTCCTGCCGTGCTGCCTGTGCGCGGTGCCGCGTGCGGGGCGAGGATGTGGCGTCCCAGCCACCATGCGCCAACGGCGGCGACCAGTCCGGCCAGCGCGAACTCGCCGGTCCAGCGGCGCATCGCCGGTGCCGCCGGAATGTCGCCGAAACTGAGCAGGAAGCTCACCAACACCAGCCCGAGGCAGCCGTAGGCGACGATCGCCAGGGTCCAGAACAGCCACTGGAACGCGCGGGTGATCTCGTTGGGCGTATCGTCGCGCGGACGGACGAGATGCGGCCGGCCATGGGCGAAGGCCACCAGCCATTCGCCGAGCTGCTGTGCGCCGACCTTGATGCGGTTGCGGCGCCGCAGTTCGGGACCCTCCGCGGTATAGACGCCGACCATCGGCAGTTCGGCGCGTGACGGGCCGCCCTTCTCGCCGGCGACCGGCGCGGTGGACTGCGTGTTGCCTGCGATCTGGGTATTGCCGGCGACTTGTTGCCCGGCCGGCGTCTGCGCGATGGTGGTCGCGACCGGCACCGCGGCCAGCAGCGTCGCGCCCTGCGGGGCGTTCGGTACTGCCGCCTGGGTGGCCGGTGCCTGCATCGGGACGGCGCCGCGGTCGGCAGCCTGGGTGCCGGCGGGCACGAACCCGGCGTCTGCACGCTGGGGCTGCGCTGCGGTCTGCATCGGCATGGCGGTCGGGCCAGGCTGCACTTGGGCTGCCGCCTGCTGCGCGGGTCCCGTCGGCACGGGCGACGAAGCCTGCGGAAGTGGCGCCTGCGGGGCGGCGGTGGTTGCCGGCGCCGCCTGTGCCTGTCCCTGCGGCCCCTGCAGTACCGTGGCCGGGGATTGCGGCGGTACCGCGGTCGATGCCGTGTTCGCTGCGTTGTGCGCAGCACCGGCGCCGGGCGCAGCGAGCATGCTGCCGGGAACCGTCGAGGCCGGTGCCGGTACCGCGTTGACGGCATTGCCCAGTGTATTCGCAGGCGACACCGCTGGCGGCACAGGGCCGCCATTGAGCAGGGCCCGTACGGGGGCAAGCACCGCGTTGGCCAGGTTGCCGAGCGTCTGCGTTGGCGCGGCCGGGCTGTTGGTGGCGCCCGGCGTCGTCGGCGTGGGCATGGCCGGGGGCTGCGTCCCGCCCGGGCGCAACGCACCCAGTACCGCGTTGATCGTGTTGCCGACGATGTTGCCGGGGCCGGTCTGCGGTCCGCCCGCGCCCGGCCCGTGCGCCGTCGGAAGTCCGCCGTGTGCCGCGTGCTGGCCACCGGCGGAAAACGGCAGGGTGGGAGGCGAGGGGATGACGTGCCCGGATGGCGTGGTGAAGCCGGCGCCGTTGCCGTGCCCGGCATGCGGTCCGCCCATGCCCGGCCCGTGTGCCGCCAGGTGTCCGCCATGCGTCGCGTGCTGGCCGCCGCCGGGGAGCGGGATGCCGGGCGGCGCCGGGATGAAGACGCCCGATGGCGTGGTGAAGCCGGGAGCGGTGCCCTGGCCGGCACCGTTGGCGGGTGCCGGCATGCCGTTGCCCGCAGGTGCGGGCGTGGCATTGCCGCCGCCGGGGCGGGCGGCCGGGGTCGGACTGTTGAACCCCGGCAGCCCGCGTTGCAGGGCCTGCATCGGCGCGTTCTGCATGAAATCGCCAAAGCCGCTGCGCAGCGCCTGGTGCAACTGGCCAAGCCCGCCACCGCCGGAACGCGGCAGCAGCGACGACAGGCTAGGCAGCCCAAGCTTTTCGGCGAGAAACGACACGCGGGAGGCCTCCGGGGGAAGGAGCCGGCCTGACCAGCAGTGGATGGGGCGTCGACGCTACGAGCCTAGGCGCCGGGCGGGCAATCCACACCCTAGGGTCGACCCTAGGTCGACGCGTTCTGGGACCCAGGTCTGACGATGCTGTGACCGCGATCGACAGCTCCGCGACGTGCAGGGTGCCGCGACGACGGCGCACCATGCGGCATCGCCGGGGCTGGCAGGCGCGGGAACAACCCATACCGCCCGGCCCCCTTTCGGGGCGGCAGCCTGCACGGACATGAAGGGATGCCATGCAGGTGAAGCACGTCCGTCGCTGCGCCCGGGACGACGGCAGGCCACCTGCCGGCTGCTTTCCGGATGCGCGCTTGCCTGCCCCGAGGTGCAGTCCGTCCGAGGGATCAATCCGCCAGCTGCAGCGCCTCGCGCTTGGCGGCGCGGCGCGCCTCGCGCGGCTGGTCCCAGGCATTGTTGAACTGGGCCGGTTCCCAGCCGCCGTAGGTCGGGTTGGCCAGCATCCACCAGCGCTCGCCGAACCAGTCGCCATACTCGTCGAGCAGCGCTTCACGGGCGTCGCTGGTGTTGGCGATCACCTCGACGAAGTCGCCCAACTGGTCGCCGAACTGCATCAGCACCCGGTAGTCGCGTCCCGCCAGGCGTCGCCGGCAGTTCTTCTCGGTGCCGTTCTGCTCGCAGCCTTCGACGTGGGTGCCGAGGCCGAGGAACACGCTGTCGTCCTTCACCGGCAGGCCTTCGGCGCGCAGGTTGGCCAGCGTCGCCTCCTGCAGGTGCTGGGCGCGGTTGGACAGGTACAGGATGGTCACGCCCTTCTCCTCGGCGGCGCGGGCGAAGTCCAGCACGCCGGGCACCGGCCGGGCCTTCTTCTCGGCGACCCATTCCGCCCAGGTCACCTCGTTGTATTCCAGCCCGTTCTGGACCAGGCGCGCCTGGTAGGGCGAGTTGTCGAGCACGGTCTCGTCGATGTCCATGATCACCGCGGGCGGCAGCGCGCTGGCGTCGCCTGCGGCCTCGCGCTCCTCGGGCACCAGCGCGTCCCAGTTCCTTTCGGCCAGGGCGGCGTCGAGGTGGTCGGCGGCGGCGCGGAAGATCGACAGGCTGTTGGCGCGGTATTCCTCGGAGCGCTGCATCCACAGCACCGCGTTGAGGTTGTCGTCGGCGCTGCCGGGATCGGGCGTGGCCGGCTGGGTCGCGGCGGGCGGCCCGGGTACCGCGTCGGTGCCGATGGCGTCGTCTGTTGGCGTGGGCTTGCAGCCGGCGAGCAGCAGGGCGGCGGCGAGCAGGGAAACAGCGGGCGGCATCAGGCGCATGGCGGGTCCGTCTTCATCGATGAACCGGCGAGTTTAACCAAGCCGTCCGGCGCGGGCATGACAGCGCGGGATACGCAGCGCATGCTACCGGCCGTTTCACTGCCGGGATGCTCCGATGACCGACGCTCCGATGACCGATGCCCCAGCCTGGCCCGTACTGACCGCCGCCGAGGCGCGCGTGCTCGGCTGCCTGATCGAGAAACAGGCGACCACGCCCGATGTCTATCCGTTGACGGTCAACGCCGCGCAGTCGGCCGCCAACCAGAAGACCGCGCGCGATCCGGTGATGGCGCTGTCGACCGGCGACACCGGTCACGCGTTGCGCCAGCTCGAAGGCCACCGCCTGGTGCGGCAGTCGTTCTCCTCGCGGGCCGAGCGCTACGAACACCTGGTGCCCGGCGCGCTCGACATCCCGTCGCCGCAGGTCGCACTGCTGGGCCTGCTGCTGTTGCGTGGCGCACAGACCGTGCATGAACTCCTGGCACGCAGCGAGCGGCTGCACGCCTTCGCCGATGCCGACGACGTGCGCCACCACCTCGAGCGGCTGGAGGGCCGGGCGCTCGTCGTGCGGATCCCGCGCGGGCCGGGCCAGCGCGAGGACCGCTATGCGCACCTGTTGTCGGGACCGGTGGATGTGGCGGCGATCGCGGCCCGTACGGCATCGACGACGGCAGGCGCAGGCACGGATTCCGCGCTCGAGGCCCGGGTCGAGGCACTGGAGGCCGAACTGGCCGCACTGCGCGGGACCGTCGAGGCGCTGGCGGCACGTCTGGCGTAGGGCGCGACTCGGCCCGCCGATCGTCGACTTATCCCGGGTTCGGTGCATTGGCGGTCGAGACCCACCCGACGATCCTCAGCTCTCCAGCAGCGCCTTGATCGCGGCGAAGCCATGGTCGGCGCGCTCGCGCTTGCGCGCGGCGTCGGCCACCGGGTCGGCGCCGTCGCGCTGGATCTCCGCGGCCGGCAGTTCGTCGAAGAACCGGCTCGGCTTGAGCCGCAGGCGCTCGCCCCAGCGCTGGGTCTCGCGCGGCCAGCTGAGCCACAGCTGTTCCTTGGCGCGGGTGATGCCGACGTACAGCAGCCGCCGTTCCTCGTCGATGCGGCCCTCGTCGATGCTCGACTCGTGCGGCAGGGTGTTGTCGTCCATGCCGACGATGAACACGTAGCGGAACTCCAGCCCCTTGGCCGCGTGCATGCTCATCAGCCGCACCTGGTTGCCGGCCTCGCCCTTGTCGGCATGGGTCAGCAGCGCCAGCTGCGCGGCCAGCTCGGCCGGGCCGGCGCCGCGCGCCTGGCCCTGGCCGGTGTGCTCGAACCACGACGCCAGTTCGTCGAGGTTGCCGCGGCGGATGCGGAACAGTTCCTCGGTCTTGCACTGGGCGCGCACCGCGGCCAGCAGGCCGGAGCGCTCGTTGAGCCGGCGCACCAAGTCCCCGGGCGGCAGCTGCCGCGACTCGGCGCGCAGGCCGCGCAGGATGTCGCCGAACTCGCCCAGCGCATTGGCCGCGCGCGGCTGCAGCTGCTTGAGCACGCTTATCGATTCGATCGCGCGCGACATCGGCATGCCAGCGCCGCGCGCCAGCTCGGCCAGCTTCGCCAGCGTGGTCGCGCCGACGCCGCGGCTCGGCGACTGGACCGCGCGCAGGAACGCCGAATCGTCGTCGGGATTGACGATCACCCGCAGCCACGATAGCGCGTCCTTGACCTCGCCGCGCTCCAGGAACGCGGTGCCGCCGCTGAGGTGGTAGGGCACGCGCAGCAGCTGCAGCGCCTTCTCCAACGGCCGCGACAGGTGGTTGCTGCGGAACAGGATGCAGAACTCGCTCCACTCGACCTTGCGCGCCGACTGCAGGAAGTGGATCTCGCCGGCGACGCGCTCGGCCTCGTGCGCGCTGTCCCTGCATTCCCAGATGCGCAGGCGCTCGCCGTCGGCCTGCGCGCTCCACAGCGTCTTGGGATGTTCGTGCGGGTTGTGGGCGATCAGCGCGTTGGCCGCGCGCAGCACGCGGTTGCTGCAGCGGTAGTTCTGCTCCAGCTTGACGATCTTCAGCGCCGGGTAGTCCCTGCCCAGCTGCAGCAGGTTCTCCGGGTTGGCGCCGCGCCAGGCGTAGATGCTTTGGTCGTCGTCGCCGACGCAGGTGAAGTTGCCCTTCGGGCCGGCGATCGCCTTGAGCAGGCGGTACTGGGCGTCGTTGGTGTCCTGGCATTCGTCGACCAGCAGGTAGCCGATGCGCTCGCGCCAGCCCAGGACGGCTTCCGGGTCGGATTCGAGCAACTGCACCGGCAGCCGGATCAGGTCGTCGAAGTCGACCGCGTTGAACGCCGCCAGCCGCGCCTGGTATTTCGCGTACAGCGCCGCGGCCTCGAACTCGCGCGCGCTGACCGCAAGCGCATGCGCCTGTTCCGGCGACAGGCCGGCGTTCTTGGCCCGCGACACCAGGCCCTGCATCTGCTGGATCACGTCGGGCTTGGCGCCCGGCAGCAGGTCCTTGATCTGCGCGGTGGCGTCGTCGGCATCGAAGATCGAGAAGCCGCGGCGCAGGCCGAGACGCTCGTGTTCGATCTGCAGCATCTTCAGGCCCAGCGCGTGGAAGGTGCAGATCGTCAGCCCCTCGGCCGCGTCGCCGCGCAGCCGCTTGGCGATGCGCTCGCGCATCTCCTTGGCCGACTTGTTGGTGAAGGTGATCGCCGCGATGCGTTTGGCCGGATAGCGGCCCGACTGGATCAGGTGCGCGATCTTCTCGACGATCACGCGGGTCTTGCCGCTGCCGGCGCCGGCGAGCACCAGCAGCGGGCCTTCGACATGGCCGAGGGCCGCGGCTTGTTGGGGGTTGAGACCGTGCATCCAGGCGTTGGGCAGTCGTGCAGGGCGGCCCATTGTCGCCGATGGCGGCGGGGCTGCCGAGCCCCGGACGCGCTTGACTTCGCACGCCGGCGCTGGCGTGGGCGACCTGTCGCGGCAGGTGGGCGACCGTGCCATCAGTCTAGAGACGCCCGCCTCGATTCCCGCCTAGTATCCACGACACCCCAACGGCAGGAGCCACCCGTATGCATGCAAGGTCGATTGTTCTCGCCACCTCCCTGCTGCTCGCGGTGCCGCTGGTTGCCGGCCTGCCGCAGGCCGCGTCCGCCCAGGCCGCCGATGCCCTCGACGAGGAGATCATGAGCAGTGCCGGTTTCCTGGCTGCGCATCCGGACCTGCAGAACCGGGGGCGGGGCTGGGAGGCCTACAACGCCGGCCGCTTCGACGAGGCGTTGACCTGGTTCCGCCGTGCCGCCCGCTACGCCGACAAGCCGTCGCAGGGGATGATCGCCGAGATGCTGTGGAAGGGCGAGGGCGTCGAACGCGACCCGGCGCTGGCCTATGCCTGGATGGACCTCGCGGCCGAGCGCCACTATCGCGGCTTCGTGCTGTTGCGCGAACGCTACTGGGCACAGCTCGACGAGGCCCAGCGCCAGGAGGCGATGATCCGCGGCGAGGCGGTCTATGCCGAATACGGCGACGTCGTCGCCAAGCCGCGGATCGCCTCGGTGTTGCGCCGCGAGCGCAGGCAGTCGACCGGAAGCCGGACCGGATTCGTGGGCTCGCTGCAGATCATGGTGCCGGGTCCGGGCGGGGTCATGCAGACCATCGATGGCAGCCGCTATTACGCGTCGAAGTTCTGGGATCCGGAGGAATACCAGGCCTGGCACGACGCGGTGTGGAAGGATCCGCCGACCGGCCGGGTCGATGTCGGCGAGATCGAGCCGTTGCGGGGCGAAGCCGATGATCAGGCAACGCCGTCCGGCCGGGTCGGGCCAGCGCGCGGGTCCGACGGGGACTGACGGCCCGCGCGTCTGCGTGGCGGCTGATCGGACGGCCATCGCCGTTAGACTTCCCCGATGGCCAAGCTCTACTTCTACTACTCGGCGATGAACGCCGGCAAGACCACGACGCTGCTGCAGAGCGCGCACAACTACCGTGAGCGCGGGATGCGGGTGGCGATCCTGACCCCGCGGCTCGACCATCGCGCCGGGACCGGGCGGGTCGCGTCGCGGATCGGCCTGACCTCCGATGCGATCGCCTTCGATGCGCAAGACGACCTGCTGGCGCGGATCCGCGGGCTGGTCGAGGGCGATGGCGCGCTGCATTGCGTGCTGGTCGACGAGGCCCAGTTCCTGACCCGGGCGCAGGTCTGGCAGCTGGCCGAAGTGGTCGATGCGCTGCGGATTCCCGTGCTCTGCTACGGCCTGCGCACCGATTTCCGCGGCGAGCTGTTCGAAGGCAGCCAGTACCTGCTGGCCTGGGCCGACGAACTGGTCGAGATCAAGACCATCTGCCATTCGGGCAAGAAGGCGACGATGACCGTGCGCGTCGATGCCCGGGGCGAGGCGGTGCAGGACGGGCCGCAGGTCGAGATCGGCGGCAACGAACGCTACGTCTCGGTCAGCCGCGCCGAGTTCAAGCGCATCACCCGCGGCGAGGGGCGCCTCGAACCGGAGCAGCCGTCGCTGCCGCTCGGGCCGGGCGGCGCCGGACCGGCGCAGGACTGAGAGGCCGAGAGGCATTCGCGACGGTCTCGCTACGGCGTTCGAATGACTCCCGACCACTGGCCGCACCGGTCCCCACGGCGGTCAGCGCCGCGCAAGTCCCTGCCCGCAGCCGGCGCGGATCGCCTCGACTTCGCGTACCACGGCGCCGCCTTCGGGCTGGGCCTGGCGCATCTGCGCCTCGACGGCGGTCAGCGCCGTGCGCGCCGGCAGGCGTTCGCCACGGCTGCAACGCACGTCCGCCGCGTAGGCGCGCGCCAGCCAGGCCAGCCTGCGCAGCTCGGCGTCGGTTTCCGGCGTCATGCCCAGGGCGTCGAGTTGCTGCAGCGCGTCGTCGTCGCCACGGCGGGCGTCGAAGCGGGCCAGCGACAACTGCGCACGCAGCGTGTGCGAGTGCCTCGGTCCGTAGTCGGCGGCGGTCAGCGCCACGGCGCGTGCCAGCGCGTCGCGCGCCTCGGGCGCATCCAGCGCGGCATCGACCTCGCCGAGCAGGCGCAGGGTGTCGCCGACCAGCCCGTGCGTGTCTCCCAGCTGCGCGATGCGCAACGGCAGCGCCTGTTCCAGCAGCGCACGCGCCTCGGCGTCGCGGCCGATGTCGTGCAGCACCATCGCCTGGTTGAACAGGCCGCCGGCGTGCAGCACGCGCGGACCGGTATCGGCCCAGACCGCGGTGGCGCGTTCCAGGTCGCGCAGCGCCACCTCGATGTCGCCGCGCTCCCAGGCGATGATGCCCAGGCTGTTGTGGATGCGGGCGACGTCGGCGTGGTGCGTGCCCAGGCGCGCGACCGTCCAGCCGAGCGCGTCGCGGAACGCGTTGTCGGCCTCGATGAAGCGGCCCTGGTCGACGTGGATCGCGGCCAGCTGGCGGCGCGCGTCCAGCGTCGCCGGATGGCGTGCGCCGTGCAGTTCGAATGCCAGCGACACCGCTTCCGCGCAGCTGCGCTCGGCGGTGCGCATGTCGCTCTGCGCACGCTCCAGCGCGCACTGCGTGCGCAGCAGTTCGATCGCCAGCGGGTGGCGCGGGCCGAGGCTGCCGCGCAGCCGCGCCAGCGCCGCGCGGATCTCGTCGCGCGCGCGCGCGGTCTCGCCCGCCGCGCTGCGCAGCGAGGCCAGGTCGGCCAGCGTCTCGACGATGCCGGCATCGTCCTGCAGCTCGCGGCGCAGCCCCAGCGCGCGCTGGAACAGCACCCGCGCGGCGTCCAGCTCGCCGAGGTCGCGATGGCAGCGTCCCAGCTGCGCGTGGAACTCCGACGCCTGCCGCGGCAGGGTCTGCTCGCGCTGCAGCACCAGCGGGCGCATCGGCAGCATGCCGGCCAGGCAGTCGCCCTGCCGTCCCATCAGCCGCAGGGTGCGGCCGATGTCGGTCACCGCCTGCACCCGCAGGCCGGCCGGCGGGTCGTCGAGCGACTGCAGGATGTCGGCCTGACGCTGCAGCAGGGCCAGCGACTGGTCGTAGTCGCCCAGCCCCAGGCGCAGCCGCGCCACCACGCCGTACAGCTCGGCCCGCGCCAGCGGCTGCCGCGCCAGCTCGGTATCGCCGCGCTGCACGCCGGCGGTCAGCAGTTCGCGCACGTCCAGCGGCGCGCCGCGATGGGTGGCGCCGGCATGCTCGAACAGGCCGATGACGAAGTCCTGCATCGCCTGGGCGCGGGTCGATTCGCGGATCGCCTGCTGCGCCTGCCACGACACCGCGACCATCGACGCGATCAGGGTCACGACCACCAGCGTCGCGGTCGAGACCGCCCAGCGGTGCCGGCGCAGGTACTTGCGCGCACGGTAGGCCAGGCCTTGCGCACGCGCCTGTACCGGCCGGCCTTCGAGCCAGCGGCGCAGGTCCAGGCCCAGCGCCTCGACCGAGGGATAGCGGTGTTCGGGGCGCTTGGACAGGGTGCGCAGGACGATGTTGTCGAGGTCGCCGCTGATCGCGCGGACTTCGCGCCGGTGCGCGCCCGCCGGGGCGTCGGCATTGCGCTGCAGCGCCTGCGAGGGGCGTACCGGGTCGGCGTCGAGGATCGCCTGCTCCCACTGCGCGTCGCTGGGGCGCTGCAGCGCGAAGGGCTTGCAGCCGGCCAGCAGTTCGTAGAGCACCATGCCCAGCGAGTAGACGTCGGTCATCGTGGTGACCGGCTCGCCGAGGATCTGTTCGGGCGCGGCGTAGTGCAGGGTGAACGCGCGTACGCCGGTGCGGGTGTGTTCGCGCGTCTGCCCGGAGCTGTCGAGCAGCTTGGCGATGCCGAAGTCGAGCAGGCGCACGTCGTCGAGCGCGGTGACCAGGATGTTCGACGGCTTGAGGTCGCGATGGACGATCAGGTTGGCGTGCGCGTGGCTGACCGCGGCGCAGACCTGCAGGAACAGTGCGATGCGTTCGGGCACCGAGGGTTGCCGGGCGCGGCACCAGTCGGTGATCGGCTCGCCGTCGATGTAGTCCAGCGCCAGGTACGGCTGCTGGTCGGCGCTGATGCCGGCATCGAGCAGCCGCGCGATGTAGGGATGGACCAGCCGCGCGAGGATCTGGCGTTCGCGGGTGAAGCGCAGCCGCAGGTCGGGATCGGCGAGCCCGGGGCGCAGCAGCTTCAGCGCGACGCGGCGTTCGTACAGGCCGTCGGCGCGGCGCGCGAGCCAGACCTGGCCCATGCCGCCCTCGCCGAGCAGGCGCTCGAGTTCGTAGGGCCCGATGTGGTGTCCCGGCAGCGCGCCGGACAGCGACGCGACCACCGGCTCGGCGAGGAAATCGCCGCTGTCGGCTTCCAGCAGCAGCAGGCGTTCGAGTTCGTCGGCCAGGTCCGGGTCGTCGTCGCGGAGCGCCTGCAGGCGCGCGGCGCGGGCGGGCGGGTCGAGTTCCAGCAGCGCATCGAGCGCGGGAGACAGCCGCTGCCAGCGCTCGGTGTCCATCGCGTCAGGCCGTTCAGTCGCTCTTGAGCGAGGCCAGCAGGAACATCCGCGCCTTCTGCCAGTCGCGGCGGATGCTGCGTTCGGACCGGTCGAGCAGGGTCGCGATCTCCACTTCCGACAGGCCGGCGAAATAGCGCAGCTCGACCACGTGCGCCAGCCGCGCGTCGACCGCCGCCAGGCGGGTCAAGGCGACGTCGAGCGCCAGCATGTCCTCGTCCAGGCGCAGGCCGCTGTCGATGTTGTCCGGCAGGTCGGTGACCCGGTGCAGGTCGCCGCCGCGCTTCTGCGCGCGCCGCTGGCGCGCGTAGTCGACGACCACGCTGCGCATCGCCGAGGCCGCGTAGGCGAAGAAGTGCGCGCGGTCGTCGAAACGCGCCTCGCGGCGTCCGATCAGCTTGAGGTAGGCTTCGTGCACCAGCGCGGTCGCATCCAGCGTGCGGCCCTGCTGGCCCGCCAGCTGGCGGCGCGCCATGTGGTGCAGTTCCTGGTAGAGCGTCGCCAGCACCCGATCGAGTGCATCGCGATCGCCGCCGCGCGCGGCATCCAGCCATTGGGTGATTTCGGCACCGTCGCTCACGCCCGTGCATTCCCGCGCTCGCCCCTGCGCGGCGACTATAGCGCGATCGCAGCGCCGCGCGCGGCTCGTCCCGCGCTCAGCGCTGGCAGCGCGGACACCAGACCGTGGTGCGCTGGCCGATCATTGCCTGCTTCAACGGCCCGCCGCAGGCCGGGCAGGCCTCGCCGCCGCGGCCATAGGCCGACAGCTCCTGCTCGAAATAGCCGGGCGCGCCGTCGGGACTGATGAAATCGCGCAGCGTGGTGCCGCCACGGCCGATCGCATGGGCGAGGATCCGCTTCACCTCGGCGGCCAGCCGCGCATAGCGTTCGCGCGAGACGCGGCCGGCCTCGCGCAGCGGCGAGATGCCGGCCGCGAACAGCGCCTCGGCGGCATAGATGTTGCCGACGCCGACCACGATGCGCTGGTCCATCAGGAAGGTCTTGACCGGCGCGCGCCGGCCGCGGCTGGCGAGGAACAGATGGTTGCCGTCGAAGGCGTCGGTCAGCGGCTCGGGGCCGAGCGTGCGCAGCAGCGGATGGGTGGTGCCGGCCGGCTGCCACAGCAGGCAGCCGAAGCGGCGCGGGTCGTTGAAGCGCAGCACGCGCCCGGAATCGAGGCGCAGGTCGACGTGGTCGTGGGTGCCGACCGGGGTTTCCGCCGGCAATACCCGCAGGCTGCCGGACATGCCCAAGTGCAGCAGTGCGCTGCCGGCGGCGGTGTCGAGCAGCAGGTACTTGGCGCGGCGCCGGATGGCGTCGATGCGCTGGCCCGGCAGCAGTTCGCCGATCTCCGGCGGGATCGGCCAGCGCAGGTCCGGGCGCCGCAGCACCACGCCGGTGACCGTGCGGCCCTGCACATGCGGCAGCAGGCCGGCGCGCGTGGTCTCGACTTCGGGCAGTTCGGGCATCGGTGCGGATCGTCGGGTTGCGGAAGGAGGGGAGGTCGGGGCGGTCCGCCGGAAACCAACGGCGCGATTCGCCCGTGGCCGGGATGGCGTCAGCTCGCCGTCAAGGGATCGCTGCCACGCGGGCCGGGTCCCGATCCGTTGCCGGGATCCGGCGCAGACGCGGCGGCGCACACGGTATCCACGGCGAGCGCGGACGGCGCGCCGCCCTCGCCCGGCACCAGCCGGACCGGCGCCTCGAACGCGTCCGACAGCAGGGCGTCGGTCAGCACCGCGTCGCGCGGGCCGTCGGCGATCACCCGGCCGCGCCGCAGCAGCACGACGTGGCCGATCTCCGGCAGCAGTTCCTCGACGTGATGGGTCACCAGCACCAGCGTGGTGCCGGCGCTGGCGATGCGCCGCAGCACCTCGAGCAGGCGCGCGCGTGCGACGACGTCCAGCCCGCTGGTCGGCTCGTCGAGCAGCAGCGCCTCGGGCCGGTGCACCAGCGCACGCGCGATCAGCACGCGCCGCGCTTCGCCGGTCGACAGGCTGGCGTAGGCGCGGCCGGCCAGCGCCGTGGCCGAGGTCAGCGCCAGCGCCTCGCGCGCGGCCTCGCGCATCGGCGCATCGACGCGGGCGGCATCGGGCGCCGCAAGCTGGCCGAAACCGGCGGCCAGCACCGCGTCCTCGACCCGCAGGCCCGGCAACGTGCACAGGTCGTCGTGCAGCCGCGCGGTGACGATGCCCAGCCGTCGCCGCAGCTGGGCGACGTCCCACAGCCGTTCGCCCAGCACCCGGACCGGCGCCGGCCCGGTTTCGCGCGCCAGCGGATGCAGCGCGCGCGTCAGCAGCTGGATCAGCGTCGATTTGCCGCAGCCGTTGGGGCCGAGGATCGCGGTATGCCGGCCGGTGGGAATCGCCAGCGTGACCGCGTCGAGCGCCGGCCGGCCGCCGCGCAGCACGGTCGCCGCATTCAGTTCGAGCAGCATCGGCGGGGTGGATCTGGCAAGCATGGGATCTGGACGCATGATTCGGAGCGGCGGGGCGGCGAGACTGAACACAGCACCCGACCGTACGCCCTCGCAGGGATGGCAAACGCGGGAAACAGCCTCCATCATGCCCGTGTTGTCCACCTCGTTGATGCCGCCATGCCCGCTTCGCTGCTCGATTTCCTGTCTTCCGGTCTGCTGCAGTTCGGGTGGGGCGCGATGCTGCTGTACCTGCTGGTCGCCACCCAGCTGACGATCTTCGCGGTCACCCTGTACCTGCACCGCAGCCAGGCGCACCGCGGCGTCGATTTCCATCCGGTCATCGCCCACTTTTTCCGCTTCTGGACCTGGCTGACCACGTCGATGATCACCCGCGAGTGGGTCGCAATCCACCGCAAGCACCACGCCAAGTGCGAGACCGAGGACGATCCGCACAGCCCGATGCACAAGGGCATCAAGACGGTCTTCTGGCGCGGCGTGGAGCTGTACCGCGAAGCCCGCGGCATGCGCGCCGACATCGAGCAGTACGGCAAGGGCGCGCCCAGCGACTGGATCGAGCGCCGGCTCTACACGCCGTACGCCACGTTCGGGCCGACCCTGCTGCTGTTCGTCAGCTTCGCGCTGTTCGGCTTCAAGGGCGTGGCGGTGTGGGCGATCCAGATGGCGTGGATCCCGTTCTGGGCCGCCGGCGTGGTCAACGGCCTCGGCCACTGGTGGGGCTACCGCAACTTCGAGACCAGCGACACCGCGACCAACCTGACCCCGTGGGGCGTGTGGATCGGCGGCGAGGAGCTGCACAACAACCACCACGCGTTCCCCAGCTCGGCCAAGTTCGCGCTGCGCAGGTGGGAGTTCGACATCGGCTGGGCAGTGATCAAGGGCCTGGAGAAGGTGAGGCTGGCCAAGGTGCTGCGGGTCGCGCCGTCGCTGGACGTGCGCCCCAACATCCACGTGCCCGACACCGACACCATGAAGGCGCTGCTGGCGCACCGTTTCCAGGCGATGACCGACTACCAGCGCAACGTGCTCACCCCGGCGCTGCGCGAGGAAGCCCAGGCCGCCGGCGCCAGGCTGCGCGCGCTGTTGCCGCGCCAGCTGCGCAAGGGCCTGGTCGACGACGGCCGCTGGCTCAAGCCCGATGCGAGGCAGCAACTGCAGCAGTGGGTCGAGCAGCGGCCGCGCATCCGCACCCTGGTCGAGTACCGCGCGCGGCTGTCGGCGCTGCTCGAGGCGCGTTCGCACAACGCCGGCGAGACGCTGCAGAACCTGCAGGCATGGTGCCGCGAGGCCGAGGCCAGTGGCATCCGCGTGCTGCAGGAATACTCGGCGCGGCTGAAGGGCTACTCGCTGCAGAGCGTGCGCGCCTGAACACCCACGCAGGCCGATCGATGTCGATGTCGAGGACGCGATCACGGGTCCTGCCTGCCGGCATCCGCTGCGCCTGCGGCGTACTCGGGATCGTGCTGTCGGCGGCCGCCGTCGCGCAGGTCACGCGCACCAGCGAGTATCTCGAGCGCATGGACAGCGATGGCGACGGTCGCGTCTCGCTGGCCGAGTACCAGGCGTGGATGAGTTATGCGTTCGACGGCATGGACCGCAATGGCGACGGCGTGCTGACGTCCGACGAGCTGCCGGGGGGCAAGGGGCGGCCGATCACCCGCGCCGAGCATCTCGCCAAGCTTGCGGCGACGTTCAACCGCCAGGACACCAACCGCGACGGCTACCTCGATGCCAGGGAACTGTCGGCCCCGCCGCAGCGCTGAGGCGCGCGCCTGGAGCGGTTCGGCCACGGATGAGCTGAAAGAAAAGCGGTTCGGCCACGGATCCACGCGGATGACGCGGATCGGAAGCAGCGGGGGCGTGGCCTCGCCTCGACCTCTGTATTTGCTCTATCCGTGCACATCCGCGTGGATCCGTGGCAAAGAATAAGGTTCCGGCCCGTCCCGATTCCGGGGGGGGCTCGACCGTAGGTCGGGGCAACGCCCCCGACGGAGGGATTTCGCGAATCCGGGCACCGCACACGTCGGCCGCGTGGGGCCGACCTACGCAAGGTCGGATGACCGTATTCCCCGGAAGAACCAAAGAATGGCGGTTCGGCCACGGATGCACGCGGATGACGCGGATCGGAAGCGGGCAAGGCATCGAATCGCCTCGACCTTTGCATTGGCTCTCGATCTGCGTTCATCCGCGTGGATCCGTGGCGAAAACGCTTAGTCCAGCGGCATCTCCGTCTCGATCCAGCGCGTGACGGAATGGTGGCGCGGCGCCCAGCCCAGTTCGCGGCGCGCGCGCTTGCCACGCACGCGGCTGTTGGAGCCGAACGAATAGCGCGCGTGACCTTCGCCCCAGACCTTGGCGGCATCGGCGACGGTCCAGGATTCGACGGGGCCCAGGCCCAGCCGGCGCGCGATCGACGCGCCCAGTTCGGCGTACGAGGCCTCGCCGTTCTCGACGAAATAGAACGCGCCTGCCGGGGCGTCGGCCAGCGCCAGCCGGTACAGGTCGACGACGTCGTCGATGTGCACGTTCGACCAGCGGTTGACGCCGCTGCCGACGATGCGCACCACGCCGCTGTCGCGCGCCTGCTGCACCAGCGGCGGGATCTGCACACTGTCGCGGTGCAGGCCGCTGCCGGTGCCGTAGATCATCGTGTTGCACAGCACGACCGCGCGCACGCCATCGTCGGCGGCGGCCAGGATCAGCAGGTCGACCGCATGCCGGGCCTGCTTGCCGGGCTCGACGATCAGCGGGGTGTCCTCGTCGAAGATGTGCGGCGACAGCGCGTTCCCGGCGACGTCGTCGCCGATGACGCTCGAACCGCTGGTGTGCAGGAACGCCTTGCCGGAGCCGCGCAGCCCCTCGAGCAGCGCTTCGACCGCCGGGCGGTGGTCGCTGCTGGCCGCGTTGATGACCGCGTCCGCGCGTCGCGCTTCCGCGACCAGCAGGTCGCGATCGTCGAGGGTACCGATCACCGGCGTGATGCCGAGCGCCTCGACCCTGGCGGCGGCATCGGGCGAGCGCACCAGCCCGCGAACCGCATGGCCGTCGCGCAGCAGGGCGGTGGCGAGCGAACCGCCGATGAAACCTGTGACACCGGTGAGGAACAGTTGCATGGGGCAGATCCTGTCTGGAGGGAAGGGGTGCCAGTCTGCGCCTCCGGTTTCGATACAAAAACCGGCCTAAACGCACAATTCCCTTGATCCTGGGTCAATAATCGACGGCCCACCTGCCGGAGCCTTCGATGAAGACCACGCTCGACGAACTGCAGGCCTTCGTCGCGGTCGTCGATGCGGGATCGATCACCGCCGCGGCGCGCCGGCTCGGGCAGACCGTCTCCGGCGTCAGTCGCGCGCTGGGCCGGCTCGAGGACAAGCTGCAGACCACGCTGCTGCGCCGGACCACGCGGCGCCTGGCGCTGACCGAGGAGGGGCGCCTGTTCCTCGACGACGCGCGCACGGTCCTGGCCGGGGTCGAGGCCGCCGAGGACCGCATGGCCACGCTGCGCACCGCACCCTCCGGCCTGCTGCGCGTGGACGCGGCGACCCCCTTCCTGTTGCACGTCCTGGTGCCGCGCATCGCCGGTTTCCGCGCCGCGTATCCGCAGATCACCCTGGAGCTGAGCAGCCATGACCGGGTCATCGACCTGCTGGAACAGCGCACCGATGTCGCGATCCGCATCGGCGCGCTCAAGGACTCGACGCTGCATGCGCACCCTCTTGCCGACAGCCGTATCCGGGTGCTGGCCGCGCCGGCGTATCTCGCGCGGCACGGCGTGCCAACGGACGTCGATGCGCTCGATCGTCACGTGTTGCTCGGCTTCGCCGGTCTGCCGCATCTCAACCGCTGGCCGCTGCGCAATGCCGGTGACGGGCAGGTGGAGGTCGCGCCGGCGATCACCGCATCCAGCGGCGAGACCGTGCGCCAGCTGGCGCTGGCCGGCAACGGTATCGCCTGCCTGTCGGATTTCATGACCGCGGCGGACCGCCGTGCCGGCACCCTGGTCGAACTGTTCGCGGACCGGGCACTCGACATCCGCCAGCCGATCCACGCGGTCTACTACCGCAATTCCGGCGTGGCCTCGCGGATCCGGGTATTCCTCGACCATCTGGCGCAGTCGCTGCGGGACGACGGCGGGGAAGCCTCGTGGGCGCAGACCGCACAGACGAAAACGCCGGCCCTCGCGGGCCGGCGTTTCCGGTGACGGCGCCGGAGAAGGCCTCCGGCGCGGATGACGCGCTTACTTGGTGATGTCGACGTCCTTGGTTTCCTTCAGGAAGAAGGTACCGATGACGAAGGTGATCAGCGCGATGATGATCGGGTACCACAGGCCGTAGTAGATGTTGCCCGTCAGCAGCACCAGGGCGAAGGCCGTGGTCGGCAGGAAGCCGCCGAACCAGCCGTTGCCGATGTGGTACGGCAGCGACATCGAGGTGTAGCGGATGCGGGTCGGGAACAGCTCGACCAGCCATGCCGCGATCGGGCCGTAGACCATGGTCACGTACAGCACCAGGATCACCAGGATCAACAACACCATCGGCTTGTTCATCTCGTCGTTGTTGGCCGTCGCCGGGTAGCCCGCGGCATCGATCGCGGCGGTCACGTCGGCGGTCAGCTTGGCCTGCGCGGCCGCGGCGGCTTCGGGTTCCAGTGCGACGACATCGACGCTCTGGATCTCGGTGTCGCCGATCCGCACGCTGGCGAGGGTGCCGGGCGAGGCCTTCTCGTTGGTGTACGGGACGCTGCGGGCGTTGAGCAGGTTCTTGACGATGTCGCAGGAGTTGTTGAAGGTCACGTGGCCCTTCAGCTCGCCGGGCACGAACTGGAACGAGCAGTCCTTGGGATCGGCGACGACCACGGCCGGCGAGGTCTTGGCGGCGGCTTCCAGCGCCGGGTTGGCGTAATGGGTCAGGGCCTTGAAGAGCGGGAAGTAGGTGATCGCGGCCAGCAGGCAGCCGGCCATGATGATCGGCTTGCGGCCGATCTTGTCCGACAGCCAGCCGAAGAACACGAAGCCGGCCGTGGCGATCAACAGCGCCGCGGCGATGAACAGGTTGGCCGTGACCGGGTCCACCTTCAGCGTCTGGGTCATGAAGAACAGCGCGTAGAACTGGCCCGCGTACCACACCACGGCCTGGCCGGCGGTGGCGCCGAACAGCGCCAGCAGCACGATCTTGCCGTTGCTCCAGGTGCCGAAGCTCTCGGTCAGCGGCGCCTTCGAGCGCGTGCCCTCTTCCTTCATCTTCTGGAACAGCGGCGATTCGTTGAGCTGCATGCGGATCCAGATCGAGATCAGCAGCAGGATGAACGAGACCAGGAACGGGATGCGCCAGCCCCATTCGGCGAACGCCTCGTTGCCCAGGGCCAGGCGGCAGCCCAGGATCACCAGCAGCGACAGGAACAGGCCGATCGTCGCGGTGCACTGGATGAAGCTGGTGTACAGGCCGCGCTTGCCGTTGGGCGCATGCTCGGCGACGTAGGTCGCCGCGCCGCCGTACTCGCCGCCCAGCGCCAGGCCCTGCAGGCATCGCAGGATCACCAGCAGGATCGGCGCGGCGATGCCGATCGTCGCGTAGGTCGGCAATACGCCGACCAGGAACGTCGACACGCCCATGATGACGATCGTGATCAGGAACGTGTACTTGCGCCCGATCATGTCGCCGAGCCGGCCGAACACGATCGCGCCGAACGGACGCACCGCGAAGCCCGCGGCAAAGGTCAGCAGCGCCATGACGAAGGCGCTGCCCGAGGGCAGGGCGGAGAAGAAGTGGACCGCGATGACCGCAGCCAGTGAACCGTACAAATAGAAGTCGTACCACTCGAAGACGGTACCCAGGCTCGACGCAAGGATGACCTTGCGATGCTCCTTGGTGATGCCGCTGCCCTTCGGTGCGGCTGCTGCAGTTGTCGTAGACATTCTTCGCCTCCCACGGCGTGAGTCAGATGAGTTGTGTTCCGGTACTGCCGATATGCGTGCGCTGCCTTGTCGCCGTTCGTGTCCCGTGCCCGGGCGGTGTCGCCGGCCGGGTGCGGGGATCGCGGGGCCCCGTGGCCCCGCGGGTCATGCTCAGAAGCTGTAGCGCGCCATCGTGTGCAGGCGCATCAGCTCGCCGTCGGCGCCGGATTCGAGCGTGCGCTCGCCCCAGATCGCCTCGACGCCGAAGTCGAGCTTGGGCACCGGCGACCAGATCACGTTCGCGTGCACCGAGTGCACCTTCCGGGTCACGTCGAAGCCGGTCCATGCGGTGTCGTTGTCCCACTGCGAGCGCGCGTAGAACAGGTTGCCGCGCACGGTGGGCGAGAACACCTGGCGCACGCCGAAGTAGCCGGCCCAGCCGCCGAGCGCGTCGATGTTGCCGGCCGCGTCGGCGATCGCGTCCTGCTGGATCGTCGCCAGGCCGATGTAGCGGCCGATGCCCTCGCCGCCGCTGACCTGGTAGCGCAGGTCGGTGCTGTCGCCGAGCTTGACCAGGCCGCTGACGGTGGCGCCGAAGCCGGTGTCGGTGCTCGACGTGCCCGGGACGGGTTCGTACTTCAGCTGGCGCACCATGCCGGCGAAGCTGACATGGCCCCAGTCGCCCTTGTGGGTGTAGCGGGCGATGACATCGGGCACGCTGTTGTCGCCGGCGATGACGCGCGCGGCGCCGCCGAACGGCTGCACCGTGGTTTCCGGGCTTTCCAGCGAGACCGTCCACGGGCCGCTGGTGTAGCGCACCTGCGGCTGGCGCACGAACACCACCGCGTCGGTCGGGCCGACGAAGTCGACCGCGTCGATCAGCGCGTTGGTGTCCATGAAGTTCGACCAGGTCTGGCCGACCAGCCAGTTGTTGTAGGTCAGGTAGGCGTGGCGCAGCGTCGCGCCGTAGGTGTTGGTCGCCGCCGAGTTGCCGAGCGTGCCGCCGAAGAAGTCCAGCTCGAAGCGCGCGCCCAGCTTGTCGCCGGAATCGAGCACCGTGCTGGCGTCGAACCACAGGCGCGAGAACTTGGCGTGCGCGTCCATGTAGGTGTCCGGGCCGTCGCCGCCGACCGGGATCGCGCCGGGCACGTAGAAGTCGCGGCCCGCGGTGCCCTTGGCGATGTCGCCGTCGGTGGTCTTGGTCGCGAAGCCGTCGATGCGGATCATGCCGCCGACCGTGAACGCGGTGCCGGGGTTGGCCTGCGGGGTGATCGTCGTGGCCTGGATCGGCTGGCTGCCGGCAGGCGCGGCGGCCGGCGCCGGCTGCGTGGCCTGCGCGGTGCGCACTTCCTGCACCGCGGTCTCGGTCTGCTGCTGCTGCGACAGCAGTGCCTGGACCTGCGCCTCAAGCTGGGCGATGCGGGCTTCCAGTTCCTGCTCCTTGGCGGTTTGCGCGAACGCGGCGCCGGGCAGCGCGAGTGCGGCCACGACCGCCATGGCGAGCAGACGCGGGCGGGCCTTCGCTGCGGGTTGTTGAGTCATGGGTCCCCTCCCGAGGGATGATGTCGATGCAGATCGGAAACGAAACGGGCGGACGCACGGGTCCGTGGACGCAGACTGCACGCGTGGGGCGGCCGCGCCCATTCCCCATTGGTCGATAGTCGAAACCGGCGTGGTTTAGACCATCGTCTAGCCGCCCCTCCGGGCGAATGCGGCACACTGGTGCGCGCGATTCCCGGGAGGAAACCAACGCCATGAGCAGTCCCACCGAGCTGTATCCCGTGCCCGCCGGCTTCGCCGGCCCCGATACCATCACCGCCGCCGACTACGCGCGCGACTACGCCCGGTCCGTGCAGGATCCCGACGGTTTCTGGGGCGAGGTCGCCGAGCGCCTCGACTGGTACGTCAAGCCGACCCAGATCCGCGACGTCAGCTACGACCTCAAGGACTTCCGCATCCGCTGGTTCGCCGACGGCGAGCTCAACGCCAGCGTCAACTGCCTCGACCGCCACCTGGCCACGCGCGGCGACAAGACCGCGCTGGTCTGGGAGGCCGACAGCCCCGATACCGAAGCGCGCCACGTCAGCTACCGCGAGCTGCACGCGCGGGTCTGCCGGCTGGCCAACGCGCTGCGCAACCTCGGCGTCGGCAAGGGCGACCGGGTCACGATCTACCTGCCGATGATCGTCGAGGCCGCGGTCGCGATGCTGGCCTGCGCGCGCATCGGCGCGGTGCACTGCGTCGTGTTCGGCGGCTTCTCGCCGAACTCGATCGCCGACCGCGTCTCCGACTGCGGCAGCAAGCTGATCATCACCGCCGACGAGGGCCTGCGCGGCGGCCGCAAGGTGCCGCTGAAGGCCAACGTCGACGCCGCGCTGAAGCTGCCGGGCACCAACACCGTCGAGACCGTGCTGGTGGTGCGCCATACCGGCGGCGCGGTCGACATGCAGATGCCGCGCGACCGCTGGTACGACGCCGTCGTCGACGACCAGCCCGATACCTGCGAACCCGAGCGCATGAACGCCGAGGATCCGCTGTTCATCCTCTACACGTCCGGTTCGACCGGCAAGCCCAAGGGCGTGCTGCACACCACCGGCGGCTACCTGCTCTACGCCAGCTACACCCACGCCGCGGTGTTCGACCTGCGCGACGACGACGTCTACTGGTGCACCGCGGACGTGGGCTGGGTCACCGGCCACAGCTACATCGTCTACGGCCCGCTGGCCAATGCGGCGACCTCGCTGATCTTCGAGGGCGTGCCCAACCATCCCGACGCCGCGCGTTTCTGGCAGGTCATCGACAAGCACCGGGTGTCGATCTTCTATACCGCGCCGACCGCGATCCGCGCGCTGATGCGCGAGGGCGAGGCGCTGGTGAAATCGACCTCGCGCAAGTCGCTGCGCCTGCTCGGCAGCGTCGGCGAGCCGATCAATCCCGAGGCCTGGCGCTGGTACTACGAGGTGGTCGGCGATTCGCGCTGCCCGATCGTCGACACCTGGTGGCAGACCGAGACCGGCGGCATCCTGATCTCGCCGCTGCCCGGCGCGATCGACGCCAAGCCCGGCTCGGCGACCAAGCCGTTCTTCGGCGTGCAGCCGGCGCTGGTCGACGCCAACGGCAACTTCCTCGAGGGCGAGGCCGAAGGCAACCTGGTCATCATCGACTCGTGGCCGGGGCAGATGCGCAGCGTCTACGGCGACCACCAGCGCTTCATCGACACCTACTTCAAGGCCTATCCGGGCAACTACTTCACCGGCGACGGCTGCCGCCGCGACGCCGACGGCTACTACTGGATCACCGGGCGCGTCGACGACGTCATCAACGTCTCCGGCCACCGCATCGGTACCGCCGAGCTGGAAAGCGCGCTGGTGCTGCATCCCAAGGTCGCCGAGGCCGCGGTGGTCGGCTTCCCGCACGACATCAAGGGCCAGGGCATCTATGCCTACGTGACCCTGAAGGCCGGCGAGGAGTACAGCGAGGAGCTGCGCAAGGAACTGGTCAAGCACGTGCGCACCGAGATCGGCCCGACCGCATCGCCCGACCACATCCAGTGGGCGCCGGGCCTGCCGAAGACGCGCTCGGGCAAGATCATGCGCCGCATCCTGCGCAAGATCGCCGAGAACGCCCCCGACCAGCTCGGCGACACCAGCACGCTTGCCGATCCGGGCGTGGTCGACGCGCTCGTCAAGGAACGATACATCCCGAACGGCTGATGCTGACCCGATGACAACCCTGCTGATCGCCGACGACCACCCCCTGTTCCGCGAAGCGCTGCGCGGTGCGATCGCCCGCGCGGTGCCGGACGCGAAACTGCGCGAGGCGCACAACGTCGATGCCCTGTACGCCCTGGTCGAGGCCGAGCCCGATGCCGACCTGCTGACCCTCGACCTCAACATGCCCGGCGTGCACGGCTTCAGCGCGCTGGTGCACCTGCGCGCGCAGTACCCGCAGCTGCCGGTGCTGATGGTGTCCGCGCGCGAGGAGCCGGCGGTGATGCGGCGCGCGCTCGATCACGGCGCCGCCGGCTTCGTGCCCAAGTCGGCCGATGCCGAGACCCTGGCGCGCGCGGTGGCGCAGGTACTCGACGGCGACCGCTGGATCCCCGAGGCGGCCGCGTCCGCGCCGGGCGTGTCGCCGAACGAGCACGACGTCGCCGCGCGCCTGCGCGACCTCACGCCGCAGCAGTTCCGCGTGCTGCAGATGCTCGGCGACGGCATGCTCAACAAGCAGATCGCCTACGAGCTGGGCGTGTCCGAGGCCACGGTCAAGGCGCACATGACCGCGGTGCTGCGCAAGCTCGGCGCGTCCAACCGCACCCAGGCGGTGCTGATCGCCGGCAAGCTGTCGGTCGACCCGGACACGATGACGTTACCGCCGGAGGAGATGGAGCACGGCTGAGCGTCGCGGTCCGGCCGGTTCTTTCGGAGCGCGCCGCGCTTCTCGCCGGAATGGTTTCTGCCGCAGGCGCGGTCCGTTCCCGCGCTACGCAGGCCTCAGCCGCTGAAATGCTGCCACAGCCCCGCGGCGAGATAGCCGCCGCCGCCGATCAGCACAGAGAAGTAGATCACCGTGCCGATCGTCGACAGGTGGCCGAGCAGGATCGCGACGCCGTCGCGTTGGATCAGGCCGATCGCGTAGAACAGCAGCGCGATCGCCGGCACCGTGTTGCTGAACGGCACGAAGCCGAACGGCGCCATCAGCAGCAGCGCGGCGAAGATGAAGGCGAGGCTGTTGAAGGCGTCGACCGCGCGGCCCTGCGACAGCGCCGCCAGCCGCCCGGGCCGGCTCACGCGTTCGAGCCGCCGCACCCACACCAGGCCGCGGCCGAGCCCGGCCTGCAGTTTCTCGGCCGGCAGGTGGCGGTCGCGCAGCCGCCCCGGCAGCCACAGCGGCTTGCCGGTCAGGTGGCTGATGCCGATCAGCACCAGCGCCGCACCGAACACCGTGCTCACGCCGGGGATCGATACCGGGATCAGGAAGACCACCGTCAGCAGCATCGACAGCATCAGCAGGCCTTCGCCGCCGATGCGCCGGATCATCTCGCCGAGCGTCAACTGGCTGTCGTCGAGGGTGGCGATGATGCGTTCCAGGCGATCGCCCAGCGGATCGGCGGTGTGCGTGGCTGCGCTCATGTGCGGTGCGGGTCTCCGGGCGATCGGCGGACAGTCGGGCCGCGCAGTCTAGCAGGGCGCATGCGCACGGCCGGTCGATGTCGTCGTCCGGCCGCCGTCGGCATTCACGCCGTCGCGGTTGCCTGCCTGCGGTCGCGGCGTATTCAGCGCGCGGCGCGCAGGCGTTGCTGGGCGGCCAGGAATGCGCGCATCGAGGCCGGCTTCACCGGCTTGGTCAGCACCCGGTAGCCGCGGATGCGCGCGGTCTGCTTCAGCGCGTCGCTGCCGTCGGCGGTCAGCAGCGCGCCCGGCACGTCCGGGGCGATGCCGCGCAGGGTGTCGAGCGTGTCCAGGCCGTCGAGGCGGTCGTGCAGGTGGTAGTCGACCAGCAGCACGTCGGGATGCTGGTCCATGCACGCGATCGCCTCGTCGATGGTCTTGGCGCACAGCGGCTCCACGCCCCAGCGCCGCAGCAGCACGTCCATGCCGGCGAGGATGTCGTCGTCGTTGTCCACGCACAGCACGCGCAGGCCGCTCAGCGAGGCGTCGGGCAGCACGGCCGACGGTGGCGCCGCCGGCAGCACGGCCTGGGCGCTGCGCGGCACGGTGATCGAGAACATGCTGCCCTTGCCGACCGTGGCGCGCGCATCGAGCGTGTGTCCGAGCAGCCGCGAGATGCGCTGGCAGATCGACAGGCCCAGGCCCAGGCCGCGGCCGTCCCAGTCGAAGGGCTGCTCGTAGCGGTGGAACTCGTCGTAGATCTGGCGCATGTGGTGCTCGGGAATGCCGGGGCCGGTGTCCCAGACCTGCAGCGCGACGGTGTCGCCGCGACGGCGCGCGGCCAGCACGATGCGTCCGCTGCGGGTGTAGCGCAGCGCGTTGGCGAGGAAGTTCTGCAGCACCCGGCGCAGCAGCCGGCGGTCGCTGCGCACCGGCGTGGGCGGCGCATGCAGGCGGATGTCGAGCTTGCGCGCCGCGGCCATCGGCGCGTACTGGCCGGCCAGCTGGCGCAACAGCTCGGCGGCGTCGAAGTCGGTGATCTCCGGCTTCAGCGCGCCGGCATCCAGGCGCGAGACGTCGAGCAGGCCGTCGAGCAGCTCCTCGGCCGCGCGCAGCGAGGTGTCGACGCGCTCGGCCAGGTGCTTCTGCTCGTTGCCGTCCTGGGTCTCGCGCAGCGCCGAGGTGAACAGCCGCGCCGCGTTGAGCGGCTGCAGCACGTCGTGGCTGACTGCGGTCAGGAACCGCGAGCGCGACTCCTGCGCCGCCTCGGCCTCGCGCGTGCGCTCGCCGACGCGCTGCTCCAGGGTCTCGTTGATCTCGCGCAGTTCGCGTTCGGCGCGCTTGTAGTCGGTGACGTCGCTGTAGCTGGTCGCGTAGCCGCCGCCGGGCAGCGGCTGGCCGCGCAGTTCGATGACCTGGCCGTTGCTGAGCACGCGCTCGGACACGTGCGGCGAGCCCGCGCGCATGTAGGCGATGCGCTTGTCGATCTCGATGTCGATGTCGATCGCGTTGCGCGGACCCAGCTCGCCGCGCTCGGCGTTGTAGCGGATCAGGTCGGCGACCGGGCGGCCGACGTAGAGCATGTTGTCGGGATAGCCGAACAGCCGCTGGTAGCTGCGGTTCCACGCGACCAGGCGCATCGTGCGGTCGACGACGCTGACCCCGTGGTCGATGTTCTCCAGCGTCGACGACAGCACCTCGCGGTTGAAGCGCAGCTCCTGCCCGGCCTCGTCGAGCATCGCCACGACCTCGTCGACCTCCATGCCCGAGCCGCGCAGCGCACTGGTCATCAGCAGGCGCGCCGACGAGGCGCCGACCGCGGCCGCCAGCTGGCGCTCGGTGAACTGCAGCCAGGCGCGGTCGGCCGGGCTCCGGGGCTCCAGCGGCATCGACTGCGACTGGGCGTACTCCTCGAACGCGCGCTGCGCGGTGCGGTCGCCGACGATGCGTCCGGTCAGGGTCAGCAGGTCGCCCACGTGCACGTTGCCGTTCCAGTCCTCGGAGGCCAGCGTGCGGCGCTCGGCGTAGGGGTCGAGGAACGGCGCGGCGCGCAGGCGCTCGTCCAGCGTCGGCCGCCAGCGCGCCGATACCAGCAGCAGCGCGCCGACGTTGAGCAGCAGCGACCAGAACGTGCCGTGGGTCAGCGGATCCCAGCCGTCGAGGCCGAACAGTTGGCGCGGCCGCAGCCACTGGATGCCCAGCGGCCCGTGGAACAGCCACTGCGGGTCGAGCCAGCCGGCCTCGGTCAGCGCCGGCAGCAGCAGGGTGTAGACCCAGACGCCGAAGCCGATCAGCAGCCCGACCTCGACCCCCTTGCGGCTGGCGCCGCGCCAGTACAGCCCGCCGATCAGCGCCGGCGCGAACTGCGCGACCGCGGCGAAGGCCATCAGCCCGTACGCCGCCAGCGTGGTGTCGCTGCCGCTGGCCCGGTAGTAGCCGTAGGCCAGCGCGGCCAGGCCGATGATCGCCGCGCGGCGGATCCACAGCACCGCCGAGGCGACGTTGCCGCCGTGGCGCTCGGCGTAGCCGCGGCGCAGCAGCATCGGCATCACCAGGTCGTTGCTGACCATCGTCGCCAGCGCGACCGACGACACGATGACCATGCCGGTCGCCGCCGAGAAGCCGCCGATGTAGGCGAACAGCGCGATCATGTCGGCGTTCTCGGCCATCGGCAGCGCCAGCACGAAGCTGTCGGACGCGACCGGGCCATCGCGGCCGAACAGCGCGACGCCGGCGCCGGCGATCGGCAGCACCATCAGGCAGATCAGCACCAGGTAGCCGCCGAACAGCCAGCGCGCGCGGCGGATGTCGCGCACGTCGCCGCATTCGACGATCGCGACGTGGAACTGCCGCGGCAGGCAGATGATCGCCGCGAACGCGAGCAGGCACTGGGCCAGGAAGCCGCTCGGCGGCGCGTTGGCGACCAGCGCGCGGGTCGCCTCCATCAGCGGCAGTTCGCGCGCGCCCAGCCACTGCATCGCGAACAGGCCCACGGTGACCAGCGCGACCAGCTTGATCAGCGACTCCAGCGCGACCGCCAGCATCAGCCCCGGGCGGTGCTCGGTCGCGTCGACGGTGCGGGTGCCGAACAGGATCGCGAACAGCGCCATCAGCGCGGCGACGTAGAACGCCGGGTCGCCGAAGGTCGTGACCGCGCCGTCGGGGCCGCCGAGCACGTCCAGGCTGATCGCCACCGCCTTGTACTGCAGCGCCAGGTAGGGCACCGCGGCGACCAGCGCGATGAACGCGACCAGCGCCGCCAGCCGCTGCGAGCGGCCGTAGCGCGAGGCGATGAAGTCGGCGATCGAGACCGTATTCTGCGACTGCGCGATCAGCGCCAGGCGCTCGAGGATCCGCCAGCCGAACAGGATCATCAGCAGCGGGCCGATGTAGATCGGCAGGTAGCCCAGGCCGTAGCGCGACGCGGTGCCGACGGCGCCGTAGAACGTCCACGACGAGCAGTACACCGCCAGCGCCAGGCTGTAGACCACCGGGCGCAGCCACGGCCGGTCCGGGTACAGCGGGCGGCGGTCGCCGTACCACGCCACGCCGAACAGCAGCGCGGCATAGCCCAGTGACACCAGCAGCAGCATCCAGCCCGGCAGCATGCCGTCCCCTTCGCCCGTCGAGCCGCCGAGTTTACGTGGCCGGCATCGGCTCGTGTGCGCACCCGCGCGTCGCGCGCGTAGGTCGGGGCGACGCCCCCGACGCTCCGCGCCCCGGGCACCGCGTGCGTCGGCCGCGTGGGGCCGACCTACGGTTCGTGGCGGGTCGGGACCCGTCCTACAGGAACGAATCGGCCAGCCGGGCGATGCCCTCCACGCTGCGTTTCCATGCCGGGCGGCGGCGCCAGGTGGCGGGGGACAGCACCTCGGCATCGGCCAGGTAGTCGGCTTCGATGCCGCGCATCCGTGCCACCACGTCCGGGTCGTAGCACAGCAGGCCGATCTCGGCGTTGAGCGCGAAGGAGCGGATGTCGAGGTTGATCGAGCCCACCAGCGCGACCTCGTCGTCGACGCTCAGGTGCTTGGCGTGCAGGAAGCGCGGGCGGTGCAGGGCGATCTTCACCCCGCAGGCCAGCAGTTCCTCGTAGCTGGCGTGCTGGGCCAGCGCGGTCAGGCGCTGGTTGTTGCTCGCCGACAGGATCAGCTGCACGTCCACGCCCGACAGCGCGGCGATCCGCATCGCCCCGGCGATCGCGTCGTCGGGCACGAAATAGGGCGTGGTCAGCACCACCCGCCGCCGCGCCAGGTGGATCAGGGTGACGATGCTGTCGGCCGCGTTGGGGAACGGATAGGCCGGCCCGCTGGGCAGCAGCTGGCAGGCCACGTCGTCGGCGTGGGCCGGGCGCACCGGCGACACCGCCAGCACCTCGCCGGTCTCCAGGTACCAGTCGCTGGCGAACACCGCCTCCAGGTGGGCGACGATCGGGCCGTGCACGCGGGCCACCAGCTCGCGGTTGGGGACGCCGGGGATGAAGACCGCATCGGCGAGGTTCTGCGAACCCACGTGCGCCACGCCGTCGTCGATCACCGCGATCTTGCGGTGGTTGCGCAGGTCGGCACGGCCGCTGCGGCGCCAGCGCAGGCCGCCGGGCAGCATCGCGTGGACCTGCACGCCCGCGCGCTGCAGGCGCTTGCGGTAGCGGCGCAGGCCGCGCTTGGCGCCGACCGCGTCCAGCAGCACCCGGCACTGCACGCCGCGCGCGGCCGCGCGTTCGAGCGCCTGCACCGCGGCCTCGCCGACCGCATCGTCGAACATCAGGTAGTACAGCAGGTGCACGCGCGTGGTGGCGCCGTCGATGTCGTCGAGCAGCGCCTGCAGCGTGCCGTCGTAGTCGTCGAGCAGGGTCACGCCGTTGCCGCGCACCGGCATGAACGCGCCCAGCCGCTCCACCAGCGGCACCGTCTCGCTGGCCACGCTGTCGGCCGGCGGTGTCCAGTGCCACGCCGCCTGCGCCAGTTGCCCCTCGCGGATCGCCACCGAGGCGTCGGACTGCCGGCGCACCCGCTCGCGCGACAGCCACGGGTGGCCCAGCAGCAGGTACAGCGGCAGGCCCAGCAGTGGCAGGAATCCGATCAGCAGCAACCAGCTGCGCGCCGCCGCCGGCCGCGTGCGCGCCGGGATCCACAGCAGTGCGGCAATGCGGATCGTCCAGTCGACGATCAGGATCCACAGGCCCAGGTTCAGCGATTCGCTCATGCGCCGATTCTGCGGGCCGGATGCGATGCTGGCAAAAGCGCCGGTGACCAGTGGCACCGATTCAAGCAAAACGTTCAAGCCCAATGCGCACGCTCCGACATGCCCACGCAGGCGGACATCAGCGTCTTTCATGGGCGCCCAGCGGCTCGAGGTCACTTGGATGCCCGCCTGCGCGGGCATGACGGCACCAGGTCGGCGCCACTCGCCGGTGACGTGCGGATCCGGGCACCTCTCCCGCCTGCGGGCATTGCGCCCTTCACGGGTGTGAGGTCGGCGCATCGCGCCGGGGGAGGGCATGGCACGCCACGCCGCGTTCGGACCGGACGCGGCGCCCACCGTCGCGCGGGACAGGGCCCGGTGACCGCCCTCGCGCGGCGTTCCTCGGCCCGGAACGACGAAACCCGCCTTGCGGCGGGTTTCGTGCGGAGGCGCCGGGTCCGCCTGCGCGGAGGCGCCTTCGGGGCATCCACGCGCTGCGCGCGTGGGCCGTCAGGTCACTTGATCTTGCCTTCCTTGTAGATCACGTGCTTGCGGACGACGGGATCGTACTTCTTGATCTCCATCTTGCCGGGGGTGTTCTTCTTGTTCTTGTCCGTCGTGTAGAAATGCCCGGTGTTGGCCGAGGAAATCAGACGGATCTTGTCGCGCTTGCCTGCCATGATGCTCTACTCCTCAGACCTTCTCGCCACGGGCACGGAGCTCGGCGATCACGGCGTCGATGCCGTTCTTGTCGATGGTGCGCAGGGCCTTGGTGGAAACACGCAGCTTGATCCAGCGGTTCTCGCTGGCGACCCAGAACCGGCGCTCGTGCAGGTTCGGCAGGAAGCGGCGGCGGGTCTTGTTCATGGCGTGCGAGACGTTGTTGCCGGTCGTCGTACGCTTGCCGGTGACTTGGCATACTCGGGACATTACGCACCTCGAATGTGATTGATATCGCCCTTAGCCAGGGAGATGGCGGCCCCGATGGCCTGGGCCATCGCGCGGAACGGGAAGAAGGCTCGCCACACCGCTGCCGGGAACCGCGCTTCCGGGAGGCAGGTCAGGCCATGTTTCCATGGGCTGGACGCAACGAGCCGGCCATTGTCCTGAAATTCCCCTTGCCGCGCAAGGCCTTGGCGGTTGGCGCGCTGGTTGGGCATCGCCCTATGGGATTGTGATCGGGACGCTACCTGCCTGTAGGGGCGGCCTGGCCGCGATCGGGATCGCCGGGACTCATCGCGCCCAAGGGGCGCTCCTGCCAATGGGATCGTGACGGGACGCGCGCCGCCCCACAGGAGCGATCTCTGGCCGCGATCGGGGAGATGGGGCGGCCGCCTATGGCGCAGGCCGGCTCCGCTTGCGTGCCCGCGGCTTCGAGCGCGGTCTGGTACCGGCCGCCTGTGGCGTTTCCCCGCCCGCCAGCACGCCGGCGTCGTGCATCGTCTCCAGCCATGACAGCGTGTCGACGTAGGCCAGGAAGTGCTGCAGGTAGTCCGGCGACAGCGTGCGCATCAGGGCCAGCGACCGGTGCGCGAGTGCGCCGGAGTTCAGCGGGCCGGCGCCGGTCGGGGCCGGCGCCAGCGATTCGCGGACCTGGCTGCGGATGCGCAGCGTCGACCAGAGCGCGCGGAAGTCCTCGAGTGCGGGCAGCTCGGGATACGGCGACGGCGCTTCCGCATTCGTGGCAGCGACGCGCGCGCGCGCGGTCATGCCGTCGACCAGCGCGCCCAACGCGCCGCGTCGCGGGTCCGCGCTGCCTGCCGCGTCCGGTGCCCCCGGCAGGGCGGCTTTCGACCCGCCGTCGGCGCCCCGAGGCGGGTCGAGGCCCGCCCCGCGCGATGGGTCGCGGCGCGCGCGCGCGACATCGCGCGCATAGGCTTCGACCAGCGCACCGAGCCTTGCGTCCAGCGCGCGCCGCGCTTCGCCGTCGCGCCCGCCCGCGCGTCGGTGCAGCGCCGCGATCCGATGGAAGCGCAGCGGGTCCATGCGATCGGCGCCCTGCGCGCGCCAGCCGTCCAGCACCGCCGCGATGTCGGTGCCGTCAGCGAGCATCGATCTTGGCGGCGGACTGCCGCCGCGGCACCGGCGCCATCTCGACGCGCCGGTTCTGCGCGCGGCCCTCGGCGTCGTCGTTGGAGCCCACCGGCTGCTGGGCGCCGAACGCGGCCGCGAACACCGAGTCGGCGGGCACGCCCTCGGCGATCAGCGCGCGGGTGACGGTCAGCGCGCGCTGCGCCGACAGCTCCCAGTTGTCGGCGAAGCGGTTGCCGTCGCGGACCAGCCGGTCGTCGGTGAACCCGCTGACCATCAGGATCTCGTCGCGTGCGGCCAGGTATTCCGACAGCGGCCCGGCCAGGCTGCGCAGCAGCTCGCGGCCCTCGGGCTGCAGCTGGTCGGAGGCGAGCGCGAACAGCACGCTGCCGCGGATGCCGATGCGGCCGTCGACCAGGGTGATGCGGCCGGCGGCCAGCGGCGCCGCCAGCGCCTGTTCCAGGGTCTCGCGCCGGCGGGTCTCGGCCTCGCGCTGGGCGACCTCCTCGTCGAGCTTGAGTTCGAGCTGCAGCTGCACGCCGATCACGCCGACCAGGATCAGCACGAACGCGCCCAGCAGCACCGACATCAGGTCGCCGAACGCGGCCCAGACCGGCGCGGTCGAATCGGCGTCGCCGTCGAGTTCCACGCTCATGCCGCGTCGGCCTGCCGCCCGCCCAGCTGCTGCAGGTCCTCGATGATCTGCTTCTGCGCCAGCACGCTGAGGTCGACGACCTCGCGCGCCTGCGCCACGTAGTACGCCAGCTGCTCGTCGCTGCGCGCCAGCGATTTCTCCAGCGCGTCCTCGATGCCCTGCAGCCGCGCCGCCAGCCGGTCGTTGGAGTCGCCGAATACCGCGACCGCCGCGCCGAAGGCCTCGCCGAGGCTGGCCACGTCGACCGCGCCGGCCGTGAGCTGGGCGGCCACCCCGTCGAGCTTGCCGGTCTCGGCGGCGATGTGGTCGGTGAAGCGGGTGCCGACGCGCTCCAGCAGGTCCGCCGACGTCGCCACCAGCGCGTCGATCGCCGCGCGCTGCTCGGTCGAGGCGTGGTTGACGGCGCTGAGCAGCGTGTCGAGCGTCGACATCATCTGCGTGCGCTCCTCCAGCATCGCGGTGTCGCGGACCATGCTGTCGGACAGTGTCCGGCGCAGTTCGGCGATGACCTCGGCGGCGGCGCGCGGCGCTTCCGACGCCGCGTCCACGAGCCGCGAGATCTCGGCGATGGTGTCGCTGGCATGCGCCCGGGTCTGCGCTGCGATGGCATCGGCGGTGGTGGCCAGCGTTTCGCCGATCGCCTGCTGCTGGCGCGTGGTCTCGGCGCCGGCCTGCGCCCAGTCCTCGCGCAGCGCCGCGCCCATCGCGGCCAGGCTGTCGGTCCAGGCCGCCAGGCGCTGCCCGTCGCGTTCGGCCAGTGCCGCCTGCAGTTGCGCATGCGACTGGTCGACGCTGCGCAGCAGCGACGCGGATTGGCTCTCGAACGTCGCCGCGGCCGCCGCCAATGCCTGCTGTTGCTGGCGGCCGAACGCGTCGTTGGCCGCAGCCTGCTGCGACAGTGCCTGCTGCCAGGCGCCGGCGACGTGGCTGGCGGTCGCGTCGAGGCGGCTGGCGACGCCGTCGACCAGCGCGGCCGCACGCTGCTCGAAGGACGCGCCGAAGCCGTCCAGGGTGCCGCGCAGGTCGTCGGTCAGCGCCGCATGCGTCGCCTGCTGCGCGGCCAGTGCCTGCTGCCAGCGCTCGGCGACGGTTGCGGTGGACGCCTCGAAGCCGCGCGTAAGCGTCTGCAGCTGCCGCTCGACGGCGCTGCTCACGGTCTGCTGCAAGGCGTCGGCCTGCGTCGCGGTGGCATCCAGGCGTGCGCCGACCGCGTCCAGCAGCCCGCCCGCGCGTCGTTCGAAGCTCGCGTTGAAGGCATCGAGCGCGCCGCGCAAATTGCCGGCCAGGGTCTCGTTCGACGCGGTCTGCCCGTCCAGGGCCTGCTGCCAGCGCCCGGTCACGGTCGTGGTCGAGGCCTCGAAGCCTGCGGTCAGCGCCTGCAGCTGGCGGTCGACGGCATCGGCGACCGTGGCCTGCAGCGCCGCGGTCTCGCGCGCCAGCGCGGCCATCGTCGTCTCGAACACCGGCTGCAGCGCTGCGCTCGCGGCGCGCGCGCTCTCGGTGACGCTGGCCTGCAGCGTGCGTTCCACCGACGCGGCCAGCTGCGTGTAGGCGGCCTCGGTACGGCCGTGGAACGCGTCCTGGCGCGCGTCCAGCCGTTCGCCCGCGGCCAGGCTCTGCTGTTCGATCGTCGCCATCATCGCCTGCAGCCGTTCGACCAGCACCGGCATCACCTCGGTCTGCCGTTGCAGCAGGCGCAGAGTTTCCTCGCGCTGGTGCGCCTGCGAATGCACGCGCAGCACGGTCGCGGCGGCCGCGTCCAGCCGCTGCACCGCGCCTGTCCGTTCGCGCCGCAGCAGCGCCGACAGCAGGCCCAGCATCGCCGAGGTCGCGATGCCGGCGATCGACGTGCCGAACGCGAAGCCCAGGCCCTTGACCGGCGCGGCCAGCGAATCGCGGATCGCTTGCAGGTCGGTCGCCGTCTCCAGCGCCATGCCGGTGCCGCGCAGCATCAGCATCATGCCCAGCAGCGTGCCCAGCATGCCCAGCAGCACCAGCATGCCGACCAGGTACGGCGTCAGCGCCGGCACCGGCAGCGCGACACGCTCGCCCTCGATGCGCAGGCGCACCGCGTTGCGCAGGCTCGGGTCCAGCCGGTCCAGCCAGTCGTCGAGGGACGGCGGCGGTTCGGCCAGCATGTCGACGGCGCCCGCCAGCGTGGACGTGGCCTGCCGGTAGCGGTACAGCTCCAGACCGCCGGCGACATAACAGGCGCCGATCAGCAGCGTGACCGCGAGCGCCAGCGCGTTGGTGCCGGCATAGCCGACGGCGATCCAGCCAACCACGGCCAGGCCGAGCGCGAAGACGAGGGCGGGGACAACGGAGGAACTACGAAGACTTGAGGGCATGATGTACTGCGTCAATGGGCGCGAAGCGCTGCGAGCAGCCCTTCCACCGGTTGGAAACGGACATCCAGTTCGGCGAGCAGCACGCCCTGCATGTCCCTGCGAAAACCATCGAGCCAGGCCGCGGATGCGTCCGGACCCGCCTCGCCCGCGGCCGCCCGCAGCCGCTCGAAATGCGTCTCGAGCAGCGCCGGCACCGCCGCGAGCAGCGCATGCTCGCGCGGGCTCAATGCACCCTCCATGACCGCGTCCACTTCGGCCAGGCGTGCCATTTCCGCGGATTGCCGCGCAAGCCGGTCGCGCAGTTCCCCGCGCAGACGCCCCGTGGCCGCCAGCATCGACCGCTGCAGCGCCAGATGGCGTTGCCGGAACGGCGCGAAGTCGACCACGGCTTCCGCGCCATCGGGCGCCCCGTCTGCGGGCGTCGCGCCCTGCGGCTGCGGCACGGCCAGTTCCGGCGCACCGGCAATCGCGTCCAGCAATGCGCTACGCGCCCGCGCGCAGGCCCCGGCGGCGTCGCGATCCACAACCGGGCCCGTGTCGGGCCCGGGTTCGGACGCAGGCGCATCCAGCACCTTCGACAGCGCCACCGCCCGGGTCCAGTCGATCCACTGGCTCAGCCGGTCCGCCAGCGCCGGGCCGGACTGCGGCATGTCGGCGTCGGTCAGGCGGGCAAGCAGCCGGACGAACGTCGGTCCGCGGACGGCGGGGCGGATGGGAGCTTCCACGATACGGCGGGCCAAAAGACGGCCATTTTACAGGGTGGCGGAAGGCGGGGCCGATCTGGTGCAGGTGGCGTGTGATCCGGGCTGTCGGGCCAGGGGGCGATCCCGGGGACATGGGCTTGGCTCTTCGGGCATGGCTGTGCCGCACCTCTCGGTTGTGCGGGCGACTTGCCGGACGAAGGGGCGGCTGGCCGGATTCTTATGTTGAGCGGTATGCGGGCGGATGCTAGCGTCGGGAGCAGAGGTCATCCGGGGAGGATGGGTCGTGATTAGGCACACCAGTGATGCGGATGCAGGCCGGCTAGCCCGCTGGGGGGCGCCCGCCGCGTCAGATTGGGATTACACCCCTTTCTTGCACACCAGAATGTTGCCGAACAGGTTTTCTGATTAGCACGAACCTTCAGTTCCCTTCCCCCGCATGCGGGCATTGCGCCCTTCACGGGTGGAAGGTGCCCGAAGGGCGGATGGGGGGCGCATGTCGTGGCCAGTATTTGCCCTCACCCCAACCCTCTCCCGCATGCGGGAGAGGGGGCACGCAACTGAGCGTTAGTGCTAATCAGGACAGGTTTTAGGCGCTTTGGAGGTTGAACGTGATTTGGTGGTCAATTCCAATCGCAATTCTTGTCCTTAACGTCGTTGCCACTGCGGCGGTCTGTAGGAGCCACTACCCAACGATGCGGCACTTGGCATTTCAACTCGCCGTTGTTTGGCTTCTGCCAGTTTTCGGGGCTATCGGTCTGCTGCTGTTTGTGCGCAGCCAAAGCGCCTATGATCCAACCCGAGTCTTTGATCCGCTTTTCACGCCCGGCGACGGCAGCCAGCCACATCAAGGCTGGATTCCAACGCCATCTGACTTCACGGGACCAGGAGATGGCGGCTCAAGTGACTAGCGGCGCGCCCAACAATTCATTCAATCCGACGCCGCTTCGCGGCATGGCTTGACTCAGGCGTTAGCCCGCTCATGATCAAGCATGCTGCCATTCCAGATTATCTTTCTGGCCTGGATGCGCGACCCGATAATGAGTCTGTGCTAGACCATTCCGCAATGGGGCTATTTGCTCACAGGCTAGCCGCCGGGCAAGCCACGATTGTTGCCCGCCGCTTCCATTCCCCGGGTGGGGCGCTCACGACAGACGATGAGGTGTTTGAGAAGCTGACGGTCTGGTTCAAGAACTCACGACCGGAGTCAGGGGCTATCGCCATCGACAGTTCAGTGGTTGTGGTGTACGCAAAAGGTGGATCGGCGTGGTCTGAATCTGCCCATCATGGACTCGGATGCACGTCTCGGCCAGGTTGGCATCGGGATGCGCTTTGACGGCGACAGGCTCGCGGCAGTGAGTGCTGAGTTTTGCACGCAGTGCCGGCCATGGCGCCTGGTAATACATTCAAGCCGACGCCGCGTCTCGGCGGCTTAATTCAGGTGTTAGCGCCCATGCTCATTTCATTGCTATTTTTGGCTGCGTTTCAGGATCCGTTGGCAAGCGACCCGGGGAATGGGGACGCTCCACCTGGTATTTTGAGATCGGAGCCGGTCATCATCCCGCCAGACTTTTGCATCATGTACACGGACCGAGAAACAACCTGTGCTGCAGACGTGTCATTCGAGATTCTCACGGATGGAACGGTCTCAAATATCGAGATCAACCGCTCGTCCCGAGTATGGGAGTGTGACCATGCGGTTGCTAGTTCAGTTCGCAGCCGGGTCTATGAGTTGTCTGGCGGCTTCAAGGTGCACAGCGAGCTGGTACAAAGTCAGACTTGTAGAGCCCTGCTTGGGCGCTAACAATTCATCCAGGTCGACGTCGCTTGGCGGCGGGGCTTAGCTCGGGCATTAGGGTCCATGTCCAGTATCCGTGTGCTCACAGTTCTGATTGCGGCCTGCCTCATATGTGGCTGTAGTTCCTTGCGAGATTGGCGGATGCAAAAGGGTTTGGAACGGTCTCGCGCCGCTGCTCTTGCCAAGATTGATCAGGCGCAATGCAGAGCCGAGGGGGGCTTCATCCGTGGCGTTGGCATGTTTGGAACTTCAGCCTGCGTCAGGCCTTTTCCAGACGCAGGCAAGACTTGCTCCGATAAGTCGGATTGCCAAGGAACGTGCAAGGCGCCGGAGAATGCGGTTGTTGGTTCTCGCTCGACCGGCACCTGTCAAGTGGACACCCATGACATCTACGGCTGCTATGACAAGATTGAGAGAGGCACGGTGGTCGAGGGCTGGTGCCTTGACTAGCTTGGGTCCTGACAACTCATTCAAACCGACGCCACTTCGCGGCGCGGCCTAACTCAGGCGTTAGCGCTCATGAAATCTTTCCGCGTCTAGCAATGCATCCAAACCGACACCGCTTGGTGACGTCGAGCACATGGCAGGTACAGCTTGCCAGTGCTTGGCTCCACTGCGCGGTGTGGCCAAACCTGGGCGTTAGTCGCCTTTGGAGATCGTATGAACCTTGCGTGCCTGGTTCCAATGCAGCCGGTCAAGAGCATGCCGGAGAGTGTGGCTTTCTACGAGAAGCTCGGCTTCGTCGTTGAGGATCGAAAGGACGAATGGGGCTGGGCCAAGCTGCGTTGCGGCAACTGCCAGATCATGCTGGATCAATCCATCAATCTGCACGCGGGCATCCCGAGGATCTCTGTCCTCTACCTTTATCCAGAGGACATCGTGGACTTCCACCGGCGGGTTCGCGAAAACGGGTTGGACGTTCCCGACTTGGAGGATACCTTCTACGGCATGGTGGAGTTTCGCTTCGAAGACCCGGACGGGAACCGGCTCTGGGTCGGCCAAGAAGATGGCGCGCTGGGTGACGCCTAACAATCATTGAAGCTGCTGCCGATTCGCGGCGTGGCTTGATTTCGGCGTTAGACCTGCCATGAGAATAATCTGCAATTTGTTGGCTTTGTTTCTTGGTGCGCTGTTGCCGAGTCGATCCCGGCCTGTTCTTCCGAGCTTGTTCCTGCATCAATAGTTCTACCAAAGCTGCCGCCCAAGTTGCACAACGAGTTCTCTGGAGAAGCCCGGGTTTCGTTTGTCATTAGTCCAGCTGGTCGGGTGCAGTCACCCACCATCGTCTCAGCGGAGTGGCATCCTGTCGGTCGTGCCACCGGCCAACCCATCGGATACGACGAGGCCATTCTTTCCGCCGTTGCCCAGTGGCGTTATCCGCACAGACAGCATGCCTGTCACCATCAGGTTCCGATAGAGTTCCAGGCAGAGGAGGCCGGCAACACGGCTGGCAGGTCTGACAGTTCGTTCAAGCCGACGCCGATTCGCGGGTCGGATTAGTTCAGGGTCAGGCCGGCAGGGAATATTTCATGATCCGATTTCTGGTAATCGCAGCCGCAGCCGTACTGATCTTCGATGTTGCAGCCGCCTTGGCGGCGTGCGTCATTGGCTTTTCCTCCGGGCTTCGCGGCGCGACTCAAGTCCGGCGTTGGACATCACGGGAATCATTGCCATGACTCCACTATTCAGGAAACTCAATCTGAAAGATCAGCGATCCATTGTCGTTCTGAATGCTCCCGAGTCGTTCGAGCCGGAGCTCAGGGCGCTGGCTGATGCCGCGGTGAAGGTAAGTCGAAAGGTCGAGAAGGGCGCAGGTGTCGCTTTCGGCATCGCCTTTGTGATCACCCGGAAACAACTGGATGAGGCATCAGCAATCCTTGCTGCGGCAGCGGACGGCGACGCTGTTCTATGGATGGCATATCCGAAAGGTACGTCCAAACGCTACAAGTGCGAGTTCAACCGGGATGACGGGTGGAGCAGTCTCGGCCAGGCAGGATTTGAAGCTGTTCGCCAGGTGGCGATAGACGAGAATTGGTCCGCGCTGCGTTTTCGCCGTGTCGAATTCATCAAGTCGCTGACCAGAGCACCGGCGCGCGCGATGACACAAGCTGGAAAACTTCGGACCACCAAGTGATACCTGACGATTCCAGGCCGACGCCGCCTCGCGGCGCAGCTTGGCTCGGGCGCTGGGTGGCCCGCATGCATTGGCGAAGCCGCCTTGGCCCATGGCTTGAAGCATTTGCCGTCAGCGGGTCATGCCCCTGTCTCTCATGTTTCGTCGTTGCCTGCCTGAGTGGACGCGACACGCGCTGATGCAGGCCTGGACCTCGATGCGACCGGTGTCGTCCCGGTCGCGGTCGTTGGCTCCGCGCCGCTTCGCGGCAGCGCCATGGTCCGTCCGATCGGCCGGTGGCGGCGTGCTCAGCCGCGCGCGCCGCGCAGCCGCTCCAGCACGCCGTCGAGGGTGTCGAGATTGCTGTAGTGGATCACCAGCCGGCCCTTGTTGCCGCGGCCGTTGGCGATCGAGACGCGGGTGCCCAGCGATTCCGACAGTTCGTTCTCGAGCGAGGCGATGTCGGCCTGCGGCCGCGCGCGGCTGCGGGCGGTGGTACGTGCGTTGCCGCCCGGCACCTTGCCGGCGGCGAACTGCTGGGCGCGGTGTTCGACCTCGCGTACCGACCAGCCATGCTCGGCGGCGTCGGAGGCGAGCTTGCTGGCCAGTTCCGGCGACAGCGTCAGCAGCGCGCGGGCGTGGCCCATCTCCAGCCGGCGCGACTCGACCAGCGCGCGGATCGCCGGCGGCAGTTCCAGCAGCCGCAACAGGTTGGACACGGCGGCGCGCGACCGGCCCACGGCCTCGGCCGCCTGGGCGTGGGTCAGGTCGAACTCGTCGATCAGCCGCTGTAGCGCCTGCGCTTCCTCCAGCGGGTTGAGGTCCTCGCGCTGGATGTTCTCGATCAGCGCCATGGCGACGACCGTGCGGTCCTCGACGTTGCGCACGACCACCGGGATCTCGGCCAGCCCGGCCTGGCGCGCGGCGCGCCAGCGGCGTTCGCCGGCGATGATCTCGAAGGTGCGGTCGGGCAGCTGGCGCACCACGATCGGCTGGATCACGCCCTGTGCCTTGATCGACTCGGACAGCTCGGTCAGCTTGTCGGCGTCCCAGTGCTTGCGCGGCTGGTACTTGCCTGCGGTCAGCGCGTCGACCGGCAGCGTGCGCAGCGTGTCCTGCTCGGTGGCTTCCAGCACCGGCGCCTCGGCGGCGGCCTTGGGGCCGAGCAGCGCCTCCAGCCCGCGGCCGAGCCCGCGCTTCTTCGCCGGGGTCTTGGGCGTGCTCATGCCGGGATCTCCTTGTCGGTGGCGGGCTGCGCCGGTTTCGCGGCCTGGTCGCGCTCGCGCTGGCGGCGGACGATCTCGCCGGCCAGGCCGAGGTAGGCGATCGCGCCGCGCGAGCCCTTGTCGTAGCCGACGATGCTCTGGCCGTGGCTCGGCGCCTCGGCCAGGCGCACGTTGCGCGGCACGATGGTGCGGAACACCCTGTCGCCGAAGTGGTTGGTCAGTTCCGCGGACACCGCGTTGGCGAGGTTGTTGCGCACGTCGAACATGGTCCGCAGCACGCCTTCGATCTCCAGCGCGGGATTGAGGTGCTGTTTCAGCGCATCGATGGTCTGCAGCAGCGCGGTCAGGCCTTCCAGCGCGTAGTACTCGCACTGCATCGGCACCAGCACCGAGTCGGCGGCGGTCAGTGCGTTGAGGGTCAGCAGCGACAGCGCCGGCGGGCAGTCGATGATGATGTAGTCGTACCGGCCGCGCAGCGGTTCGAGCGCGCGCTTGAGGCGCTGCTCGCGGCCCTCGGCGTCCATCAGCTCGATCTCGGCCGCGGTCAGGTCGGTGTTGCCGGGGATCAGGTCGACCTCTTCCTCGGTCTGCACGAGGGCGTCGATCGCCGAGACCTCGCCCAGCAGCACGTCGCAGGTCGAGGCCGGTACCAGGGTCTTGTCGATGCCCAGGCCCATCGTCGCGTTGCCCTGCGAGTCCAGGTCGACCAGCAGCACGCGCAGCGGCGTGCGCGCCAGCGCCGCGGCCAGGTTGACGGCCGTCGTCGTCTTTCCGACGCCGCCTTTCTGGTTGGCGATGGCGATGATGCGGGCCATGGGCTCCGGAGGGTTCAGAAGGGAGCCGGCCGCCATTGACCGCGGCCGGACCGGGGATTATGCCCCCCGCGGGACGGTTGGGGTAACCGGGCCGCGCGTGGCGGACACCGGCCCGGCGCCGGTCAGGCCGTTGCGGCGGCCGCCGCGGACCCGGGCGGCTGCCTCGCCACCACGACCAGGTGCCGCTCGGCGTCCAGGCCGGGCACCGCCAGCGGATGAACGGCCTCGACCCGCCAGCCCGCGGGCAGCGCGGCGATCTCCTCGTCGGGGCGCACGCCCTTCATCGCCAGCAGCCGGCCGTCGGCGGCTGGCAGGTGGCCGCCGGCGGCCAGGATGTCGGGCAGCGTCGCCAGCGCGCGCGCGGTGATCGCGGCGAACGCGCCGGGCCGGTCGACGGCCTCGATCCGCGACTCGACCACCTCCGCGTTGTCCAGCTTCAGCGTCCGCACCGCCTCGCGCAGGAAGCGCGCCTTCTTGCCGTTGGACTCGACCAGGGTGACCCGCAGCGCCGGCAGCGCGATCGCCAGCGGGATGCCCGGCAGGCCGGGGCCGGTGCCGAGGTCGGCCAGCGTCGCCAGGCCGGCGGCGAAGGGCACCATCGCCAGCGAGTCGAGCAGGTGGCGGGTGACCATTTCGCGCGGGTCGCGGATCGCGGTCAGGTTGTAGGTGCGGTTCCAGCGCGCCAGCAGCGCGAGGTAGGCCAGCAGCGGGTCGGCCAGTGCCTCGTCCAGGCCCAGCGCGCGCAGGCCGGCGCTGAGTTCGGCGCGCAGCGCGGGATCGTCGGTTTCGCTCATGGCGGCATTGTAGAAGGCGCGCGCCGCGGTGCGGGCGCCGGCCCTTGGCGGGCAGGTCAGCCGCGGTGGGGCCGCCAGGCCAGCGTGGCGAGATAGCCGGGCATCGGCGTGAACGCGTGCAGGTGCCAGTCCTGCGGCGTGCCGAGTGCGGGATCGCAGGCGACCAGCCGCCAGACGTCGCCATCGGGCGCGAACGCCAGCCGGTGCAGGCCGAACGACAGGCCGTGGCCGTGGGCCTTGAGCACCGCTTCCTTGGCGCACCACAGGCGCACGAAGGCGTCCTCGGCCGTGGCCGTGGGCAGGCGCGCCAGCCAGGCGGCCTCGGACGGGGCGAAGAAGCGTTCGGCCAGCGCCATCGCCTTCGGGCGCGGGCGCAGCCATTCGATGTCCACGCCGACGTCGACGTCCTCGCCCAGCGCGACCAGCAGGCCGTCGCCGCTGTGGCTCCAGTTGGCGTCGAGGTGCGCGGGGCCGGCGCCGGGCCCGGCCAGCGCCAGCTGCGGCCGGCCGTGGGCATCGCGGCGCAGGTCGATGGCGGCGGGCGGCACGTGCAGCTGCCCGGCGAGCCAGGGACGGACCAGGGTCTCGGCACGCTGCCCGCGCCGGTAGTCGCGCCAGGCGCAGCGGACGGGGCCGGTGCGCAGGCTGTTGTCTTGGCTGAACATCCCGCACTTGGCATCGGACAGGGTGTCCAGCGTAAGCTAAAACGCTTGTTGCGGCGCCGGCACCGGTGCCGGGAGCGCGTGATCAGGGAGCAGCAGTTCGATGTCGGCAGTGATCAATGCACACAACCAACGGGCGGAACGGATGCTGCCGCTGGTCCTCGGCGACCCCGCGCGCGCGCTGGCGTTCGCCGGCGACGGGCAGGTGTCGCTGGCGACGTTCGTGGCCCACGTGCACGGCGTGGCCGCGCTGCTGCCCGACGTTGCGCATGCGATGAATCTGTGCGAGGACCGCTATCGGTTCCTGGTCGCGTTCTGCGCGGCCGCGGTGCGCGGACAGACCACGCTGCTGCCGCCGTCGCGGACCCGCGGGGCGATCGACGACGTGCGCGCGCGCCATCCCGACAGCTACTGCATCGGCGACCTCGACCATTGCGGCTGCGATGCGGTGGTGCCCGATGCCGACGCTGTGCCGCCGCCACACTATTTCCGCCTGCCCGACCTGCTGCCGCTGGGCGACGGTCCGATGCCGTGCCTGGATGCCGACGCCCTGGTCGCGATCGGCTTCACCTCCGGCAGCACCGGCACGCCGGGGGCGAACCCCAAGCGCTGGGGCAGCCTGCACACCAGCACCGCGCAGAACCTCGCGGCGCTGGCCGACCTGCTGGATGCGGCCGGTACCCCGGTCGTGGCGACGGTGCCGCCGCAGCACATGTACGGCATGGAGATGTCGGTGCTGCTGCCGCTGCTCGGCGAGATCGCGGTGCACGGCGGGCGTCCGTTCTTTCCCGAGGACATCGCCGCGGCGCTGCGCGATGCGGCCACGCCGGCGCTGCTGGTGACCACGCCGGTGCACCTGCGCACGCTGGTCGCGTCCGGCGTCGGCCTGCCGCCGCTGGCCGGCATCGTCACCGCGACCGCGCCGCTGCCGCAGCCGCTGGCCGCCGCCGCCGAGGCGCGCTTCGGCTGCGAGGTGCGCGAGCTGTTCGGTTCCACCGAGACCTGCATCTTCGCGTTCCGCCGCACCGCGGTCGACGCGGCATGGACGCCGTATCCCGGCGTGCACCTGCAGCCGGTGCCCGACGGCACGCTGGTGGCGGCGCCGCACCTGGCCGCGCCGATGATGCTGGCCGACGTCGTCGAGCTGACCGCGGACGGCCGCTTCCTGCTGCGCGGCCGCCAGGCCGACCTGATCGAGATCGCCGGCAAGCGCGCCTCGCTGGCCGATCTCACGCGCCGGCTGCTGGCGATCGACGGCGTCCGTGACGGCGTGGTCTGCCAATGCGACGCGGCCGACGGCTCCGGTGTCCGCCGCATCGCCGCGGTCATCGTCGCCGATGCCGCACTCGACGACGCGCGCCTGCTCGACGCGCTGCGCGTCGGCATCGACCCGGTGTTCCTGCCGCGCCGCATCCGCCGTGTCGATGCGCTGCCGCGCAACGAGACCGGCAAGCTGACGCGCGTCGCGCTCGACGCGCTGCTCGGCGGCGATGCTGACGTTTCCGTCACGCGCCCGGGCCAATGATGCGGCGAAGCTGAACGCGCGGATTCCTCCGCGGCCGTTCCCTCGCATCACGTCCAAACCGGAGTACCCACATGAACTTCCTCGTCTACCTGATCGTCGGCGGCATCGCCGGCTGGCTGGCCAGCATCCTGATGCGGACCAACGGACAGCAGGGCATCCTGCTCAACATCGTCGTCGGCATCGTCGGTGGCGTCATCGGCGGCTGGCTGTTGCCGACGCTGGGCCTGTCGCTGGGCGCGGGCTGGGTCGGTTTCCTGCTGACGGCGCTGATCGGCGCAGTCGTGCTGCTGGCGATCGTCAATCTGTTCCAGCGAGGCAGCGTGCGCTGAGAGGCGGCAGCTGCATGCGCACGAAGAAGGCCCGGTACTGCCGGGCCTTCTTCTGGTCTTCTCCAAAGTCGAAGATGGCCGATCCTGCGTAGGTCGGCCCCGCGCGGCCGACGTGCGCTGTCCGGGTTCGCGAGGTGTGGGGAGATCCGTCCGACGTGGGCTGACCGGGCGTCCTGGCGTCGGGGGCGTTGCCCCGACCTACGCCCGGGGAATTGGAGACGAACTTTTCCGGTGCGAAAGCCCGCCCTGCACGGCGCGCCGCTCAGCCGCCGAGCGCGACCCATGCCGGCGCGTGGTCGCTCGGCCGCTCCCAGGTCCGCGGCTCGCGGTCGATGCCGGCGGCGACGGTCTCGGCGCGCAGGGCGTCGGACACCAGGGTCAGGTCGATGCGCAGGCCCAGGTCGCGGCGGAACCCCGCCTGGCGGTAGTCCCACCAGCTGAAGACCCCGGCCTCGTCGTGATGCAGGCGGAACGCGTCGTGCAGGCCGAGCGCGAACAGGCGCTGCAGCGCGGCGCGCTCCGCGGTCGAGGTCAGGATGTGGTCGTCGTTCCACACCGCCGGGTCGTGCACGTCGCGCGCATCGGGCGCGATGTTGAAGTCGCCGAGCACGACCAGCCGCGGGTGCGCGTCGCGTTCGCGCGCGACCCAGTCGTGCACCGCATCGAGCCAGCGCAGCTTGTAGGCGTACTTGTCGGTGCCGACGTCCTGGCCGTTGACCACGTAGAGGTTGATCACGCGCACGCCGCCCACCGTCGCGGCGATGACGCGCTTCTGCTCGTCGTCGAAGCCGGGAATGCCGACCTGCACGTCGTCGAGCGCGTGCCCGCGCGCCAGCAGCGCCACGCCGTTGTAGGTCTTCTGTCCGGAGAACACGCTGCGGTAGCCCAGCGCGGCCAGCGCCGTGTCGGGAAAGCGCGCGTCGTCGAGCTTGGTCTCCTGGATGCCGACGATGTCCGGTTGCGCCTCGCCCAGCCACTGTTCCAGATGCGGCAGGCGCACGTTGAGCGAATTGACGTTCCAGCTGGCGATCTTCATCCACAGGCTCCGGTGCGGGCGGCTGCCGATTGTAGACGCGGCGTCACCGCGCCGGCGGGATCGTCCGCAGGCGACGCCGGGGCATCAGCGGGCGATGAAATCGACCAGCCTGCGGACCCGCGCGTACGGCGGCTTCAGCAGATCGCTGGCGGCGAGTCGCGACTGCCACAGCACCGGCAGCGCCTTGGTCATCGCGTCGAAGCCGGCGCGGCCGTGGTAGGCGCCCATGCCGCTGGGGCCGATGCCGCCGAACGGCAGGCCGGTGGCGGCGAAGTGCAGCAGGGTGTCGTTGACGGTGACGCCGCCGGCAAGCGTGGCCTGCAGGATGGACTCGACCTGCGCGCGGTCGTGGCTGAAGGGGTACAGTGCCAGTGGCCGGTCGCGGGCGTTGACGAAGGCGATCGCCTCGTCGAGCGAACCGTAGGAGAGCACCGGCAGGATCGGGCCGAAGATCTCCTCGCCCATCACCGCCGCGTCGTCGCCGGGCTCGATCACCAGCGTCGGCGCCAGCAGGCCGTCGCCGTGCAGGTCCAGCAGCGGCAGCACGGTCAGGCCGCGTCCGCCCGCGTCGTCGAGCAGGCCCCGCAGCCGCGCGCGCTGGGCCGGGTTGATGATGTGCGCGAGGTCCTGCGCCGCGTCGCCCTGGTAGCGCGCCCGCACCTCGCGGCGGATCGCCTCGACCAGCGCATCGCGGCGCGCGGCGTCGATCAGCACGTAGTCGGGCGCGATGCAGGTCTGGCCGGCGTTGAACAGCTTGCCGGTGACCAGCCGCGCGGCGGCCTTGTCCAGCGGGTAGTCCGGACAGACGATCGCCGGCGACTTGCCGCCCAGTTCCAGCGTCAGCGGGGTCAGGTGCGGGGCCGCGGCGGCCATGACCTTGCGGCCGACTGCGGTCGAGCCGGTGAACACCAGGTGGTCGAACGGCAGCGCGGCGAACGTGGCGCCGACATCGGCGTCGCCCAGGGCCACGGCGACGCGCTCGACCGGAAACACCTCGGCCAGCAGCGAGTGCAGGAATTCGCTGGTGCGCGGGGTGTGCTCGGACGGCTTGAGATAGACGTGGTTGCCGGCGGCGATCGCGGTCGCCAGCGGGATCAGGGCGAGGTTGACCGGGTAGTTCCACGGTGCGATGACCCCGACCACGCCGACCGGCACCCGCCGCAGCTGCGCGCGTGCCGGCCACAGCCGCCAGCCCACGCCGACGCGCTGCGGGCGCATCCAGCCGCGCAGGTGGCGGCGCAGGCGGTCGATCTCGCCGAGCACGGTCATGCCGTCGGCCAGCAGGGTCTCGGCGCGCGGGCGGTGGCCGAAATCGGCCGAGACCACCGCCGCCATCTCGTCGAGACGGCGACGCAGCGCATCCCGCAGCCGGGCGAGGTCGTTGCGCCGCTGGACCGCGTCCGGCCGCGCCGCCTGCCAGTGCGTGCGCAGCCGCGCCAGGGTCGGCGCCAGCGCGTCGAGCGGGGTGCTGTCGCAATCCATGGCGTGCAGTGTAGCGCCGCATGGCGCATGCCAACGGCAGGCGGCAGCAGGCATACTTGGGCGATGAACCTGCGTCCCTATCGAGACACCGCGCCGCAACTCGGCGAGCGCGTGTACGTGGACCCGGCGGCGACCGTGATCGGCGACGTCGCGCTGGCCGACGACGTGTCGGTATGGCCGGCGACGGTGATCCGTGGCGATGTCAACCACGTGCGCATCGGCGCACGCACCAGCGTGCAGGACGGCACCGTGATCCACGTCAGCCACGACGGGCCGCACGCGAAGCTCGGCGGTTTCGCCACGGTCATCGGCAGCGACGTGACCATCGGCCACAAGGCGATCCTGCATGCCTGCACGATCGAGGACGCGGTACTGGTGGGCATGGGCGCGATCGTGCTCGACGGCGCGGTGGTGAAGCGGCACGCGATGGTCGCCGCCGGCGCACTGGTGGCGCCGGGCAAGGTGGTCGGCGAGGGCGAGCTGTGGGTCGGCAATCCGGCGCGCTGCGTGCGCCGCCTCAGCGAGGCGCAGATCGAGGGGCTGTACTACAGCGCCGGGCATTACGTGCGGCTCAAGGACGAATATCTCGCCGCCATGGCGGGGTGACGGCGGCAATGGCCGGCGATCGCCGGCAGGGGATGCGGAGCACGATGCGGGAGCGGACACGCAAGGCGGCAGCAACGGGCGGACCACGTGCGATGGCGTGCGTGGCCGGATCCGCCTGATGCTCGATACCGTCCGCGAGGTGCACACGCCCGAGGGCGTCGCGCTGCAGCTGCCGGCCGCGGGCCCGGTGCCGCGCGCGGTCGCGTGGCTGATCGACCTGCTGCTGCGCGGGGCGATCTTGACCGTGGGTGCGGTCGTGCTGGGCATGGTCGGACGCTTCGGATCGGGGCTGAACCTGATCCTGGTGTTCGTCATCGTCTGGGCCTATCCGGTGGTGTTCGAGGCGCGGTTCGGCGGCCAGACGCCCGGCAAGCGCGCGATGTCGCTGCGCGTGGTCGCGGCCGACGGCGCGCCGATCGGCTGGATGGCCAGCTTAGTGCGCAACCTGATGCGCACCGTCGACATGCTGCCGTTCGGCTACGGGGCCGGGCTGGTGGCCAGCTTCGCCGACCCGTGGAGCCGGCGGCTGGGCGACATGGTTGCCGGTACGCTGGTGATCCACGCCCCGCGCGAGCGGATCCGGCTGCAGGCGCTGGAAGTCGTCGCGCAGGCGCCGGCGGTGCCGCTGCGGGCGCAGGAACAGGCCGCGGTCATCGCCTTCGCCGAGCGCGCGCATACGCTGACCCCGGAGCGCCAGCAGGAGCTGGCCGACCTCGTCGCGCCGGTGACCCATGCGCGCGGCGAACGCGGCGTGGCGCGGCTGCTGGGCATCGCCAACTGGCTGCTGGGCCGGCGCGCGTGAGGCAGGAGACCTTCATCGCCCGGCATGCGGCCGAATGGGACGCGTTCGAGGCCTGGCTCGACGCGCGCGGCGGCAGTCCGCGGCGCGCGCGCGCCACCCGCGGCTGGACCGGCATCGCCGACGAGGACGTGCCGGCGCGCTACCGGCGCATCTGCCAGCAGCTGGCGCTGGCGCGGCGGCGCGGCTACAGCCCGCAGGTCACCGCGCGGCTGCAGGCGCTGATGCAGGCCGGCCACAACGTGCTCTACCGCCCGCCGCCGCCGCCGTGGCGGCGCGCGCTGTGGTTCCTGCTGGCGGATTTCCCGCGGCTGGTACGCGCGCAGCGCGGTTGCCTGTGGGCCTCGCTGGCGCTGTTCGCGCTGCCGATGGTGGCTTTCTACGTGGCCGTGCTGCAGTGGCCGGACATCGTCCACAGCGTGTTCCAGCCGCAGCAGCTGGCCGAGTTCGAGGCGATGTACGACCCGGCGGCGGCCGACGTGGCCTTCAACCGCGACAGCCAGTCGGACATGCAGATGTTCGGCTTCTACATCTGGAACAACGTCAGCATCGGCTTCCGCACCTTCGCCAGCGGCCTGCTCGCGGGCATCGGCACCGCGGTGGTGCTGGTGTCGAACGGGATGATCTTCGGCGTGGTAGCCGGCCACTTGCAGGAGATCGGCCACGGCGGACCGTTCTGGCGCTTCGTCGTCGGCCATTCGGCGCCGGAGCTGAGCGCGATCGTCATCGCCGGCGCGGCCGGGCTGCGGCTGGGGCTGGCGCTGGTCGCGCCGGGGCGGATGCGGCGCATCGACGCGCTGATCGCCGCCGGGCGGGTCGGCGGGAAGCTGTGTCTGGGCATCCTGGCGATGCTGGTGTTCGCCGCGTTCGTCGAGGCGTTCTGGTCGTCGACCGGTTCGATCCCCGACCCGGTGAAGTTCGGCGTCGGCGGCGGACTGTGGCTGCTGACCCTGCTGTGGCTGTGGCGCGGCGGCCGCGGAGACGTGCATGCGCGTTGACACCGTGCAGGTCGAGCTGCGCCCGCGTTCGCCGTGGGAGGCCATGGAGCTGGGCAATGCCCTGGTGCGCCGGCATGCGGCGGCGATCTGGGTCCCGTGGCTGCTGCTGGGGTTGCCGGTGTTCGTCGCGGTCGCCGCGCTGGGCTGGTCGCTGGACCGGCTCGGCCTGGCGGCGCTGCTGCTGCTGTGGATCAAGCCGGTGCTGGACCGGATTCCGCTGTTCGTGCTGTCGCGCGCGGTGTTCGGCGAGGCGCCGGGCTGGCGGCGGACGCTGGCCGCGCAGCTGCGCTGGGGCTGGCGGCCGCTGCTCGGCCACCTGACGTGGCGGCGGCTGAGCCCGTGGCGTGCGGTGACGCTGCCGGTCGACCTGCTCGAAGGCATCCATGGCCCGCAGCTGAAGATGCGCCGGCGCGTGCTGGTCGAAGGCATCGGCGGCCACGTGCTGCTGCTGACCGCGATCTGCCTGCTGTTCACCGCGGTGCTGCTGCTGTCGCTGCTGCTGCTGGTGTTCCTGTTCGTGCCCAACGAGCTGCTGTCGGAGTCGGCGCGTGCGGCGTGGACGCTGGCCACGCAGAACCCGCCGCGCTGGGCGCAGCTGCTGCTCGTCCTCGCGCTGTGGATCGCGGTCGGGGTGGTCGAGCCGTTCTTCGTGGCCGCCGGCTTCGGCCTGTACCTCAACCGGCGCACGCAGCTGGAGGCCTGGGACCTGGAGATCGCGTTCCGGCGCCTGCGCGCGCGCATCGTCCCGGCCGGTGCCGCGCTTGCGGCGCTGCTGGCCTGCGGCCTGCTGCTGTCGGCGCCCGTGCCCGCACCGGCGCAGGAACGCGCCGACGTGGCACCGACCAAGACCTGGAGCCACGACCGGCAGGCGCGCGACAGCGGCGCGGACGCCGGCATCGCCACCGCGACCCTGCCGCGCGTGTTCGAGGACGCGGTCGTCGACAGCGGCGCGTTCGTCGATGCGGTCGACACCGCCTATGCCGACCCGCTGCTCAGCCCGAAGCGCACCGAGGTCGGCTGGCAGAAGCGCGACCCGGCGACGCCGCGGCCACGCGACACCTTGCCGGACTTCGGCGGCCTGCAGTGGCTGATCGTGCTGCTGTCGACGATCGCCGAGTACGGCCTGTGGCTGGTGCTCGGCGTGCTGGTCGCGGCGCTGGCGCTGACCGCCAGGCGCTGGTGGCCGTGGATGCGCGCCGGCCTGCGCGGACCGGTGCGCGAGGACCGGGAGATCGGCGTTTCCGAGGCTGCGGTTCCCGAACCGCTGCCCGCGGACCTGCCCACTGCGGTACGCCGCCTGTGGCGGGAAGGCCGCCAGCGCGATGCGCTTGCCCTGCTGTACCGCGGCAGCGTCGAGGCGATGGCCGCGCGCGCCGGCGCGACGCTGGTGCCGGGCGCGACCGAGGCCGAATGCCTGCGGATATCGCGGCGCATGCCCGAGGCCGCCGACCGCGCCGCGTTCGCCAGCGTGGTGCGGGTGTGGCAGCGCGCGGCCTACGCCCGGCGCCTGCCCGGCGACGCCGAGTTCGACGCGCTGCTGGACGTGCTGGGCCCGCGTTTCGGCTCGACCGGCAGCGGCCCGGCCGGCGCCGGAGGGGCCGGCTGATGCTGCGGCGCATCGGCCTGATCGTGCTGGGCATGCTGCTGGTCGCGCTGTTCGTGGCGTGGTGGCTGCATACCTACGAGCGCGTCGAGCGCGAGGTCGACCTGCCGCCGCGCGGCGAGGCCGGCTACAACCCGCTGTACGCACTGAAGCTGGCGTTGCGCGCCGATGGCATCGACGCCGTGTCGCGCCAGCGGCTGCGGCTCGGTGACGGCGACGGCGTCCCCGCTGATGGCCGCCCCGGCGCGGGAGCGCTGGGCGATCGCGACACCGTGCTGCTGCTCGGCGACCCGCGGACCCTGCCGGCGGCCGAGGTGGCGCCGCTGCTGGCGTGGGTCGGGCGCGGCGGCCATCTGGTGGTGCGCACGCCGCCGCCGCGCGCGCGCGCCACCACGCTGCGGGACTGGGAACTGCTGCCGCAGCTCGGTATCGAGGTCGAACCCGGCAGCGCGCGCTGCGAGGGCATGCAGGTCGAGGACCAGCCGCCGCACGTCGAGTTCTGCCACGGCCAGCGCTTCTTCGCCGACGACCCGCAGCTGATCTGGGGCGACTACGACGCCGGCCTGGTGTTCGCGCGGCTGGCGCGCGGCGCCGGCAGCGTCGACGTGCTCGCCGATCTCGACTTCCTCGAGAACGCCCAGCTGCGCGAACCGGCCCACGCGACGCTGGCGCGGCAGGTGCTGGCGCCCAACTACGGCGCCGGCCGCGTGCACCTGATCTACGCCGCCAGCGTGCCGCCGCTGTGGCAGCTGCTGCTGACCCGCGGCTGGATGGCCTGGGGACCGCTGCTGCTGGCCCTGCTGGCGTGGCTGTGGATGCGCACCCGGCGCTTCGGTCCGCTGCTGCCGACGCCGCAGCCGGCGCGGCGCGCGCTGCTCGAACACGTCCAGGCCGCCGGCGAACACCTGCTGCGCTACGGTCGTGGCGCGCAGCTGCATGCCGCGGTGCGCGACGCCTTCCTGGCGCGACTGCGCCGGCGCGACCCGTTCGCCGCCGCGCTCGAAGGCGATGCCCGGGCCGAAGCCATCGCCGTGCGCCTGGGCATGTCGCCGGCGGATGTCCGCCAGGCGCTGCAGTCCCCCGCTTCCGATGACGCCGGCGGCCTGCGCCAGCGCATCGCCCGATTGATCCAGATGAGGAACAACCTGTGAGGACGAACCCGATGAGGACGCAACCGATGAGCGCGCGACCATGACCGAACTGCCCGTCGCCCCGCCCGAGCCGGTCACCGGCGAGGCCCTCGCCGCACGCGTCGCCGCCGTGCGCGACGAAGTGTCCAAGGCCTTCATCGGCCAGCCCGAGGTGCTGGACCAGATCCTCGTCGCCCTGCTGGCCGGCGGCCACGTGCTGATCGAGGGCGTGCCCGGCCTCGGCAAGACCCTGCTGGTGCGCGCGCTGTCGTCGGTGCTCGGCTGCGGCTTCGCGCGCGTGCAGTTCACCCCCGACCTGATGCCCAGCGACGTCAGCGGCCACGCGGTGTGGGACACCAGGAGCGAGACCTTCGTCGTCCGCCGCGGCCCGATCTTCACCAACCTGCTGCTGGCCGACGAGATCAACCGCGCGCCGGCCAAGACCCAGTCGGCGCTGCTCGAGGCGATGCAGGAACAGCAGGTCACGATCGAGGGCCACAGCTTCGAGCTGCCGCCGCCGTTCATGACCCTGGCCACGCAGAACCCGGTCGAGCAGGAAGGCACCTATCCGCTGCCCGAGGCGCAGCTCGACCGCTTCCTGCTGAAGGTGCTGATCGACTATCCGGCGCATGCCGACGAGGTGGCGATGGTCACCGCGATCAGCGGCGGCAAGGTCGCGGCGGACTTCGACCTGTCGCAGCTGGCGTCGGTGCTGCAGCCGGGCGAGATCGTCGCGCTGCAGCAGGGCACCGCGGCGACGGTGGTCGATGCCGCGGTCGTCGACTACGCGGTGCGGATCGTCGCGGCGACGCGCAAGTGGCCGGGCATCGCGCTGGGCGCCGGTCCGCGCGGCAGCCTCGCGCTGGTGCGCGCGGCGCGTGCGCAGGCGGTGCTGTCGGGCCGCGATTTCGTCACCCCCGACGACATCCGCGAGATCGCGCCGCCCGCGCTGCGCCACCGCATCGCGCTGGCCCCGGAGTTGCAGATCGAGGGCCAGAGCGCCGACCAGGTGCTGCAGGCGCTGCTGGCACGGGTCGACGCGCCGCGGAAATGACGACGTTGCTCGCCGCCGGAAACCCACGCCGATGAGGCCGTCCGTGCCGCTGATCGTCGCGCTGGTGCTGTGGGCGCTGGCCGGTATCGCCGCGTCGCTGTGGCCGGTCGCGATCCTGCCGTGGCAGGGATTCGGCGCGTTGCTGCTGACCCTGTCGATCGTCGATCTGGCGGTGCTGGTGCGGCGGCCGACGCCGTCGGTGACGCGGCTCGCGCCGGAGGCCTGGTCGATCGGCATCGCCCGCGACGTCGAACTGCGGATCGGCGGCAGCCGCGCGCAGCGGCTCGACGTGCACGACCTGCATCCGCCGCACTGGACGATGGAGGGCCTGCCGCGGCGGCTGCGGCTGGCGCCGGACACCGTCGCGCACGTGGCCTATACCCTGCGGCCGACGCTGCGCGGCGAGGCCCGGTTCGCCGGCGTGCAGCTGCGCCTGCTGTCGCCGCTGGGGCTGTGGCGGCAGCAGCGCGAGGTCGAGCTGCCGCAGCGCGTGCGCGTGTTCCCGAACTTCGCGCCGCTGACCCGGCTGGCGCTGCTCGGCACCGACCAGGCCTCGCGGCTGGTCGGCGCACACATCAAGCGCCGCCGCGGCGAGGGCACCGACTTCCACCAGATGCGCGAGTACCGCATCGGCGACAGCCTGCGCCAGATCGACTGGAAGGCCAGCTCGCGTGCACGCAAGCTCATTTCCCGTGAATACCAGGACGAGAAGAACCAGCAGCTGGTGGTCGTGCTCGACACCGGCCGGCGCATGCTGGCGCAGGACGACGCGCTGGCGCATTTCGACCACGCCCTGGATGCCGCGCTGGTGGTGTCGTATCTGGCGTTGCGCCAGGGCGACGCCGTCGGCCTGTTCGCGACCGGCGGCGACACCCGCTGGATGGCACCGCAGCGCGGCATGGGCGCGATCGACACGCTGTTGCGGGTCAGCTACGACCTGCAGCCGCAGCCGGTCGCGACCGACTACCTGGCCGCGGCCACCGAACTGTCGCTGCGCCAGCGCCGGCGCGGCCTGCTGATGCTGGTGACCAACCTCGGCGACGAGGACATCGAGGACGTGCTGGCCGCGGTGCGCATGCTGCAGCGCCGGCACCTGGTGATCGTGGCCTCGCTGCGTGAGCGCGCCCTCGACGACGTCCTCGACGCGCCGGTCCACGACCATGCCGATGCCGTGCGCGCCGGCGCGACCGCGCGCTACCTCGCCCAGCGCAAGGCCGCCCACGACGCCCTGCGCAACCACCGCGTCATGGTGCTCGACGTCACCGGCGCCGAGCTGCCGGCCGCGCTGGTGGAGCGCTACCTGGCGGTGAAGCGGGACGGGTTGCTGTAGGCGGCGGGAACCCGCGCCGCGGCCGGCGGCCGCGATCGATTGCCGCCGGCCCGCAGGCCGCTGCCGGTCAGAAGTTCACGAGGAAGGCCAGGCGCAGGCGCTCGAGCCAGTCGTTCGGATCGTTGGCTCCGGCGTGCGCGGCGCCGTAGGGCCGGTAGTGGTACCAGTAGGCGCTGATCATCGTCCTGGGCATCGGCACGTAATCGACGGTCAGGCTGTGCAGCCGGTAGTTGGTGGCGATGCCGATGTTGTCGTGCGAGAAGGCGGCCAGCACCGCGTCGGCCTGGGTGGCCGAATAGCCGTACGCGACGCGCCAGTCGCGCGCCGCCGAGGCCTTGCCGACGATCAGGTCGACGCCGTAGCCGGTGTCGTCGCCGGTCGCCGCGCCGAGGTTGCGGACGTAGTCGCCGACCAGCCGCACCGGCCATTGCGTTCCCAGGCCGGCGTAGTTCACGCCGAACAGCAGGTTGGCCAGATGGAAATCCGAGCGGAAGCTGCCGTCGGGATTGCGCAGGTTGCTGCGGAAATCGCCGGCGTCGGCGCCGGCGGTGCTGCCGAGGTCGTAGTGGTAATAGGCGCCGTGGACATCGAACTTCCAGTGGCCGCGCGCCGGCGATTCGTAGCCCAGCTGCGCCCCGAGCATGGTGCTGTCGGGTCCGGCGGCCTGTTCGTCGACGATGAATGCCAGCGCATTGGCGCGCAGCGCGCCGCCGCCGTCCAGCGGCCTGCGCCAGGTCGCGCCGAGGCCCTGCGGGTTCACGTCGCCGTCCCAGACCAGGTCGGTGCGCACGAACGGCTGCGGGAACTTGCCGCCGAAGAGGGTCAGCTGGTCGAAGCCGAGCTGGACGTAGGCCATGTCGAGGCTGACGTCCAGGTCGTCGAGCCAGTTCGACAGCTGCACGTCGGTGCTGTTGGGGTCGTCGCTGTCGCCCGTGGCCAGGCGCGCACCGATGGTGACCCGGTCGTTGACCGCGAAGGTCGCGCCCAGGCGCCCGCGCAGCTGGGCGCTGGCGCGGTTCCTGCCGTCGTCGTCCGACCAGTCGCCCTGGCCGCGGACGCGCAGGTCGCCGGAGATCCTGAGCCGATCGGCCGGGCCCGCGCCGGGGGACACGCCGGCGACAGGCAACGCCGCGCCCGCGCTTGCGGGTGCCGGCACCGCGGCCGACGCGGGCGGCGTCGCGGCCAGCGGTTGTGCGGCCGGCGGGGCGGCCGCCAGGGTCGTTCCCGCCGCCCGGTCGAGCGCGGCTTCGAGGCGTTCGATCCTGCGATCGCGCTCGGCCTGTTCGGCCTTCAGCGCCGCCAGTTCGGCGCGCAGCGCAACGAGGTCGTCCGGTGCGGGATCCTGCGCGTGGGCGGGAACGAGCCCGGCGCCGAGCAGCGCCAGCGCGAGCGTGGCATGCGGCAGCAGGGCGATGCGGGATTCGATGCGGTCGTGAGACATGGACGTGGCCTGCGACGGGGAGCGTTGAGGGGGCGGCAACGGCGTTGCCGGGGAAGTGGAACGTTCAGCATTCGATGACGTTGACGGCGAGTCCGCCGCGCGAGGTTTCCTTGTACTTGTCGCGCATGTCGCGTCCGGTGTCGCGCATGGTGCGGATGACCTTGTCGAGGCTGACCTTGTGCTTGCCGTCGCCGCGGAAGGCCATGCGCGAGGCGTTGATTGCCTTGACCGCGCCCATCGCGTTGCGCTCGATGCAGGGGATCTGCACCAGCCCGCCGATCGGGTCGCAGGTCAGGCCGAGGTTGTGCTCCATGCCGATCTCGGCCGCGTTCTCGATCTGGCCGGGCGTGCCGCCGAGGGCGGCGGTCAGGCCGGCGGCGGCCATCGAGCAGGCCACGCCGACCTCGCCCTGGCAGCCGACCTCGGCGCCGGAGATGCTGGCGTTCTCCTTGTAGAGGATGCCCACGGCAGCGGCGGTCAGCAGGAAGTCGAACACGCCCTGTTCGCCGGCGTTCGGGCAGAAGCGGTCGTAGTAGTGCAGCACCGCCGGCAGGATGCCGGCCGCGCCGTTGGTCGGCGCGGTGACGACGCGGCCGCCGGCGGCGTTCTCCTCGTTGACCGCCAGCGCGTAGAGGTTGACCCAGTCGAGCACGGTCAGCGGGTCGCGCATGCCGGCCTCGGGCTTGGACGACAGCTCGGCGTGCAGCGCCGGCGCGCGCCGGGTCACGTGCAGGCCGCCGGGCAGGGTGCCGGTCTGGCGGATGCCGCGCGCCACGCACGACTGCATCG
>NZ_JAIWPT010000019.1 GCF_021191695.1 Proluteimonas luteida
TGCGATCGGCGACTGGATCCACTTCTACAACCACCAGCGCCCGCACCAGGCGCTGGGCATGAAAACACCCGCCCAGGCGCATGCCTTAGCGGCCTGACCTGTGCAGAAACTGCTGGGTCATTACACCCGAGGGTAGGCTTCGCACTCGTACTGGATCGCCCGGCGCAAGCCGCGCCAGTCCCTGAGCTGCTCCAGCACCCGGATCACCCGTTCGGCCCGCAGACTGGTATCGATCTCGATGGCCAGCGCTTCCCGGACGCCTTCGTCCAGGACATTGAGGGTCCGGAACCGTCGACCGCCTTAGAGCGTGTCGGCCATGAAGTCCATCGACCACAAGGCATTGGCCTGCATCGGTACCTCCAAGGTTTGCCGCTCCCGCTTCGGCAACCGCTTCTTCGTCCGCCGTGGCAGGTTCAGCGCAAGTCGGCAGTACACCTGCTACACCCGCTTGTGGTTCCAGGGGTGGCCGTCCAGCCGCAACCGCCGGAAGCACTTCCAGAACCCCCAAACGCCCGTACCGGGCGACAATGGCCTGCAGCGCCTCGATCACCTCGGCGTCGCCGGCAAGGGCATCGGCAGGCGTCCGATAGCAGGACCGCTACGGTAGCCGGGCCACACGGCACGCACGACGCACCGACATCCCATGCTCGACCACAAAGGCTTCCGCGACTTCGCGGCGCCTCAGCGGTCCCACTGCCTTTCTTGCGATCAGGTCCTTGATCGCCACGTTCCTCCAGCGCCAGATCCGCGTACATCCGCTTGAGCTTGCTGTTTTCCTGCTCAAGCTCGCTTACCCGCGCCAGCTCGGCCACGTCCATGCCGCCGTGCTTCGACTTCCACTTGTAGTAGGTCGGCACGCTGACACCGTGCTTGCGAACCAGATCCTTGATCGGAAGACCGCTGTCGGCCTCCTTCAGGATCGCCACGATCTGCAACTCAGTGAATCGACTCTTGCGCATTGAGAACCTCCTTCAGGACTAACCCGCCAGATGTTCTCCTTACCAATGACGTCTTCTCTGGGGAAGGCTACGTCTAAGCAGCCAAAGGCTGGTCAATCTTGTAGTTCCGGAACACACCCCTACAGGGAAAAACGAACTATACCTCCTGCGTCAAACGAGTTATTCAGGGGCACTCATTACATTCCAACGGAACATATCAACGTATATAGGATACATAATCAGAAAGAGGCTTTCGGTCGGATATCGGAACGACCGTTTCATCCTTAAATGCACCCACCGCAATAAACATAATTATCTGCTCCGAATTATCCACCTCCACAAGATTACGGATGTCTCGCTCGTCACGCGAATTCATCATCGCATTAAGTGGAACCGCAGCAAGACCTTCATACTCAAGACCATAAAGAACACTCATGGAGAACAGGCCTCCATCAACAAAGGCCTCATTTCGCTCAACCGGACTCAGAAATGCATTGTTCGTAACCACAACAACGAGCACACACTCAGGGAGAACAGGATAGCCTTTGAACCCCCGCTGGAGGCGAAGCAGATCACGCATCTTGTCCTTATTCGTGACGACATACACGCTCCACCCTTGCCTGTTGCACACCGAAGGTGTTTTAGCGGCATTCCTGAGGCAATCGTTTACCTTCTCTAGATCAATTGGATCACCGGAAAACTCCCGGATACTCGATCTCCCCTGGGCAAGATGATAAAACCCTTTTGAGGAATTAGATAACTTATCCACACGGCGGATAACTTTGGTGCCCGCGGCAACGAAGGATTCACTCCCATCTTTAAGCGCCGGATCCACCACCTCCAGCGCAGTTAGTCCGGAGTCAAGGTCCGCGCCATGGGCTTCAAGATACCGATGAACAATAGACCTGCCTTGAGCATAGGCATACGAATCCATTGGAAAGTTACTGTCTGTGTACACCACCATTGCATCATTAAGGTCAGAGAACGCCTTCCTACCGAATCCAGGCCGCATATTCATGTCACGCGACAAACCTTTTTCGATCGCATGAACGTTGTACATAATTCGAGAGCAAACTTGCCTATATCCGCCATCAAATAAAGAAAAAGCAGCATGACCGGAAAATCGCCGGATATCCTTGTATGCTAGGTAATGTAAACGGATCTTTTGAAGAAATGCCTTCAAACTCTCTTTTGGTCGACTAGTGTTGATTTTCACGCCAACTTCCTCACATTGACGAGATTTCGTTCGAGATAGGATCGCGCGAACGATCGAGCCTCGCCAAGGATTCGTCTAGTCTCGCCATAGTCGATAGATCCTGCAAGTCGCTGCTCAATCGCATCATGACTCAAATCAAACGTTCCCTGCCCGGTTAACTTCAGATAGTCCAACAGATAACCTAGCTTCTCCTCATTCCCATATCCGTCACCATGACTTTTTCGGATAAGTGTTATGAAAATCTTCTCATTGATGATAGAGAATATGGATCCGTGAAAAGTATCTGTGATGATCCCAGCGGCATCCCGGAACAACGCAAGCACCTCGAACGGGCTGCAATCTATAAATATGTCACAACAGGACTGAATTCCACCCAGACAGACAACGAGCAGTCCATTTTCTCGCGCATACCGCCTGATATGAGCACTTTCTTTCTCGCTTATGCGGCCCGGATAGGCATAAACAATAAGATAAGGTTTTTCTATGAGCATTTCCTTAGGAATATCATGGCAGTCGCGCATAAAATCGTACGCAAGGACGGGATCAACATTCAATGCCGGATCAACACCGATTAACTCGCGAACAATTCCACGAGAATTCTCATCCCTCACCGATATGTCATCGAATCGCGCGAAGTCAGCGGCCAACTCCGCTTCCAAACCATACTTGCGGATCTTCTCAATCGTAGTGTTACCGAAGGAGCCTGCGTACGAAATAAGCTTCCTGGCAGGCGATGCATGGCCAAAAAGATCACGGCTATAGCCAACATTGGCGTTGGCTTGCACGCAGTTGAAAACCTCATCGCTCCCAATAATTTGCAAGTCAATACGACGATCATAGTTCGGCTCGGGCGTGAGACCAAGCATTGGGAAGTAACGTCGAGCATAAGTGCGCTTGTGATTGAAGAAACGGATCTTATCAAGCACCTTCGCGTCTACCTTGCTGTATTCGGACAGTTTCTTGGCAACTCTAGCGAAGCCGCGAACATTACCCTCCTTTGACTCAACGAGCGGAGGGCCGGGCCGATAATCTAGAAATCCTATCCTTGCATCAGGATCCAAGGATCGAAGCACCTGTTTCAATCCATAGCCCTGTAAGAACGAGCCGTAATTCAATATTCGATGCATGGATAAGATGCCAATAGTATACATAACCCGCTCACCTAATTATCTAGATCAATATTCGCAACGAAAATTACTTCCCAACTCTCAGCACCGCAGGTCGAACAAATAGAAATTTCAGCCTTGATTTAAATAGGGAATTATAAATAACGATTGGCAGGCCTATAGAGACCACCGTACCCAGTAGAACTATTGAAAATGCATCGCGAATCCCAAGCTTCTCAGCTAATACCCGAAATCCGGCAGCTGGAATAAAATGAATCAAGTAAATATATAGGCTCCGTTCACCGATGTAAGAAAACATCCTCCCAATGAAGCTATTCCGCAGCAAATATACGGAGCTCAATGAAGTACCTATCGCAAAAAAAGCCAATATATAAAATAAAACCGCGCTTGAGTTCAAACCGAAGAACCCCACCGCTAAATAAGATAGAATCATCCCCAGCCCAAGCCCGAGAGCTTGGGGCCAGTTTGAAATTACGGCAAAGTTGCGAATCCATTCTGACGCATAAGTGCCAATCAAAAAAAACGGATATATCTTAAGGGTCTTCAGAATAATGTTTTGTGAATCTTGATGAAAAATTATGATCTGGGCCGAGAAAGCAGAGAAAATTGCGATTTGGATAATCGGAGAGATCCGGCTCGTCACCCTCAAGATGATGAAAGATAGACTTAACGCATAGAGGAACCATAAGTAAGATCCCAATATAATCTTTAAAAATCCATTTTGAATAAAGCCGAGAACACCAGAGGCAAATCCATCGCGGAGAACTACATAGACAATTCCCCAGACGAGATAAAAATAAAAGAAATGCAGTACTTTAGAGTCTATGAATTTCCGCAAGGGTAATTGAACCGACTTCGCAGCAAAAAAACCCGCCACCAAAAAGAAAAGTGGCATTCGTATAGATGTTGAGGCAGCGTACCAGTGTGAAACTTCTGCTGGAACTCCGATATTTTCTCTTACTCCGACGAAGACATGATGAAGGGCCACGAGGGAAATTGTTAGTCCCTTTACAGAATCGATCCAAGTCTCTCTTGCATCTGCCATTCGTATTCTTATCCGGTTGACCTTAGCTAGGAACTAACTATTACCGTGCTTCGAGCCACAACCTTTCTGCGTCTGGATTCTTGCCTCTCCATAGCGAGAATAAGCATCATCATCGAAAACAAAACTGTTGGCTTTCCGGCATACGTGACACCAGTCAAACTAGACGTGATTGTCAGAATAATCGCGAATAATGAGTACGAATACTTCCTATTTACAGATCCGACTTTGAGTGATTCCCGCATTTGAGTGAACACCAAGCATATCGTCAAACCTAGGCCTACGATTCCTGTTTCAAAGTAAGCTTGAACTATTGAAGAGTGTGCATGAGGCGCCCTGTAGTTCCCCCATATGTAGTCGAAGTGATTGCTGAAGAAGCTCGAGTATCCGTGGCCTAGCAATGGCGCGGCATTGGCTACCTCAACTGATCTCTCCCAAACTACTGTTCGCCCGGAAAGCGAGTTCCCTTCCATTCCGATCGCATCTATCAAGCCCATGACTTGATTGGAATACAGAGAAATGACTAACACCCCCAAGACAATGGAGGATATTGTCATATTCCTCAGCACCCCGGGCTTCGAGAGGCCAATAGTCAAAAGTAACGAGATTACAAATGCTGCAGCAAATAGACGAGCCTGTGCGGCAATGAAGGCCAGGAGCACGATAATCATTGCCAATACTGCCTTCTTTCGCCCCCAGTTTAGATATTCACGTAACTCGCCATTTGCCCATACCAAGATGAGCAGGCCTAAAGCTAGCCCACAAAAAAGTCCGAGGCGTTGCTGGTGCCCAAAAAATCCACGCAACTCCGGTAGCCCGGTTGTCGAATGCGGCTGAAACCCTATCGTCGGAAAGATCGCAGCCACAATGAAAGAAGCTATAGAAATCAAAACCGCTGTACGGATTAGTGTGCTGATCGCCAAACGCGTGGGTACGGAGCGTAAATGCAAAACTGCCAGCCATACTAAAAGTAGAAAAAAAGTCTGCACTGCCGTTTCAGTACGGCTTTTTGACCATAGCATGCTGGCAAGGCACCATGCTATGTACATTAAGTACACCCAATCAAAAGAGTAAAAATGGTATCTAAACCGCACAGGCTGACTTCTAGAGATCAGTACTAAAGAGATCGCCAAAGCCGATCCCGTAAGCATTATCAGATTACCTAGCTTTAGACCGACATCCGGGAGTTGCACACCAAGACAGATAGTAGCAAGAATGAAAGCGACCAAGCCTAGGGTCGTAGAGCGATGCTCATTGTTTGCGTATGCTGGCGACATATTGCTATCCGCGACTCGGATCACGTGCTAACTCCAAACGCTTTTGGCAATAGTTTCCGTACAGGAAATAGCAACGGCAATGCATAGATCCGGATTGCTGCAATCAGAGCCTTGCGCAGAGCAGGGCTTACGATTGTCACCTCAGCCAGTTCCTCAGCTTCTCTATTGCCGCCAAAGATCATGGATCGAATCACCGCCTTGAGGCAGTGGCGTTGAAAGTCCTTATCTGATTGTTCGACAAGGACTAGCGGCCCATCTATTTCAAGTTGGCGCAAAGCTGAATCAGCTTGTGTACTAGACATCAACGCTATTCGCCTTGCGAGCAAGGAATATCGCGCTTGTATGGCAAACTTCTTGGGATCATATGAAACACCGTCAAATCGAACAAATCTTTCATATAAGTAATCTTGAACTGTTGCCAACTTTGCGATTCTCGAGATGCGCAACCACAAATCAATATCCTGACAAAATTTAAAAGCGGCGCGATATCCACCAGCCTTTTCGTAAACGCTCCGGCGCATCATCACTTCGCCGTGAGAAAATACATTTTTTTTAAATAATTCGTCGAATCCAACCTCGTCGGCAGACGGCCTACAAGGGCGGCGCGCGCCTGTTGTCGAAACAATATTTGTATACCAACAGCCAACGGCGCCAACTTCAGGATTCTTGTCAAGAACCTCGACTTGACGAGCAATCCGATCAGGCAGCGAAATATCGCCGGAGCCTTGCACACAGATATACTCGCCAGATGACGAAGCTATCGCATCAATCATTCCAACGGTAAACCCCTTGTTCCGTTCATGGATTATCACCTTAAGCCTATCGTCCTGAATCCGATCTTGCAGATCTAGCATTCTCTCGCCGGTGCCGTCAGAGGACCTATCGTCGAAAGCAATCAATTCAATATTAATGTAGGTTTGGTTCAGGATAGACAGAATCGTTGAATCAACGAAATTGGCACGGTTGTAATAACCGGTAATGACACTGACCTTCGGCCTCGCGATATCGCTGACTTTAGATAATGAATTATGTATTTTCATCTCCGCCGCCCAAGCCTTCTCTTGACTACCGACAAAATCTGCCGGACATCACACATTCTTGGAATCAAAAACCTCGTTAATGGCGTTTTATAGGTCACCCTGAAGGACACGATATAGGAAAGAAAGATGACCATCTGCCCGCCTGCAATGGCAATGGCGGCCCCGACCAGCCCTTTAGTTGGGACTAGCATTATCGCGGCAGCACACGAAAAAATGATGCCGAGCATAATGGAGGGTGTCCCAAAAAATGGCTGCCCACGCCCTGCCACCGCTGGATATATAACCTTGTTCGCCGAAGCGGCGCCCAGGACTAGTGCCAGAATCGAAAGTGCATCACCTGCGCCCGCATATTTTTCACCAGCGACAAGGGTTACCATTTGAGTTCCAACGAGGGCAATCACCACGCCCAGCGCACTGAACGACCAAAACACTAAGCATGCCAGCCTGCTCGTTCTGTCAACAAAGTCGGCATCTTCAACGTTCTTCTGGACCGCATTTGAGAAGACAACAATCCCGATTGCCGCAGCGATCTCAAGAAGAATTTCATTCACCCGGACTGCGGCAAATAGAAGGCCAGCGGAATCAGCTTCATGGTAGTGCTCAAGCACGAAAATTCCTATTCGAGAAATACCGAAAATTAAGAATAGGTTTACTGCAAACCCAAGCCCAAATAAGACCAGATTTTTCAGCTGATCCCACCGGGGCAATGAAAATCCTCCCGCTAGTTTTAGCGCCGAGAAGAATAACCATGGTGCAACAACCAGGAATCCCGCTGCATACGAAGCCAAGGCGGTATCCAAGTTTAGAAATCCGAAGACAACGAACATCGCCACTAGTATCGCGACTACCACACGGGGACTTGTTTCGGTCAGACTGAACGCCTTGATATTTCCAGTCGCAAGCAAGATTCCTTGTAGTACTGCGATAAGCAATGCACAGCTTACGGCCGTGCCAACTGCTACGAGAACAAACGAATAACTTGTCGCCGGCGTCGATTTTCCGTACAGGGCAAACACAGCAAGACTGCTGCCGGCCGCGAGTAAAGGAAACAAACACGCGATGGAACCCATGCTCTGCTTGAGAGTAAGCACTCCATTTCCGACGTGGTATGCAATTGACTGCCTCAAGCCAAGGCTTCCAAGCATCACCGCCATGGTGATTGCGCTGGAAATCAATCCAAACCAACCGAACTCCTCTACCGTCAAGAATCGGGCCAGCAGAATGAATGATACGAATTGAGATGCGCGTATGACGCTTCTTCCGAGAACGACGGTAACCACGTCTTTGCAAAAGCGACTCACCGCGCTACTCCGGAGCTTCTCGATCTCCAACGCTCAAGCGCACTTTCATGGGCTGCTCGCAGGACGCCTTCTGGAGATAAATGGCGCACCTCACAGTCCATTGCGTATCCGGTGCGTATAAACACTTCGGATCGAATATGGTTGATTAACCATAAAACGTCGTCTGAAGTCGCCCCCCCCGTATTGACAATGAAATTTGCATGCAACTTTGAAATTTGGGCCCCGCCGCGTCGCAGTCCTTTCAGGCCCGCCCCTTCGATCACGCGACCGGGAGGCCCCACGTGCTCGTACATCGCAGGATTGGACAGGAATGTCGAACCACAATTGGGTAGCTTCTGTGGAAATTTCCCGCGCCGATCACGCAGTATCGACAGCATGTCGGCTCTTACGTCCTGGCGACTGCGCGGCTGGAACTGCAGCGTTGCTTCTAGCAATACAACACGTCGTCGCTGTAGAGCTGACGTGCGATAAGAGAATCCACATTGCGTTTGATCAAGCGCGAAGAAGTTTCCGTGTTCGTCCGCGCATAATGCTTCTTTGACATTAACGCCGATGCCCTTGCGCTGACTCCCACCATTCATGACGATCAAGCCACCCAGCGTCCCGGGAATTCCAATCGTATGTTCGATTCCACCAAGCCCTGCCGACCCAACGGCCTTGGCGAAATGCGGCATCCAGACTCCCGCCTGCGCCCAGACACTTTTGCCACCGATCTCCATTGCGGACAGATTCCTGCCAATACGCATGATCACACCGGAAAAACCCCGATCATCAAACAACGTATTGGTCGAGTCCCCCATGATAAACAGCGGTTCGGGGCGGTCCGCCATCAAGGCCATCACTCTCGCGGCTTCGGCGCTGCTGCGTGGCTCGACGTAGATCGCAGCAGGCCCACCGATTCGCCAGCGTGATATCTCCGAGAGCATCACATGCCGACGTACGCGTCCCGGCAGCTCGGCCGCCAACAGGGAGGCCAATGTGTCGGTAGCGTGCTGAGGGACTTCGGAGACCATCAATCGGCCTCATCGAAGATTTTGATATGCGACCCGAGCTGGTGGAGCTTGGAATCGAGGCCGTTGTAGCCGCGCAACGCCATTTGGACATTGAGGATTCTGGATTCGCCACGGGCACATAGCGCAGCGATTACCGCCGCCATGCTGCCGCGAAGATCAGTCGAATCCGCGACACCCGCCTTGAACCGCGCCGGCCCGTTCACGGTGATCTTGCCGCGCTCCGCAGCCAGATGGTCGCCGTCCACCAGTTTGGCGAGCTCGCGCACGAAAGCGATCCGCTCTGGATAGCGATAATCGAAAATCCGTGAAGTGCCGGATGCGGCAAGTCCAAGCATCACGTAGAACGCCTGCATGTCGGAAATGACACCCGGGTGGGCACCGCAGGCCAACTCGAACGGTTGTACGATTCCCGAGGTCAGGCAATCCGGTGTGACATGGATGGACTGCGAGTTCTTCAGCAGATCCACACCGGCTTGTTCGATATGGATCAATGGCACCTGCATGGAGGAGAAGGGAACCTGATCGATCGTGATCTCCCCTTTGGCCAGAATGGCGTACACCACCCAGGTCAGCGCTTCGATACGGTCGGTCATCACTGGCATTCGGGCGCCAGAGAGCTTTCCGGCTCGGCCGTCCACCACGATGTGACTGGTACCGAAGATCGAGATCTCTGCACCCATACGTCGTAGGAGAGCAATCAGATCCTCGATCTCGGGCGTAATGTACGCATTGAATATCTGGGTGCGGCCACCCGCGATGCTGGCACACAACAACGCATTCTCGGTGCCGCCCACCGTACTGATCGGGAAGTTGATATCTCCACCCTTGAAGCCATCAGGCGCGAGGATCTCAATGTGGTCCGCACGCTCCGTGACCTGTCCACCCAGCGCCTGCCAGACCATGACGTGAAGGTCGTAACCTCGTCCGCCGCCGCTTCCACCCCCAATTGGGCATCCACCGGGGTACGGCACGCGCGCCATGCCGGACCGGATCACCTGACCCGCAGCGAGTAGATAGGTGGTGCGGATCGGAATGTCGAATTCATCCCTCGAGAGCAACCTGGACTCGAAGCCAGAAGCTTGGACCGTCAGGTGTTCGTTCTGGTGGTCGATCTCGATCTGCGCGCCCATTCGCTGGCAGAAGCCGATCTTGTGACCGACATCCACGAGTCGGGTCGGGAAGTTGGAAAGCTCAACGGCGTCGTCACTTAGCAGTGCCGCGGACAGAAGACGGGTGGCAGAGTTCTTTGCACCACTGACGCGCACACGGCCTTTGGGTGTAATGCCACCTTCTATAATTGCGTACATGAATAATCCGATCAGGTTGAACTCAGCTGGCGCTGTGTTCGCGCATGGCGATCCACAGGGCGTGCGGCGTAGTGATGGCGTAGCGCCAGAACAGCTTGCGGGGCTCGGTCGCCATGCGGTGCACCCATTCGAGATTCGAGCGCTGCATCCAGGCAGGTGCTCGACCGTAGTCACCGGTGATGTAGTTGTAACAACCACCGCAAGTAACGATCCATCGCACTTTGAGCCTGTCTTTCCAGCGTACGCAGAACTCCTGCTCCTTGGGCTTTCCAAGACCAACCCAGAGGATCGCCGCACCACTTTCATTGATCGCGTCGACTGCTTCCTCTTCCTCTTCTCGACTGAAGAAGCCGTTCCTGCGGCCGGCGACCTGGAGACCAGGATAGCGCTGCAGTAGAATCTCTGTGCATTGCTTGTTAACACGCTCCTCGCCGCCAAGAAGATAGAAAGAGTGCGCGGTTCCAGAGAATGCCTCGGAAAAGTCATGAATCATGTCGGTAGTCGCACTCCGCTCCGGAATGGCCGGAAGACCAAGACGGTGCGAAAGCGTAACGATGAACCCACCATCCGCATGTACGATGTCGGCTTGTTGCACGGCGCTTCGGTAGCTCTGATCGGTTCTTGCCAACGAGAGCGCGTGGCCATTGACGTCGAATACCAATTTCGCAGGCGAATTGCGTTCGCAGTCTTTCAAGGCAAGCTCCACGAGATCCGCCCTTGACAGGCAATCAACCGTGAAGTCGCCGAATTTCACTTGGGGACGCATCGTCTATCTACCTTGGAATTAACTCAATCGGACTCGAAAATATCCCGGGTATAGACTTTCTCCGGAATATCCCGAATGTCGTTACTCAGGCGGTTGGCAATCACGACATCGGCTTCGCGTTTGAACTGGACGAGATCATTCACCACGCGTGACCTGAAGAACTCGGGTTCATCCAGCACCGGCTCGTACACGATCACCTCGATGCCCTTGGCCTTGATCCGCTTCATCACGCCCTGGATGGCCGAGGCGCGGAAATTGTCCGAGCCGGCCTTCATGACCAGGCGGTAGATGCCGACGACCTTCGGGTTGCGGCGGATCACGTCGTCGGCGACGAAGTCCTTGCGGGTGCGGTTGGCGGCGACGATGGCGTGGATCAGGTTCTGCGGCACTTCGCTGTAGTTGGCCAGCAGCTGCTTGGTGTCCTTGGGCAGGCAGTAGCCGCCGTAACCGAAGCTGGGGTTGTTGTAGTGGCTGCCGATGCGCGGGTCGAGGCTGACGCCGTCGATGATCTGGCGGGTGTCCAGGCCGTGGCTGGCGGCGTAGCTGTCGAGCTCGTTGAAGTAGGCCACGCGCATGGCCAGGTAGGTGTTGGCGAAGAGCTTGATCGCCTCGGCCTCGGTGGAATCGGTGAACAGCATCGGCACGTCTTGGCGGATCGCGCCTTCGCGCAGCAGGTTGCCGAAGATCTCCGCGCGGGGCGAGCGCTCGCCGACGACGATGCGGCTGGGGTGCAGGTTGTCGTACAGCGCGCGGCCCTCGCGCAGGAATTCGGGCGAGAACAGGATGTTGTCGGCGCCGAACTGCTCGCGCACCTTGGCGGTGTAGCCCACGGGCACGGTCGACTTGATCACCATCACCGCAGCCGGGTTGATCCCCAGCACGCTGCGGATGACGCTCTCGACCGAGCTGGTGTTGAAGTAGTTGCTCTTCGTGTCGTAGTCGGTCGGGGTGGCGATGACGACGTAGTCGGCACCGGCATAGGCCTGGGCCGGGTCGGTTGTGGCGGTGAAGTCGAGTTCGGGCTTGGCCAGGTATTCGCGGATCTCGACGTCGTCGAGCGGCGACTCCCGGCGGTTGAGCATGTCGACCTTGGCGGCGTCGATGTCCAGCGCGACCACGGTGTGGTGCTGGGCAAGCAGCAGGGCGTTGGAGAGGCCGACGTAGCCGGTGCCGGCAATGGCGATTTTCATAGGTGATTCACGGATTCGATTGGAAGTTGAGGGTGTCCGGGCACCGCGCCGAAGAGTCGCTGGTTCGGGCCATCCATCCGCTCCCGGTTCGCGTCCCGGTCGGGCTTGTCCGCCACGGGCCGGGAAAGGGTACTTCCTGAAGCAGGAACGCCCACGGACTCAGTACGCATTGCGGCCGACGAAGCCCTTGAACACCGTCATGACGATGATCTTCAGGTCGAAGGCCAGCGACCAGTTCTGCAGGTAGTAGAGGTCGTGCTCGACGCGGCGGGCCATCTTGTCCAGGGTGTCGGTCTCGCCGCGCAGGCCGTTGACCTGGGCCCAACCGGTGATGCCGGGCTTGACCCGGTGGCGCTGCATGTAGTCGGCCACCTGCTCCATGTACTGGTGGTTGTGGGCGATGGCGTGCGGGCGCGGGCCGACGATGGACATGTCGCCCTTGATCACGTTGAGGAACTGCGGCAGCTCGTCGAGGCTGGTGCGGCGCAGGAAGCTGCCGAACCGGGTGACCCGCGGGTCGCCCTTGGTGGCCTGGGTCACGGTGCCCGTTTCCTCGGCATGCACGCGCATGCTGCGGAACTTCAGCACGTCGATGACGCGGCCGTTGAGGCCGTGGCGGCGCTGCTTGAAGAACACCGGGCCGGGCGAGGACAGCTTCACGCCGATGGCGACGGCCAGCATCACCGGGGCGATCAGCAGCAGGATCAGGCCGCCCAGCACCTTGTCCTCGACCGCCTTGAGCACGCTGGCGGCGTCCTGCAGGGGGCTGCTGCGCAGGTTGATGATGGGCACGCCCGCGACCTGCTCCACCGAGTGGTTGAGCAGCTGCATGCCGAACAGGTCCGGCACGAACTTGATGTCGGCGGTGGAGTGGCGCAGGCGCCGCAGCAGTTCCTGGATCTCGTCGCCGGCGCTCATCGGCAGGGCGATCCAGATCTGGTCGATGTGGTGCTTGTCGACGTAGTCGGCCAGGGTGTCGGCGGTGCCCAGCAGCGGGATGTCCTGCATGCGCTGGCGCGAATGCGGCGGCGCGAACCAGCCCTTGACCTCGATGCCGATCCACGGCTGTTCGGCGAAACGGGTGGCCAGCAGCTTGGCCTCGCGGCCGCCGCCGACGATGACCGCGCTGCGCTGGTCGATGCCGCGGGCGCGCAGGTGGTCCGAGAACCGGCGCACCACCACGCGCGTGGCGATGGTGCCGGCGACGGTCAGCGCGAACCAGCTGCCCCACCAGACGCGGGAGAAATGGTCGCCGGCGCTCAGGGCGACGGTGTAGAGGATGGCGACCGTGAACACCAGCGCCCACAGCGCGAGCAGCTTGGTGGACTCGCGCACCAAGCCGCGGCCGCGCCAGCTGCGGTACAGCGTGGAGCCGTTGAGCACCAGCAGGGCGAACAGCGAGGCACGGACGATGTTGCGCAGGTAGTCAAGCGGCAGGTCGAGGCTGCCGAAGCGCAGCCAGTAGGCCAGCACCCCCATGCCCGCCAGCAGCACCAGGTCGGATGCACGCAGGATGGACGCGTAGAACGCGCTGAACTTGCTGGCGATACGCCAGTCCGCGTCGGCATCGGGCCGACTGGGTGCAAGAAACATGACCCGGCTCCTGAATTATGAACAGGCGACGACAGCAGCACCCCTCCGCAGGGCTGCCGACTCCGGTCTGTCCGGTGATGTGTGTGATTCCATTCCGGCGGGCCCGCCGTTGCCGGCACTCGTGGCCGGTCTTGCCGCTCTCTCTCACCGTGTGTGAGGAAATTTCGCACAGGTGAAGACGCAGGGCAATGAAAATTTGCTGCACTGCGTCATGGATCGAGCACGCGGTATCCCCGATTGCGCCCCCCAAGCGCAGACAGGTAGATGAATTCGCATCATGCTTGAGTTCACGCCATGTGAGCAAGAGTCCCGCGCGTCTGCCGCGTGGGCCGGCCTACGGCACGCATCCGTCGGTCGGGGCGACGCCGACGCCACGGGTGCCGGGACACCTTGCGTGCCGGCCGCGTGGGGGCCGACCTACGCCATTGCCGGCGTGGACGGGTGCCGGCGTGCCTGAACCCGGGGCGATATCATCGACCCTCGCCTGCCTGTCCGCCCGCTACGCCAAGGAAGCCCCGATATGTCCCCAGCCCCCCTTCGCATCCTCGTCTGTGGCGGCGCCGGCTACATCGGCAGCCACATGGCGAAATGGCTGGCCGCGCACGGCGCCGAGCCGGTGGTGCTGGACAATCTGTCGACGGGTCACCGCGAGGCGGTGCGCTTCGGGCCGCTGGTCGAGGCGGACCTGCTGGATCCGGCATCGCTGGACGCGGCGTTCGCACGCGGGCCGTTCGATGCGGTGATGCATTTCTGCGCGCGCTCGCTGGTCGGCGAGTCGGTGCAACTGCCCTACGACTACTACGGGAACAACGTGGTCGGCACGCTGAACCTGCTGCGCGCGATGCAGCGCCACGGCGTGGACCGGCTGGTGTTCTCGTCGACGGCGGCGGTGTTCGGCGAGCCGGTGTCCGAGCGCATCGACGAATCGCACCCGAAAGCGCCGATCAATCCCTACGGCGCCAGCAAGCTGATGGTCGAGCGCATCCTCGCCGATGCCGCGGCCGCCTACGGGCTGCGCTCGGTGACGCTGCGCTATTTCAATGCCGCCGGGGCCAGCGCCGACGGCGACATCGGCGAGGCGCACACGCCGGAGACGCACCTGATCCCGAACGTGCTGCGCGCGGCGCTGGGCGACGGCAGCCGGCTCAAGGTGTTCGGCGACGACTGGCCGACCCCGGACGGCACCTGCGTGCGCGACTACATCCACGTCGACGACCTGGCGCAGGCGCACTGGCAGGCGCTGGCGTACATGGACGCGCATGCCGGCGCGCATGCGTTCAACCTCGGCAACGGACGGGGGTTCTCGGTGCGCGAGGTGATCGCCGCGGCGCAGGCGGTCGGTGGACGCGAGGTCCCGTTCGACATCGCCCCGCGGCGCGCGGGCGACCCGGCGGTACTGGTGGCCTCGAGCGCGCTGGCACGCAGCGAACTGGGCTGGACGCCGCGCTATCCGGCGCTGCCGGAGATCATCGAGACCGCATGGCGGTGGCACTGCGACCCGAAGTTCTGACGCGGGTGGCCCAGTCGATTCGCACAGGGCTGTCGGGCGGGACTCGACCCGCCCCACCTCCAATCAGGCTCCTGCGGCCAATTCGCTGGCAACTGCCTCGATCAGGTCGGCAACAACGGCAAACAGCGCCCCTCGATGCGGTTAAGACGACAGGCTGCGTTCGGCCACGGGTCTCCCCGACGCAGGTCAATGACTCCGCCGGCGCCAGGCGCCGCGATCGACCGCGGTTTCGTTGCCGGACAGCCACATGCCCGCCTTCGCGAACCAGCGTTCGCTGGGAACGCGCACGCTGCCCGCCTGGCCGAGCCACAGCGCCAGGACCAGCACCGGCAGGCCGACGACGAATGCGCCGCGGCCGAGCGCGAGCGGACGGAGCATGCGGACGGCGACGAGGGTGGCGGCCAGCCCGAGCACGCTGCCAGCGACGACCTCGCTGACCGGATGCGCGCCGAGTTCGACCCGCGACCAGGCGACCACCATCGCGATCGCGGCACCGGCAACACACGCGAGGATGCGCGCCTTGGGATGTCGCATGGGTACCGTCAGCATCAGCAGGCATGGCCAGGTCAGCCATGCGAGCACGGCATGGCCGCTGAAGCAGGTCAGGTTCCAGCGACGGACGCCGGTGCCCCAGCCATAGAACGCGATCTTGCTGGCCGCGACCAGAATCAACGTCGCAAGGACCAGCAGCGCCCAATGCAGCGCCCTGCGCCGCGCCTCAGGCCCCTGCAGCATGAGCACCGCGGCCGCGCAGGCGAGCAGCGGCAGCACCAGCACCGCATCACCGAAATGGGTCACGTCCTGCCAGGTCAAGGCGCTGGACCGGGGTTGGCCCGCGATGCGCGGTCGGTGTCGACGGGTGCGGGGCGCATCCTGTCCTTCGTTCGTATGACGGGAGTTCGATTCTAGGGCCGGGCCGCTGCATTGCAGCAATCCGGCTCTGGACCGCGTCGGTCGGGGCCACGCCCCCGACGCCCTGGGCACCGGGCACCCCGCGCGTCGGCCGCGTGGGGCCGACCTACGAGGGGTTGCGCAACGGCCACCCGGCGTTGCTGCGCCGACGCTTGCCGCCCGTCCCGATGCCACCCTGTGCACCCCTGCGGTTTCCGCTACAATCTGCGACCGCCCCGCCCACGCCCGCCGTGGCGCCGCGGCATCTGCACCATGCGCCTGTAGCTCAGCCGGATAGAGTAGTGGCTTCCGAAGCCATTGGTCGGGGGTTCGAATCCCTCCAGGCGCGCCATCTCCCCTGTGACGAATTGGGACGCTGCTGGGGAAGGCCCCTCCCCGGCTTGAGTACAAGCCTCCGGGACAGCGGCGTGCCTCCCGTCCTCCTTCATTGACTGTCGGTCTTGGGCGAACGCCTTGGACCATGTCGGGCTGCGCCCGCCGCGCTTGTGATTTCGTGATCCAACACTTGCACAATCACCAACCCGGCGCCCGGCTGAAGCGCTTTCTGACATATCTGGCATCACAGCGCTGACCGTCCACCCCCTCGTCGATCGCCGCTGCGCGTCGATCAACGCCCATTGAGATGACCAAGTCGGATGGTGCTTCAGCGTCATGCTGCCCTACCAGGATTAGAAAATATATTTGCTATAAAGTGTTTTTTAGGCAACTATATTTGCCATGCCTCGTCTGACTCCGCCAACCCATCCCCGCCATGTCCGCCAGTTGTCCGCGCTGGGGGAACGGCTGCGCGCCGCCCGGCTCCGGCGCAAACTCACGCAGGCCATGGTGGCCGAGCGGGTCGGCGTGACCCTGCCCACCCTCCGCAAGCTGGAGTCCGGCGACCCTTCCAGCAGCCTGGCCACGGTCATCCGTGTCCTGCAGGTGCTCGGGCTGGCGCAGGACATCGACAAGCTCGCCGCCGAGGACGCACTGGGCCGGCAACTTCAGGACAGTGACCTCAAGCGCCCCCGCCGCCGCACTGCGACGGCACGCTTGCCCGCTTCGGGCGACGAATCGCGATGAACATGGTCGAAGTCCACCTCGACGACGCCAGCCTCGTACCGGAACCGGTGCGGGTCGGCCATCTGTTCCGCGATGCCTCGCGCCGAGGGGACATCCTCCGGTTCGAATACGACGCGGACTGGCCGGCGCGACCGGACGCATTCGAGATCGACCCCCTGCTCCCGCTGCGCGAAGGCCCGTTCCATGCGGCCGATCCCGCGCAGCCCCCGAACGTGTTCCAGGACTGCTCGCCGGATCGCTGGGGCCGCCTGCTGATGGATCGGCGCGAGGCCATCGAAGCCCGCGAGGAGGATCGCCCCCGACGCACGCTGCGCGCATGGGATTACCTGACCGGCGTCGACGACGGCACCCGGATGGGCGCGCTACGGTTGCGCGACCCGGACACTGGCCGGTTCGTCGCCTCCCTGCTGCCCAGCGCGCCGCCGATGACCTCGCTTCGCGAGCTGGAAGCGGCCGCACGCTTGGTCGAGCAGGGCGCCGGCGCACAGGTGGACACGCAGATCCGGCAACTGATCGTCCCCGGCGGCTCACTCGGTGGGGCCCGGCCCAAGGCCAGCTTCGTCGACGAACGGGGCGAGTTGTGGCTGGCCAAATTCCCATCCACCGAGGATCGCCACGACGTGGGGCTGTGGGAGTTCGTCGCCTGGAAGCTGGCGATCGCGGCCGGGATCCGGATGCCCGAGGCCCGGCTGCTGCCGCTCTCCTCTCGCGGGCACACCTTCGCCGTGAAGCGCTTCGACCGGATTGGCGCCAGCCGGCGGATGTATGCCTCGGCCAAGACCCTGCTGGACGTGGACAGCAACGGCGCCAGCTACCTGGACCTGGTCGCCGCGGTCGAAGGGCAGGGTGCCGGCGGCACCATCGCCGACGGACTGGAGCAGTTGTTCCGCCGCGCCGTGTTCAACGTCCTGGTCGGCAACCGGGACGACCATCTGCGCAACCACGGCTTTTTGCGGGAGCCGAGCGGGTGGGTCCTGTCGCCGGCCTTCGACGTGAACCCCAACCCGGACAAGGACGTCCACGTCCTCGCCCTGGACGACGCCGACCCTACGCCGGATACCCGGGTGCTGGTCGCGCAGCATGCGTTCTTCCGGCTCGACGCCGGGCAGGCCGCGCACATCGTGGAGGAGGTTCGCCGCGCTCTCAGGCCTTGGGCCCGCGAGGCACAGGCGTCGGGTGCCAACCGTCAGGAACTGTCCCTACTGGGCGCGGTGATCGATCCGGAGCGCTGAGCGGGAACGCCTGTTGCCGCGCATCTTCCTGCACGATTGACATGCCCCCCCGCGCGGGCGCACGGGCGTTCATCGGCACGTGAGCCAATGGCTCGCAAGCCTCTTCACCCCGAACAGCTTTCGAAGCCAATCCCTCCAGCACCAATAAAACCAACGCATCAAGCCGAATCTGGAGGCACAGGTCATCGCGCGCCGCAGGATGCACGACCCTGTCCGGACGGGTCATGCTTCAAGCGCTTTCGCAGCCATCGTCGCCCTGGCCCACCACAGCAGTTCGTCGAGTGCGGTCCTGGCAGAGGGCAACAGGCTGGCTTCGATGTCCTCGATCGGCTTGTTCCCGAACATCGGATGTACGGCGAAGAAGTCGCTGCCGCCAATGTGGACCGCGGCATGCGTCGACACCATCTGCAGTTCGACGCCGATCAGCCGTAGATGTTCGACGGCACGCGCCGCGCCGATGCCGCCGTAACCGATCGCAGTGAACGGTTTCCGGTTCCATTCCTTGTAGGCCTGGTCGAGCGCGTTCTTGAGCACGCCGGTGACCGAATGGTTGTATTCGGCGACCACGAAGATGTACCCATCGAAGCGGCCGACCGTTTCCTGCCAGCGGATCGCCTCGGGATTCCGGCTTGGCATCCACATGTTGGAGGCCATCTCGTCGAAGAACGGCAGCGGGTGATCGCGAAGGTCGACCAATTCCACGTCCATGTCTCCGCGCGCCCGGGCCTGCTTCAGGATCCATTGGGCGGGGACGTCGGCAAACCGGGTCGGACGGGTTGAGCCGATGATGACGGCAATTCCTGGCTTTGAGTTCACGGTAACCTTCCGTATGCTGGTTTCTGTTGGATACCACGCTAGGGCAAGTCATCGGACCCTACAAGGAGGCACCTTGAGGAAACCAACTCACCGCGGAGATAGCACCCAGTGCGGGCACATCAGCGGCATGATCGCGAGGATCAGCGACAAGTGGACGATGCTCGTGGTGCACGTTCTCGGCAGCGGTCCCCGCCGCTTCAATGCACTGCGCCGAGAGGTCGGCGAGATCAGCCAGAAGATGCTGGCCTCGACCTTGCGCGACCTGGAGGAAAACGGCTTTGTTTCCCGCACGGTGACCCCGGTGAAACCACCCCAGGTCGAATATGCGTTGACCGAACTCGGGTTCGAGCTTCTTGTCCCGGTGCGGGCGCTCGCCGAGTGGGTCATCGAGAACTCTCCGCGCATGGACGCGGCACGCGCGGCCTATGCCAAGCGCCGCAATATCGACGAACGAAAGAGGATCTAGCGCCATGAAAACATTTGCCGACAAAGTCGTTCTCGTCACCGGCGGCACCTCCGGCATTGGCCGGGCCACCGCCCTTGCCTTTGCCCAGGAAGGGGCCAGCGTCGTCGTGGCCGGACGGCGGGAAGACGAGGGCGCGGAATCCGTCGCGCGCATCGAGCAGGCAGGCGGCAGGGGACTCTTCTTACGGGCCGATGTTTCGGTCGAAGACGAGATCGCGTCCATGGTCGCGCGGACAGTCGAAGTGTTTGGCGGCTTGAACTTCGCTTTCAACAATGCAGGTGTTTTTTCCCCGCCCGCGCCCATTACCGAAATAACGGCCGAGGCGATCGACCGCATCCTGGCCGTCAATGTGCGCGGCACCGCGCTTTGCATGAAGCACGAAATTCCGGCGATCATGGAAAGCGGCGGTGGCGGCATCGTCAATACCGCCTCGTTCCTGGGTATCCGGCCTTTTCCAGGCACGGCGGTCTACAACGCGAGCAAATCTGCGGTGATCGGGCTGTCCAGATCGGCGGCGGTGGAGTTCGCCACGCAAGGAGTGCGGGTCAACGTGGTGTGTCCAGGCGTGATCGACACGCCCATGAACGAGGAGATGCGGGCGGAAGAAAGCGGCCGGGACTTCCTCAATGGACTGCAACCGATGAAGCGCACCGGCCACCCTGAAGAGATCGCCGGCGCGGTCCTGTACTTGTGTTCGCCGAGCGCGGGGTTCACCACGGGCACGGTTCTCAGCGTGGATGGAGGAATTACGGTCTAGGGCCTGTCATCCATTGCCGGATGGTCCGCGCCGCGCCAGTGTGTGTTTGCTGCAAGGAAGCGCGCGGAAGTGGACGTGCGTCCACGTCAGAGCAATGACGCCGCGCTACCCGGCAATGGATGACAGGCCCCGGAAGACTCCGGCGGCATTCATCGCCGCAGTTCGCGGCGCAGTATCTTGCCGACGTTGCTCTTGGGCAGGCTGTCGCGGAATTCGATCTCGGCAGGCCGCTTGTAGCCGGTCAGGGATTCCCTTGCAAAGGCCTTCACGTCTGCCGCCTCCAGGCGCGGGTCGCTCCTGACGACGAACGCCTTGACCCGTTCGCCGGAACGCGGATCCGCCACGCCGACAACCGCAACCTCCTTGATCCCCGGCATGGCGGCCAGCGCGTCCTCGACCTCGTTCGGGTAGACGTTGAAGCCGGAGACGATGATCAGATCCTTCTTGCGGTCGACGATACGCACGAAGCCCCGTGCATCCATGCTCGCCATGTCGCCCGTGTGCAGCCAGCCGCCACCGTCGATCGCTTCGGCCGTGGTGTCGGGGCGGTTCCAGTAGCCCTTCATGACCTGGGGCCCCCTGACGCACAGCTCGCCGATCCGACCGATGTCCAGGATGCGGCCACCCTCGTCCTGGATGCAGACATCGGTGGATGGCAGCGGCAGTCCGATCGTCCCGGAGAACTCCCGGGCCGACAGCGGGTTCACGCAGACCACGGGCGAGGCCTCGGTCAATCCGTAGCCTTCGACGATCGGAAACCCGGTGGCCGCACGCCAGCGTTCGTCCACGCTGCGCTGTACGGCGGCGCCACCGCCGAAACAGAACTTGAGGCGGGAAAAATCCACGCGTTCGAAGCCGGGCGTGTCCAGCAGTCCGTTGAACAGGGTATTGACCCCGAGGATGATGCTGAAGCGCAACCGGCGGATCTGGCGTACGAATCCGCGCATGTCGCGCGGGTCGGTGATCAGGTGGTTCAGTCCGCCGATCCGCATCACCATCAGCGTGTGCGTCATCAGCGCGTACACGTGGTACAGCGGCAGCGCGGCCACGGCGATTTCCCTGCCTTCCTCCAGGCCGGCCTCCGCCACCCACGCGTGGACCTGGAGCATGTTCGCCATCATGTTGCGGTGGCTGAGCACCGCGCCCATCGCCACGCCGGTGGTCCCGCCCGTGTACTGCAGGAAGGCCGGACTGTCGGGGGCAATCGTGATGTGCGGCAGTTCCATCGAACGCCCCCGCGCCAGGACGGTGTCGAAGCGGATCGCGTTCCTGATGTCGTAGTCGGGCACCAGCTTGCGCACGTGGCGCGCGGCGAAATTGAATACGGTGCGCCGCGGCTGGGACAGCAGATCGCCGATGCCGGTCGCCACCACGTGCCGTATCTGCGTGCCCTCCAGCGCCCGCTGCGCGACTGCGCCGCAGTTGTCGATCATCACCAGCACCGACGCGCCGGAGTCGACCAGCTGGTGATGCAGTTCGCGCGCGGTGTAGAGCGGGTTGACATTGACCACGGTCAGGCCGGCGCGCAGCGCGCCGAACAGCGCCACCGGGTACTGCAGGCAGTTGGGCATCATCAGCGCGACGCGATCGCGCGCCTTGAGCTCCAGGCCGTTCAGCAGGAACGCGGCGAAATCGCGACTGAGCCGCTCCAGTTGCGTATAGCGCAGCGTCCTTCCGAAGTTGGCATAAGCCGGGCGCTCGGCGAAGCGCGCGCAGCTGCTCTCGAACAGATCGACGATCGAGCCGGCGGCGTCGGCATCGATTTCGTGGGGGACACCGGCCGGGTAACTCGCCAGCCAGGGACGGGGGATATCGGGAATGGCGCTCATGCAGGGGTTTCCGGTTTCGGGCCTGCCGTGGACACGGCATTTCCCATAACGGACAATATCGGGATATCAATCGATATCCTAGCAGCCTTTCGTGGGGAGGCGAAATCCATCCCCGCTTTCGCCCGTGACCGGAGCGCAAAGGGCCCGGCAAGGCCACCGGCTTCGACGATGGCTGCCGCGCCAGGGCCGGGACCGGGACCGGGCGATACGTGCATGCATGTATCGTTCGACACTTGGATATCGCGCGATACCCGTGCCGATCACCTGCATTGCCCCCTTTCCCCTTCCGCTCCCGATGCCGCCCGCCCCCAGCACCCGCCTGACCCGTGAGCAGAGCCGCCAGCAGACCCGTCACCGTCTGCTGGAGTCCGCGCGCCGCCAGATCGCCGCCACCGGCATCGCCTCCGCCACCATCCGCAGCATCTCCGAGGCTGCCGGATTCAGCCTGGGCGCCTTCTACTCGAACTTCGAATCCAAGGACGACATGCTGGTGGCGCTCATGGAGGACCAGCTCGAGGCGCTCACCGGCGCGTTCGCGGACACGATGCACGCGCTGGCGGCGCAGCCGCTCGACCAGGCGCTGGTCCAGCTGGCGCAGTGGCTGGCAAGCCTCCACGAAGACAGGGACAACTCCAGGCTGATGCTGGAACTGCACATGCACGCCGGCCACGATCCCGTCTTCGGCAAGGCTTATCTGGAGCGCAGGAAAGCCTACATGGACAGCTTCGTCCGCGGACTCGAGCTTCTGTACTCGCGCTCCCCCGCTCCGCTTTCGATCTCGCCCGAACAGATGGCGACCGGCTTCATCGCCCTGTGGAACGGCTTCAGCATCCAGCCCAGGGACAGCCGCTCTCCCGAGATACGGGAAATCTACCTCGCCTTCCTGCAGGCCTTCTTCGCCGAGCGTTGATGTACGTCCGGTGGCGCCCTCGTCCATCCGGCTGGCAGCGGCCTGAACCCTCCGACGGCAGCGTCAGGTGGAGGTTGGGGAGACGGGCGCGTATTCCGGCTCGAGGTAGCGCGTGAGCAACAGCACCGTCTGCTCCGTCAGCCTGGCCCGCTCGCGCGCCGGCAGTGAAACTGCGCAGACCACCAGCGCATGTGCGGCCTCCACCGCCGTGGTCGCGTGCAGTTCGCGCAGATGGGCCGGTGCAGTCGGCGTGCGCTGCGCCAGCAGGCGGTCGATCACGCGCTTGGGCTGGTCCAGCAGCGCCACGCTTCCGCCCTGGCTCGATCCACGAACTGCGCGGTACACATGCTGGAACGCCGGATTCTGTTCGTGGATGAGCACGATCGCGCGCACCACCCAGTCGATGGCCTCAGGCAGCGGCCAGCTGGAGATGCCTTCCTGTTCCTGGCGGAGCAGGACTTCGTCGATCGACCCGACGTAGCGCTCGGCAAGCGCCTCGACCAGCGCCTGCTTGTTGGGAAAGAACTTGTACAGCACGCCCACCGATGTATTGGCACGCGCGGCCACCGCGTTGGTGGTCGCGTTGTCCACGCCGACCTCCGCGATCACCTCCGCGGCGGCGGCAAGCAGTTGCTGCACGCGGCGGCGGCCCCGCTCCTGCACGGGCGTACGCCGTACCCCTGCGACCGGGGATGGGGCGGGAGAAGCGGGGACGCCGGACTTCGCCCGCGGCGGCTTGTCCTGCTTGACGGAAGAAGATGACAACTGGATTGGCCTCCTGGCGGAAAGCGGCGGTCGGGCGGCGCACAAGGCGTCCGATTATCGCACCGGCGCCGACCGGCGGCCCGCGTCCGGATTGACAGCCGCCCGGGTCGACGGTAGTCTCCGCAAAAGTAGAGCATTTATTCACCTTTTGCGCCAGGGGCGCGGTCGGACGGGTCCAACCGTCCAGACGACAAGCGGAGGCCACATGAGTTGGATTCATGGAAAGACGGTGCTCGTCACCGGCGGGGCATCGGGCATCGGGCAGCTGATGGGACGCCGGTTCCTGGAGGAAGGCGCGGCACGGCTGGTGATCTGGGACGTGCAGCAGCAGGCGCTGGCGCGGGTGGTGGCCGAACTGCGCGCACGGGGCCACGACGTCTCCGGCTTCGTGGTGGACCTGGCCGATCCCGAGCGCATCCGTGCAGCCGCGCAGGAGATGGAAGCCGCTGCCATCGCCGTCGACATCCTGATCAACAACGCCGGCATCGTCACCGGCAAGGTGTTCGCCGAGCACAGCTTCGACGACATCGCACGCACCATCGACGTGAACACGCTGGCGCCGATGTACGTGGCGCGCGAGTTGCTGCCGGGCATGCTGGCACGCCGCAGCGGCCACATCGTCAACATCGCCTCTGCCGCCGGGCTGGTCTGCAACCCGAAGATGTCGGTCTACTGCGCCAGCAAGTGGGCGGTGATCGGCTGGTCGGACTCGCTGCGCATCGAGATGGAGCAAGGCAAGACGGGCGTGGGCATCACCACCGTCACCCCGTACTACATCGACACCGGCATGTTCGCCGGCGTGCGCTCGCCGGTGATCCCGATCCTCAAGCCGGACTTCGTGGCCAACCGGATCGTCGCCGCAGTGAAGTCCAACCGCATTCTGCTTCGCCTGCCGGGGATGTTGAACCTGGTGCCGCTGCTGCGCGGAATCCTGCCGGCGCGCTGGTTCGACAAGGTCGGCGGCGACTGGCTGGGCGTGTACCACTCGATGGACGACTTCAAGGGCCGGCAATGAACACTCCCACCACTTCGCTGCAGGCGCAGCTCGACACCATGCGCGCGGCCTTCGCCCGCGGCGCGCCCGACCGCCGCCAGCGCCAGCGGGCCTTGCTCGGCCTGGCGCGCGCGTTGCGCACCCACCAGGAGGCACTGCTGCAGGCAGTCGATGCGGATTTCGGCGGCCGCGCGCATGCGGAGACCCTGCTGCTGGAGTTGTTCCCGCTGCACGACCAGATCCGCCACGCCCGCCGCCACCTGCGCGGATGGATGCGCCGGCGGCGGGTGCGCAGCCCGTGGTTCCTGCTGCCGGCCAAGGCGTTCTACGAGTACCAGCCGCTGGGCGTGGCCGGCATCATCGGCGCCTGGAACTACCCGATCCTGCTCACCCTGGGACCGGCCATCGACGCCATCGCCGCCGGTAACCACGTCATGATCAAGCCGTCCGAGCTCGCGCCGCGCACGGCCACGGTGATCGCGCGCATCGTCGATGACGCCTTCGCACCGGAGCAGGTGGCCTGCGTCAACGGCGGGGCGGACGTGGCCGCCGCCTTCTCCGACCTGCGCCTGGATCATCTCTTCTTCACCGGCTCCACCCGCGTCGGCCACCTGGTCATGCAGGCGGCCGCGCGCAACCTGACCCCGGTCACGCTGGAGCTGGGCGGCAAGTCGCCGGCGATCATCCACGACAGCTTCGACCTCGAGCGCGCGTTGGCGCGGATCCTGACGGCCAAGCTGATGAACGCCGGACAGACCTGCGTGGCACCGGACTACGTGCTGCTGCCGGCCGGCCGCGAGGCCGAGTTCGAGGCGCTGGCGCGACGCATCGTCGCGGCCATGTACCCGGGTCTGGCCGGCAATGCCGACTACACCCACATCGTCAACGATGCCCACCACGCACGCCTGCTCGCCCTGGTGGACGATGCCCGCGCACAGGGCGCGCGGGTGGTGGACATCGGCCCGGGCGAAGAAGGCGTCTCCTCCGCACAAGGGCGGATCGTGCCGCCGACGCTGCTGTTCGGGACGACCGACGCGATGCAGGTCATGCAGGAGGAGATCTTCGGCCCACTGCTGCCGGTGGTCAGCTACCGCACGCTGGATGAGGCGATCGCCTACGTCAACGACCGTCCGCGGCCGTTGGCGCTGTATTACTTCGACGACCACCGCGGCCGTCAGGACGAGGTGCTCGCGCGCACCCGCTCCGGCGGCGTCACCCTCAACGACTGCCTCTATCACCTCGCGCAGCACAACCTACCCTTCGGTGGCGTGGGGCCGAGCGGCATGGGCCAGTACCATGGCTTCGACGGCTTCGTGACGTTCTCGAAGAAGCGCCCGGTCATGGTGCAGCGGCGCCTCGCGGCGACCGCGCTGCTGCGCGCGCCCTGGGCGCAGCGGCAATGGCTGCTCAATGTCATGCTGCGCATCGCGTCCCGGTGATTCGCGGCGGGATGGCGTGGGCACGGTGATCGGGCGGCGTGTCCTGCGGCTGGCGGACCCACAGCCTCTTGCCGGTGGGCACGAGCGGCCGGTGCCTGGGCATCCGGCGGTTGCCGGCATCGCGGTCGAGGTGATCCGGCCCGAGCACCCGCCGGAAAGCCGGCAGCCCGGATTGCGGCGCAAACGCCGCGCAATGCCGCCCTGTTGGTTGTTCCTGCACGAACGCCGCAACTGCCCGGCGCTGCCTGCGGACAAACGCTTCGAGCCGCGCGGTACGCAGCAGCGCATGGCGCGCCTGTCGGCGCAACTGGACCCAGACCCGTCAAGGAAGGGCACACGGTGAATCCCGGAACAGCAGCACATCGCAACAGGTCGCGTACGCCTGGGTCGGCCGTCACACTGGCGGGCACCCTCCTGGTCCTTGCCCTGGCCCTGTGGGGGACGCTGGCATTGTGGTACCAGGCGCCGTCGCCGTGGCGCTGGCCCCTGCTGCTGGGCTGGAGCCTGCTCGCCGCCGGCGCGCTCGCCGCGCCATGGCAGCGCGGTCGCCGGCGCAGGCGCCTGTATGTCGTTGCCTGCCTCGCGCTGACCGGATTGCTTGCCTGGTGGTGGACGATCGCCCCCTCGCACGACCGGGAATGGGCCGACGACGTGGCCCGTCTGCTGGAAGCGGACGTGCGCGGCAACATGGTCACGTTGCGCAACGTCCGCAATTTCGACTGGCGCAGCGACTCCGACTACGCACCGCGCTGGGAAACCCGCCGGTACGAGCTCGACCGGCTGGTCGAAGCCGACCTGATCCTGTCGTACTGGATGGGACCGCACGTGGCCCACACCCTGGTCTCGTTCGGCTTCGACGATGGCCGGAAGCTGGTGTTCTCGCTCGAGATACGCAAGGAACGTCCCGAGTCGTTCTCGGCACTTGGCGGCTTCTTCCGGAAATTCGAAGCAGTGATCATCGCCGCCGACGAGAGCGATATCGTGCGCGTGCGCAGCAATGCCCGCGGCGAGGACGTCTACCTCTACCGGCTGGACCTCGATCCGGCGGCGTTGCGCACGCTGTTCCTCGGTTATCTGGAGGAGGCCGAAGGCATCCGCCGCCAGCCACGCTTCTACAACACGCTGAGCAGCAACTGCACGACCATCGTCTTCGACCTGGCCCGGCGGTTGGCACCGTCGCTACCGATCGACTACCGCCTGCTGTTGTCGGGCCATTTCGCCGAATACGCGCACGACCACGGCGGGCTGGTGCCCGGCTACGACTATGCCGAGCTGCAGGCACGTGGCCGCATCGGCGAGCGCGCCCGTGCCCACACGGGTACCCCCGGGGACTTTCCGCACGCGATCCGGCAAGGAATTCCGGGCGCCGATCCGGGAGCACGATGATGCCGATCCGCATATCCCGGCCGATCCTTCCGCGCCTGCTCACGGCGCTCGTGCTGGCCTCGACGCTCGGCGGTTGCGCGATCCTGCGGGAATTCAAGCCCGCGGTCGAGCTCAGGCCGGTGAGCGCGGGCGAGTACATCGCCATGCAGCGCGGCGACATCCTGACCTCCGGCCAGCTGAGCGCGGCCACGACCCAGGCCCTGCGCACGTCCGGACTGGAGGCGACATGCGCCCAGCCGTCGCCGGCCTGCATCGACGCGCTTTCCACCCAGGCGGGGCTGTCGGACGAGCGCCGGCTGTCGGCGCTTTCGGAACTGTGGTTACAGCGGGCGATGGCACACGCGCATCAGTCCGATGCCGGCGACGAAGCGCGCATGCAGGCCTGGATGGAAGCCGCACGCCATGCCTATGCCTACCTGTTCTTCACCAGTCGCCAACCCGGCGAGCGCGCGTTCGAGGATCGCCAGACGCAGGCGCGCGACTGGTACAACCACGCCGTGGAACAGGCAAGCACGATGCTGTTCGGCATCCTGGGCGCCACTGGCCAGCGGGACGCGTCCGGCCACATCCACCTTGGCGATGACGCATTGACCGTCGCCCATGCAGGCTGGACCATGGCGCTGGATCTGGGAAATGTACGGCTGCCCGAAGGTCGGGTGCTGCCGGATGACCTGTTGCCCGCGTCGTCGCTGTCGTTCGCGGGCGTACGCAGCGTCTGGCGCCGCGATGGCTTCGGTGCCGAGCTGGTGGCGGTGACCGGGAACGAGGCAGCCACCGGGACGCCCGGGGATGTCGCCTCCACCACGCCGGACACCGCCCGGAAGCCCCGTTCCCGCGAAGCCGCGAAACCGGCGTGGACGGAAATGCCGTCGCCGGGACTGACCGTGCTGTTCCAGTTCGCCGGCGACGACCTCGAGGCGGTGCTGGCAACACGCCAGGTCACGGTCAGCGTGCACGACCCCTATGTCGAAAGCAGCGTCACCCTGCGCGCCCGGGCGGTCCCGCTGGCCGCCAACTACACCGCCGGTTACGGCCTGTGGCTGGCCCGGTCCGGCTTCAGCCGGCAGTCGTTGCGGACCCTGTTCGGGCGCGAAAACGGCATCGACCGCCCGCACCTGTACATGCTGCAGCCCTGGGACCCGGAACGAAGGGTGATCCTGCTCGTGCACGGCCTGGCCTCCAGCCCCGAGGCCTGGGTCGACGTGGCCAACGAACTGCAGGGAGACGAGACCCTGCGGGAGCACTTCCAGATCTGGCTGGCCTATTACCCGACCAACCTGCCGATCGCGCTCAACCATGCCCGGATCCGCACGCTTGTCGGCGAGGCGCTGCAACACTTCGACCCGGACCGGCAGGCGGTGGCCTCGCGTGACATGGTGGTCATCGGGCACAGCATGGGCGGCGTGATCGCCCGCCTGATGGTGTCCTCCGCCGACGACCAGCTCTGGGCATGGGCCGCGACCGAAAGCGGACTGGATCCGCAACGGCTCGAACGGCTGCGCCCACGACTCGACCCGGCGCTGCGCTTCGGTCCGTTCGATGGCGTAAGCCGTGCGATCTTCATCGCCGCCCCGCATCGGGGGACGGTGGTGGCCGGCCGTCGCCCGGCCCGCATGATCGCGCGCCTGGTCCGCATGCCGCTGACCGTACTGGAAAGCTTTGACGACCTCCTGCAGGGCGCATCGCGCGAGCAGGTGCGGGAGCGACTGTCGCTGTTGCCCAACAGCATCGACAACCTGCGTGAAGACGACCCCTTCGTCCAGACTGCGGCCGACCTGCCCCTTGCGCCGGGCATGGCCTACCATTCCATCGTCGCGCAACGCGATGCCACGATCGCGCTGCAGGATTCGGACGACGGCCTGGTTCCCTACCGCAGCGCGCATCTGCCCGGGGCGATATCGGAGAAGGTCGTCATTGGCGATCACAGCATCCAGGGCACGGCCGAATCCATCCTGGAGATCCGGCGGATCCTGCATGAGGATCTGCAGGAACGCGCCGCACTGCCACCACACCCTGCAGGACCGGGCCCGGCGGCAGCGGCCGGCACATTGCCGCCCCTCCTCCATGGAGGCGAAGCGCCTTCGAATGCAGCCGACCGGTCCGACGGTCCGCGCGTGGCCCCGGTCACGCAACGGCCGTTGCGTCCCGCACGGTTTGGCGCAGGTCATGCATCCGTCACCGGATCGTCAAGCGATTGGAATGCCCATCGGGGGTGGGGGCCCTAGCGTCGGCGCGTTGCAGCCGTCCGGCCGGTCCCTGCCCCGTCGGCCGCGGCGCTTCCCGCCCTTCCCTCCGACAGGATGCCCACATGCCCGCTCGCCGCCTGCCCCGTTTCCTGCTGTCCGTCGCCCTCCTCGCGTCGCCTCTGGCGATCGCCGCCTCGCCTCCGGAACTGGAGCTGGTGCGCGGCGGCGCGCTGCAGGCCGACCCGGTCGCCGATGGCGCGCTGGTCCACGTGCCCACCGGGCGCGTGCTGTCGACCTGGGACCACGGCGACGCGGCGGCGCCGCGCCTGGCCTCCACCACCGATCCGGTCGACGGCATCATCAACGGCGTGGTCCGGCATGGCGACTATCTCTACGCCAGCTACCGCAACGCGATCGCCGACGGCGGGCTGGCGGTGTACTCGCTCGCCGACCCGGCCGCGCCGGCGCTGGTGGCCGACATCCGCGACTACAGCGGCGAGCCGCGCAGGCAGGCGGCCGGGGTGGCGATCGGCAACGGCCGCCTGTTCGTGTTCGACCGCTACCTGGGCATCTTCGTCGCCGACCTGGACGATCCGGCGCGGCCGGAGCTGCGGCGCACCTCGCAGACCACGCTGCCGGCCGAGTACCGGCGGATCACCGCGGTCGGCGACACCCTGCACGCCACCGGCCGCACGCTGCTGGGAATGACCGTGCTGCACGTGTTCGACGTCAGCAACCCCGACGCGCCGCGGCTGGTCGCCAACCACCAGTTCAATGGCGCCACCTACCAGAACCTGGTCTCCGAGGGCGCGCGCGTGTTCGGCTATGGCAGCCGCCTGACGCTGTTCGACCTCGAGGACCCGGCAGTGCTGGTGCCGCGTGGCGATGTCGCCAGTCCGCCGGCCTTCATCGGCGTGCGCTTCGGCGACCATCTCCACACGTTCGGCGCCGGGCCCGGCCTGGATGTCTGGGACATCGCCGATCCCGATGCCCCGACCGCGCTCGGCAACGTCGACATCCCGACCCTGGGCACGCGCCGCTGGCTGGCGCACGACGACACCCTGTTCCTGCCGTCGGAACTCGACCGGCTGCAGGCCATCGACATGCGCGAGCCGGCGACACCGACGCTGCGCTCGACCGCGTGGCTGCCCGGCGGCAGCGCCGCCCGCGACGTCGCCCGGCACGGCGACCACCTGGTGCTGCTGCAGCCCGACTACGGCCTGAGCATCAACGATCCCGACACCCTGGAGCAGGTCGGGCGTTTCGATGCCGAGCTTCCCGAACAGCTTGCCGAACGCAGCTTCCAGCAGATGGCGGTCCGTGGCGACATCGCCTACCTGGCGGCTTGGGGATACGGGCTGTTCACGGTCGACATCAGCGATCCGGAAGCGCCGGTCGAGCTCGGCCGCGCAGAATTCCCGCGCGCCGCGACCATCGCCCTGCACGGCAACCTGGCCTATGTCACGCGCTCGACCAACAGCCGCGATCTGGCGGTGTTCGACATCGCCGACCCGAGCGCGCCGCGCCTGCTGCAGCAGTTCGTGCTGCCCGCGCAGGTCAAGCAGCTGCAGGTCGAGGGCGACCACCTGTACCTGGCCGAGGCCCGGCTGGCCAGCGACGCCGGCGGCACCGGCGGGCTGCGGATCCTCGACATCAGCGATCCGCTCGCGCCGGTGCAGGTCGCGCGGGTCGGCGACGACTGCCACTCCGCGCACGATTTCGCCATCGATGCCGAGGTCTCGCTGCTGCACCTGGCCTGCCGCGGCGGCCTGCAGGTGGTCGACATCGCCGACCCCGCACAGCCGGCCGTCGTCGCCCGCCATGCGATCGACGAGACGACCGGCGAGAAGCGGATCGTCCAGCGCGGCGACCGCGCCTGGTTCGCCAGCATCACCGGCCTGTATCCGATCGACCTGTCCGACCCGACCGCGCCGGTAGCCGGCGGGCCGGCCGTTCCGCTCGGCGGTTATGAGCCGGAGCGGCTGATGCTGCTCGACGACCGGCTGCTGGCGCTCGGCGGCACCACCGGCGTGCACGCGTTCGTGGTCGGCGAGGATGCCGTGATGCTGGAGAACCGCGAGCCGGTCGGCGGCCTTGCCGGCGAGGCCGGCAGTTCGCGGCTGTTCGCGATCGAGGTGCCGGCCGGCGCCGCCGCGCTGCAGGTGCTGAGCTACGGCGGACGCGGCAACGTGGCGCTGCACGTGCGCCATGGCGCGCCGCCGACCGCGGACGTGCACGATGCCGCCTCCGACCGCCCGGGCAACAACGAAAGCATCCGCATCGCCGCACCCGCCGCAGGCACCTGGTACCTGCGCATCGGCAGCGCGGACGCGTTCTCCGGGGTCTCGGTGCAGGCGCGCTACTGACGGCACGCGCGGACGCGGGCGGCAGCGCCCGCGTCACCGTCGCCGGCGGCGCGGCATGCGCCGGACGGCATCGACCCTTGGGCTGGTTCCTGCCGCCGCGCGCAGCGGCGGGCCTTCCGGGCAGCGGCGTACGCGCCGCGCCGGGTATCGCAGGGTGTGTCCCTGCCCGCGGTTCATTAAACTGGCCGGACCGGTCGCGCCTGCCACCGGTCCGGCCCGCGCCGGGGAGTGGCCTCGACGTTCGCCTCGCACGCGGCCTGCCATGCTCCCGGCACCGCCGCCAGGCGCGACGGCGTCCCTCCACCCAAGGCAACCGCCCAAGGCAACCGATGACCACACCCCAGGAACTGCTCGACACCCACGGCCCGCGCGAATCGATGGAGTACGACGTCGTCGTGGTCGGGGCCGGCCCCGGCGGCCTGGCGACGGCGATCCGGCTCAAGCAGCTGGCCAGCGAGGCCGGCAGCGAGGTCTCGGTGTGCGTGCTGGAAAAGGGCTCGGAACCGGGCGCGCACATCCTGTCGGGCGCGATCATGGACCCGCGTGCGCTGACCGAACTGTTTCCCGACTGGCAGGCGCTGGGCGCCCCGCTGAAGCAGCCGGTCACCCGCGATGCGTTCCTGTTCCTGGACGAGGCGGGCGCGAAATCGACGCCGGACTTCCTGCTGCCCGACTGCTTCAAGAACCACGGCAACTACATCATCAGCCTGGGCGCGGTGACGCGCTGGCTCAGCGCACAGGCCGAGGCGCTGGGCGTGGAGATCTTCCCTGGCTTCGCCGCGGCCGAGGTGCTGTACACCGACGACGGCGCGGTGCGCGGCGTGGCCACCGGCAACATGGGCATCGGCAAGGACGGCCAGCCGACGTCCGAGTTCCAACTGGGCATGGAGCTGCACGCGAAGTACACGATCTTCGCCGAGGGCTCGCGCGGGCAGCTGGGCCGCCAGCTGATCGCCAAGTTCCGCCTGGACGAGGGCCGCGACCCGCAGAGCTACGGCATCGGCATCAAGGAGCTGTGGCAGGTCGACCCGGCGGTGCACGAGCCGGGCCTGGTGGTGCACACCGCCGGCTGGCCGCTCGACGACGACACCTACGGCGGCTCGTTCCTGTACCACGCCGAGGACGGCAAGGTCGCGATCGGGCTGGTGGTCGGGCTGGATTACCGGAACCCGTGGCTGAGCCCGTTCGAGGAATTCCAGCGCTTCAAGACCCATCCGTCGATCCGCAAGTACCTGGAAGGCGGCAAGCGCATCGGCTACGGCGCGCGCTCGATCACTGCCGGCGGCGTGCTGTCGATCCCGAAGCTGGTGTTCCCCGGCGGCGCGCTGGTCGGCTGCGAGGCCGGCACCCTCAATGCCAGCCGCATCAAGGGCAGCCACGCCGCGCTCAAGACCGGCATGCTGGCCGCGGAGGCCGCGTTCGCGGCGCTGGCCGAGGGCCGCGGCGGCGACGAGCTGGCCGCATATCCGGCGGCGTTCGAGGCCAGCTGGCTGCACGCCGAGCTGCAGCGGTCGAAGAACTTCAAGCAGTGGTTCAAGAAGGGCCGCACCACCGCGACGCTGATGACCGGCATCGAGCAGTGGCTGCTGCCGAAGCTCGGCATCCGCACGCCGCCGTGGACGATCCACCGCGATAGGCCCGACCACGCCTGCCTGGAACCGGCCGCCGGCTTCGACCGCATCGTCTATCCCAAGCCCGACGGCACGCTGACCTTCGACCGCCTGAGCTCGGTCTACCTGAGCAGCACCAACCACGACGAGAACCAGCCGCCGCACCTGACGCTGAAGGATCCGTCGGTGCCGGTCGACGTGAACCTGGCGCTGTATGCCGGTCCCGAGGCACGCTACTGCCCGGCGGCGGTGTACGAGTTCGTCGAGGGCGACAACGGCCCGCGGCTGCAGATCAACGCGCAGAACTGCGTGCACTGCAAGACCTGCGACATCAAGGACCCGACCCAGAACATCGTCTGGGTCGCACCGCAGGGCGGCGGCGGGCCGAACTACTCCGGGATGTGACCGGGGCGCCGGCGGTCGACCGCGCGTCGGGGGCGTGGCCCCGACCTACGGGATGCGAGTCCGACCCGCCGGACCTTCACGCGCGCTTTCGCGCAGGTTTCGCGGCTTTCTTCGCGGCCTTGCCCGCGGCCTTCTTCGCGCCCTTGCTGGCCTTGGCGGGCTTCTTCGTCGTCTTCGCCGCGGCCTGCTTGGCCGGCGTGCGGCGGTTGCTGTCGAGGCTCTTCTGCAGCAGCGACATGAAATCGACGACGTTGGTCGCCGCGTCCTCGCGATGCGGAGGCTCGTCGTCGATCCTGGTTTTCGTCCCCTTCGCGCGCAGGCGCTTGCCGATCAGGTCGGTCAGCCGCTTGCGGAATTCGTCGTGGTAGTCCTCCGGCGTCCACTCGGTGGCCATCGATTCGATCAGCTTCTTGGCCATGTCCACTTCCCGCGCGCTGATCTTGTACTTCGACGCGCTCCCCGCCGGCAGCGCGTAGTCGCCGGGGTCGACCAGTTCCTGCGGATAGCGCAGCAGGTCGAGGATCAGCGCATCGCCCTCGGGCATCACCGCGCACAGGTACTCGCGGGTGCGCACGACGACGCGGCCGATGCCGATGCGTCCGGTCGATTTCAGCGTCTCGCGCAGCAGCACGTAGCCCTTGTCGGCCTTCTTGCCGGGCACCAGCACGTAGGGCTTCTCGTAGAAGCGCTCGCTGATGCTGTCGGCGGCGACGAAGGCCTCGATGTCGACCGACTCGTGGGTCTCCGGCGCGGCCGAGGCGATGTCCGCCTTGTCGATGACGACGTAACTGCCCTTGTCGTATTCGAACGCCTTGACGATGTCCTTCCACGGCACTTCCTCGCCGGTCTCGGCATTGACGCGCTCGAAGCGGATCGGCGACTTGTCGCGCGCATCGAGCATGCGGAAGCTGAGGTCGGTGCGCCGCTCGCCGGGCATCAGCGACACCGGGATGTTGAGCAGGCCGAAGGAGATCGAACCGGTCCAGATGGGACGTGCCATGGGCGTACTCCGCGGATGAACGGGCAAGCTTGCACGGCCGCCGTCACGGGGGCGTCAACCGCGCCGTGCGTCGCTGGCGCTGTGCGCCGGCCCGGCGCCTACCCGAAGTGCGACAGGTCCTGCCGCACCGCGTCGATGCCGTCCCAGGGATGCGCCTTGAGCCGCGTGAGCCGGCGCAGCGCGTTGTGGATGTCGAACGCGTTGCCGGCCTTGACCCGGCCCAGTTCCTCCCAGCGCAGCGGCATCGCGACCGGGGCGCCGGGGCGGGCACGCAGCGAGAACGAGGCGATGCTGGTCGCGCCGCGGCTGTTGCGCAGGTAGTCGACGAAGATGCGGTCCTTGCGCAGGCGCTTGCTGGCGCTGGCGACGAAACGCAGCGGGTCCTGTTCGGCCATGCTGCTGGCGAAGGCATGCGCGAACGGCTTGACCTGCGCCCAGTCGACCGCCGGCGCCAGCGGCACGACGACGTGCAGGCCCTTGCCGCCGGTCGTGCGCACCCACGACTGCAGGCCGATGCCCGACAGCAGCGCGCGCACATGGCGGGCGGCGGCGACGATGTCGGCCCAGGCCACGCCCGGGCCGGGATCGAGGTCGAAGACGATGCGGTCGGCCAGGTCCGGGTGCTCCGCGTGCGCGCCCCAGGGATGGAACTCCAGCGTGTTGAGCTGCACCAGCGCCAGCACCGCGGCGGCGTCGCGCACCACCAGATAGTCGGCGATGCCGCCGTCCTCCTCCTCGATCGGCACGGCGTCGACCCGCGGCATGCCGGCGGCATGGTGCTTCTGGAAGAAGCAGCCGCCCGCGATGCCGGACGGACAGCGCACCACCGACAGCGGCCGGTCGACGATTTCCGGCAACAGCCACGGCATCACCGCGGTGTAGTAGTCGGCCACGTCGCGCTTGCGGATGCCGTCGTCGGGGTACAACAGCTTGTCCGGGCTCGTCAGGGCGGGCGCATCGTCCGGCGCCTTGCCTGCAGTGCGGCCCGCGGCCTTCGCGCGCTTGCCTGGCGCGGGCTTGGCAGCGGTGCCGGCTGCGGATCGACGCCTGGTCTTGCCGGTTGCGGGTGCCATCAGTTCCTCCACCGTCTTGTCGGGCCGCAGGGCCTTGAGCGTGGGTTGCCGCAGCAGGCTGCTGCGGCCGTTGCCGCGCGCGAACACCTCGACCACGAACCGCGGCGCGAACCAGCGCGCACCGCGCAGGTCGGTGTCGTGCGCGGGCACGTGCACGGTCGGCTGCGCGCGCCCGGCGCGGCCGATCTGCGCGGCGATGTCGCGCAGCATCGCATCGCTGAACCCGCTGCCGACGCGACCGGCGTAGGTCCAGCCGCCGGCGCCGTCGGGCCGCGCCAGCAGCAGCGCGCCGAAACCGCTGCGCGCGCCCTTGGGCGGGGTGAACCCGACCACCGCGTACTCGTCGCTGGCGCGGGCGCGGATCTTGCGCCAGTCGTCGCCGCGGCCCGGCACATAGGCGCGGTCGGCGCGCTTGGAGACGATGCCCTCGAACCCGCGCGCGACGGCCAGCGCGTAGGCCTGCGCGCCGTCGCCGTCGACATGCGCGCTGAAGGCCAGGTGATGTGGCGGCGGCTCGCCCAGCAGCGCCTGCAGCAATGCCTTGCGCTCGCGCAGCGGCGCGGCGCCGATGTCGACGCCGTCGACATGCAGCAGGTCGAACAGGACGTACGCGACCGCCGCCTGGCGTTCGCCCGACAGCGTCGCCTGCAGCAGGTTGAAGTCGTCGCGGGTGCCCTCGCCCGCGATCAGCTCGCCGTCGAACGCGGCCGATTCGAGGCCGAGCCGCGACAGTGCCTCGACGACCTCCGGCAGCCGCTCGGTCCATGCCAGGCCGTTGCGCGACCACAGCCGCACCTGGCTGCCGGCGATCGTCGCCAGCAGCCGGTAGCCATCCCACTTGAGCTCGTGCACCCAGTCCAGTCCGCTCGGCGGCGTTGCCGCGGCGGTCGCCAACTGCGGCGCGAACGCATCGGCCGGCGGCGGCGCACGGCGCGCCCCCGGCAGGCGCAGCGCGGCCTTCGCCCAGTCGCGGCGCCGCCCGCGCACCGGCAGCGGCACCGTCGCGCGGCGCCTGGGATTGGGCTTGCCGCGTCCGGCGCGCCGCGCGTCCTCGGCCGGCGGCGCGGTGACGCCGGCCAGCAGGTCGTCGGCCTCCAGCGTGCCGGCGTAGGCGTCGTCGGCCTTGAACAGCAGCCACTGCGGCTGCCGCGCCGGCTTGCCCGAGCGCACCAGGTGCCAGCCGCCCTTGAGCCTGTCGCCGAACAGCTCGAAGCGCAGATGCCCTTTCGCCAGTTGCGCCTCGGGATCGCCATCGGTCGTCCACACGCCCTGGTCGAACAGCGCGACGTGGCCGCCGCCGTACTGCCCCCTGGGAATCTCGCCCTCGAATCCCGCGTAGTCCAGCGGATGGTCCTCGACCTGGATCGCCATGCGCTTGACCTTCGGGTCGTAGCTCGGCCCCTTGGGCACCGCCCAGCTCTTGAGCGTGTCGCCGACCTGCAGGCGGAAGTCGTAGTGGCGATGGCTGGCATGGTGCAACTGCACAACGAACCGCGGCCGCGCGCCGGCCGGGGCCGGGCGGCCGGGCGGCTCGCGGGTGCGGCCGAAATCGCGCTTGCGGCGGTATTCGTGCAGCGCCATCGGTCAGGCCGGGACGACGCGGCGGGGGCGGAACGGGGCCATGTGGACCTTATGCCGCCGGCCCGGTGCAGGGGGCGTGCAGGCGGCGACGGAGGGGGCGGGCATTTGCCCGGACCTGCCCTTATACTCCGGCATCAGCTGTGGCCGCGCGCCATGTCGCCAAAGGTGTTACGTGCGCAATTACGACCTCGAGTTCCTGAAGCGCTTCTCGCTGCTGCTGGTGTTCCTGTCGGTGGTCACGCTGGGACTGATCGCCGGCGCCTGGTTCCTGCACCGCTCGATTCCGCCGGAAGTCTCCGAAAGCACGGTCAAGCGCACCGAGGCGCGCATCGCGCCGGTGGGCGCGGTCTACGCCGGCGCGACCGGCGCCGCCTCGCAGGCGGCGGCCACCGCGGCGGCTGCGGCGGCCGCGGCCGCGCAGGTCGCCTACGGCGGCACCCTCGACGGCGGCACGATCTACCAGAACCTGTGCGCCGGCTGCCATACCTCCGGCGCCGGCGGCGCGCCGACGCTCGACCACCAGCACTGGGATGCGCGCATCGCCCAAGGCACCGAGACGCTGTACCGCCACTCGATCGACGGCTTCACCGGCGCCGCCGGCGTGATGCCCGCGCGGGGCGGCAATCCGGCGCTCAGCGACGAGCAGATGCATGCCGCGGTCGACTGGATGATCGACAACCTGAAATAGGGCGCGCCTGCCGGGCGCTGCCGCGCAGCACGACGCCGCCTCCGGGCGGCGTCGCCGTTTCCGGCGCGGGCCGCGTGGACCTGTTCCGGCGTCGCCCCAGGCCTCACACTTTTCCGCAACCCCGGGCGCCGCTGCCCGACTGGAGCCCTTCCGATGCCCCCTGCCCGTTCCCTTGCGCTGCTGCTGGCCTGCGCGCTGCTCGGCGCCTGCAAGCTGTCGCTGCCGTCACCCGCCACGCCGGCGGCCGACCGCATCGCGGTCGGCGCGCTGCAGGGCGACGGCGCGCGCAGTCCGCACGCCGGCGACACGGTGACCATCGAGGCGACGGTCACCGGCGCCTTCGGCGACGGGCTCGGCGGCTGGTTCGTGCAGGATCACGGCGACGGCGACCCGCGCACGTCCGACGCGGTGTTCGTGTTCGCCGACGGCGCGACCGCGCTCGAACGCGGCATGCGCGTACGCGTGCGCGGCGAGGTGGTCGAGCATGGCGACGGCGACGGCGACGCCACGCTGACCGCGCTGCGGCCGCAGTCGATCGAGATCCTGGACGCGGCTGCGCCGGCGCTGCAGCCGACGCGGCTGACCGCCGCGCCCGACGACTGGGAACCGCTGGAAGGCATGTGGGTGCGGATCGACGCACCGCTGACCGTCAGCGGGCAGCAGGACCTCACCCGCCGCGGCACGCTGGTGGCCAGCTTCGACGGACGCCTGTTCACGCCGACCGAGCTCGCGGCGCCCGGCCCGGCCGCCGCGGCCGTCGCCGCCGACAACGCGCGCCGTCGCGTGCTGCTCGACGACGGCAGCGCCGAGACGCCGGAGGCCGGCATCTGGTACCTGCCCGGCGACGCCGCGCCGCTGCGCAGCGGCAGCGTGGTGACCGCGGCCGAGGGCATCGTCGACCAGCGCTGGGGCGACTACCGGCTGCAGCTGACCGCGCCGCTGCGGGTGCAGCCGGCGCCGCGCCCGGCCGCGCCGGCGGTCGCCGGCGACGTGCGCATCGCCGCGTTCAACCTGGAGAACCTGTTCAACGGCGACGGCCGCGGCGGCGGATTCCCGACCGCGCGCGGCGCGCGCACGCCGGCCGAGTACCAGCGGCAGCTGGCGGCGCTGGTGGCGACGATCGCCGCGCTCGATGCCGACGTCGCCGCGCTGATGGAACTGGAGAACGACGGCTACGACGCGCGCTCGAGCATCGCCCAGCTGGTCGATGCGCTGAACGCGGCCGGCCCGGCGCACGACTGGCGCTTCGTCCACGCCGGCGAGGGCCCGGGCACCGATGCGATCCGCGTCGGCCTGCTCTACCGCCAGACCCGGGTGCGCCCGCAGGGCGCGCCGACGACGCTGGGCGGCGGCCCGTTCGGCGAGCGCAGCCGCGTACCGCTGGCACAGGCGTTCGTGCCGCTGCGCGATGGACGCGCCGATGGCCTGGATTTCACCATCGTCGCCGTGCACTTCAAGTCCAAGGGCTGCAGCGAGGCGACCGGCGCGGACCGCGACCAGGGCGACGACCAGGCCTGCTGGAACGCGACCCGGACCGAATCCGCGCGCCGCCTGCGCGACTGGCTGGCGGGCGACCCGACCGGCGCCGGCACACGCACCGCGATCGTCGGCGACTTCAATGCCTATGCGATGGAGGACCCGATCCGCGTATTCACCGACGCCGGCTGGCGCGACCCCTTCGACGGCCACGACCCCGCCGACCGCTACAGCTTCGTGTTCGACGGCCAGGCCGGGCGCCTGGACCACCTGCTGCTGAGCCCGGCGCTGGCCGCGCGCGTGGCCGGCGCCGCGAAGTGGCACAGCAATGCCGACGAATCGCCGGCCGCCGGCCGGCGCGGCGACGGCACCGGCGCGGCGCCGTGGCGCAGTTCCGACCACGATCCGCTGCTGGTCGGCCTGCGCCTGCGCACGGATTGAACGGCGCACCGCTTATCATCGGTGCATGGATGTCCCCACCTTCCCCACCGTATCCGGGCCGCTGACGCTGCCCGGCCCCGGCGGCGCCCTCGAAGCCGCCGTCGATCTGCCCGAGGCCGACGTGCCGGCGCTGCCGCTGGTCGCGGTGGTCTGCCACCCGCTGCCGACCGAGGGCGGGACCATGCACAACAAGGTCGTGACGATGGTCGCGCGCGCGCTGCGCGAACTCGGCGCGACCACGGTGCGCTTCAACTTCCGCGGCACCGGCGCGTCGGACGGCGTGTTCGACCACGGCATCGGCGAGATCGACGACGTGGCCGCGGTGGTCGGCTGGGTGCGGGCGCAGCGCCCGGGCGACCGGCTGTGGCTGGCGGGTTTCAGCTTCGGCGCCTACGTGACGCTGCGCGCGGCCGATGCGCTCAAGCCCGACCTGCTGATCTCGATCGCGCCGCCGGCCGGACGCTGGGACTTCGACCGCATCGTGCTGCCGACCTGCCCGTGGCTGGTGATCCAGGGCGAGGCCGACGAGATCGTCGACCCCGAGGCGGTCTACCGCTGGCTCGAGGACAGCGGTGCGCAGGCCGAGCTGGTGCGCATGCCCGACACCAGCCACTTCTTCCACCGCAAGCTGATGGACCTGCGCGGCGCGGTCAAGAACGGCGTACGCGCCTACCTGCCGGATCCGGCCGCCTGATGCGCGGCGGTCACGGGACCCCGGCGACGGCCGGCGCATCCGCGCGTGCGCGGCACTCGTCCGATGCCGGCATCGGCGTCGGTGGGGACAGGCGGCGATGAGCGCGTGGCCGCTGCCGTCGCAGCGCTATGCCGACGGCGTCGCCCGCGGCGACTGGCAGGACGATCCGGCGCAGCATCCCGCGCTGGCCGAACTCGACCGCCTGCACCGTGCGCTGACCACGCCGCCGCCCAGGCGCGGCATGCTCGGCCGGCTGCTGGGCGCGGACCCTGCCGAGGCGATCCCCGGGCTGTACCTGTGGGGCGGCGTCGGGCGCGGCAAGACCTTCATGATCGACCTGTTCCACGACGGTTTGCCCCTCGAAGTACTCCGGGCCGAAGGCCCGACCGAGGCCCCTCTCCCATCGCATGGGAGAGGGGGGGACCGTTCGCAAGGCGAACGGTGGGGTGAGGGCGAACCGACTGCAGAGCCTGCCCTCATCCGCCCTTCGGGCACCTTCCACCCCGAGGGCGCCCAGTCCCGCCATGCGGGAGAAGGAACAGAGCCGCGGCATACCGGGTGGGGTGAGGGCGAACCGGCTGCAAAACCTGCCCCCATTCGCCGTCCGGGCATCGCCCCCCCCGACCCGAAGCTCGGCCGCAAGCGCCGTACCCATTTCCACCGCTTCATGCGCGAGGTCCACGAGGCGCTGCGCGCACATGCCGGCGAACGCGATCCGCTGGCGGCGATCGTGCGCGGCTGGCGCGAGGCGCGGCTGCGGGTGCTGGTGCTCGACGAGTTCTTCGTCAGCGACATCGGCGACGCGATGCTGCTGGCACGGCTGCTCGAGCGCATGTTCGCCGAGGGCATCGTGCTGGTGACCACGTCCAATGCCGCACCGCAGGACCTGTACCGGGACGGGCTGCAGCGCGCGCGCTTCCTGCCGGCGATCGCGCTGATCGAGCGCCACTGCCACGTGCTCTACCTGGAAAGCGACACCGACTACCGCCTGCGCGCGCTGACCCGCTCGCCGGTCTACCGCAGCCCGCTCGACGCGCAGTCCGATCCCTGGCTGGACACGCGCTGGCACGAGCTCGGCGGCGACGACGCGCACCGCGACGCCGGCATCGAGGTCGACGGCCGCCGCATCCCGGTGCGGGCGCGCTGCACCGGCATGGTCTGGTTCGATTTCGACGCCCTGTGCGAGGGCCCGCGCGGTGCCAGCGACTACATCCACATCGCAACCGAGTTCCATACCGTGCTGGTCGGCGGCGTGCCGGTCATGGACGGCCACCGCGACGATGCCGCGCGCCGCTTCGTGACCCTGATCGACGAGCTCTACGACCGCAGCGTCAACCTGGTCTGCACCGCCGACGCCGAACCGCCACTGCTCTACGCCGGCGAACGCCTGGCCGGCGCGTTCGAGCGCACCGCCTCGCGCCTGATCGAGATGCGCAGCGCCGAGTACCTGCTGCGCGAACACCGCGGTTGACGGCCGCGGGCGTCGATCCCCTTGCAATGGCAAGGCCGGACGCTTCCGCGCCGGCCCGCCCGCACCTGTGGTCTACCTGACGATCCTGCCGTCGATGATCGGGTAGTACACCGATGGCGTTTCCTCGGTGATGTCCACCTCGACCAGGCTGGTATCGGCATGGTTGACGGTCAGTTCCCAGCGCCGCTTCTCGCCGGCGACGTATGCCTCGATGTCGGGGAACAGCCTCTGGATCAACTCGCCGCGGGAGATGCCCAGCGACCGCGGCTCGGCCGGCGACACGTTGACGATGGCGAAGTCGTAGTCGCCATTGAACTGGTGGCTGCTGAGCACGTACACGGTGCTGCTGAGGGTGACGCCCGCCTCGATCTGCGCGTCCATGATCGGCCGGTGCCACTGCTTGTACAGCGCCAGCCATTCGTCGTGCTTGCCCGGCGGCACCTTGTAGTAGCCGATGCCCACGCGTGGCTTGTCGGGCAGCTGGCGGCCCGCCAGTGCCTGTGCCGCGGCGGTCTGGATGCCCAGGACCAGCAGGCCGAAGCCGACGATGGCGCCGAGGAGTTTCTTGTTCATGGAATGTGTCCTTCGTGTTTGCGGTGGATGTGGCGGGAATCAGAGCTTCACGGTGACGCCGACGAAGAACTGGCGCCCGTAGATGTCGTAGGTGCTGTTGTGGGTGGCGCCCGGCGTGCCGCCGACCTGCGGCGGCGCCTTGTCGAGCAGGTTGTTGATGCCGGCGCGGAACGAGAACGTCTCGTCCAGCCTCCAGCTGCCGAACAGGTCGAAGTAGCTGAAGGACGGCACCGAGGGCGTGGTCGAGGCGGGATTGAGCACCTTGGACGAATGCTCCATCGCGCCGAGGTAGCGCCAGCGCAGGCCGATGCTCCCGGGCCCCTGCGCGTAGCGCACCGTCGATGTCGCCTTCCAGGTCGGCAGCGTGCCCACGGTGCCGGCGTAGTCGTAGACCGGGCCGCCGCTGACCGACTGGGTCTCGTAGCGGTCGACCCAGCTCAGCACCGAGCCCGCGCTGAGCCGCCCCGCGTTGCCGAGCTCGCGCTGCCAGTCCAGCTGGACGTCGACGCCACTGGTGCGCAGGCTGCCCATGTTGAACGTGGGCTTGTCGATGTTGTCGATGCGGCCGGTGTCGGCGTTGCGCGCGATCTGCGCGCAATAGAAGTTGTCCACCGAGTAGTCCGGATTGGAGCCGTCCTGGTTGAAGCAGGCGGCGAGCACCTGGGCCGAGGTCAGGGTGCCGATCACGTCCTCGACCTTGATGTCGAACCAGTCGGCCGCCAGCGAGAACCCGGTGTCCTCCGGCGTCCAGACCACGCCGACGGTGTAGGTGTCCGCGCGCTCCGGCGACAGGCCGGTATTGCCCGCACGGGTCGCCAGCGATTCGCGCTGGGTGTCGATGTAGCTGTCGAGCAGCGCCGCCGGCACGCCGTGCGCCAGGCACAGGGCCTCCACCGCGGCGGCATTGGCGCCGCTGCGCAACGGGCTGCCGGCCTCGCACTGGTCGCCCTGTCCATTGGCGACCAGGCCGTAACTGTTGGATTCGGTTTCCGCGGCCACGTACAGCTCGCCCACGCTGGGCGCGCGGACCGCACGCTGGTAGCCGCCGCGCAGGCGCAGGCCCGGCGTCAGCGCCCAGTTGAAGTCCAGCTTGTAGGTATCCACGCCGCCGGAGACGTCGTAGTCCGAGTAGCGGTAGCCCAGCCCGAGGTCCAGCGCATGGGCCAGCGGCCTGTCGTAGAGCAGCGGCACCAGTGCCTCGACGTAGGCCTCGCGCACGCTGGTGCTGCCCGAGCTCGGTCCCCTGGCCGGCACGCCGACGATGCCGCCCTGCCGCAGCAACCGGTCCGGCAGGAACTCGTAGCTGTTCCGGCGCCATCCCAGCCCCGCCGCGAAACGGACCTCGCCCGCGGGCAGGTCGAACAGGCCGCCCTGCAGGTTGGCTTCCAGCACCTCCTGGTCGAAGCGCGTGCTGCTCGCCGTGGCCGCGACCAGGTAGTCGCGGCATTCGGGCGACAGCACCGTCAACCCGAACGGGTTGTAGCCGCCCGCGCACAGGCCGGCGCCGCCGTCGGCCGCCCGGACCAGCGCATCGAGCGCATCGATGACCACCGCCCCGTTGTTGACCTCGTTGACCTGGGTGCTGCCCTTGCTGGCGTACACGTCCCATGTGCCGTTGATGGCGTCGAGCCCGCCCTTCACGCCGACCAGGAACTGCCAGGTGTCGAAATCGCGCTCGAAGGTGCGCGGACCGGCTTCCTGGAAGCGCTTGTGCAGGCGGAAGTCCGCGTCCGGGTCCTGGCGGGAGGCGAGGATGGCGCGCAGGTCGTCCGGGATGAACGGGTTGTCCACGGGCACGTTGATGCCGGTGTTGCCGGCCTCGGCGGCGACGTAGCTGCTCAGGCTCGACCACAGGAACTGGCCATAGGCCTGCACGTCGTCGCTGACGGCGAAAGTGACGCGGCCGAACGCCGAATGCCGCTCCAGCGGCACCTGGAGCAGCGAGAACTGGTTGAGGTTGTTCAGCTGGGTGCCGGTGTCGTTCAACTGCCCGTCGGGCCCGCGCCAGTTGAACGGCCCCTTGTTGGCGGCGAACAGGGTGCCGTCGTCGTTGAAGCCCAGGTACGTGGTCGGCGTCACCGGGACGCGTCCGGGCGCGGCGCCGTATCCGGCGAACACGGCGTCCACCGCCGCCTGCGTCGGCAGGTTGGCGCCGAACTCGTAGGTGCCGGTCTGGATGCGGAAGTCGGTACCGCCGGGATGGCGGCGGAAGAAGGCGCGGGACATGAAGTCCACGCCCTCGCGCTCGGTCCACGACAGCGACAGCACCGCGTTGCCGCGGCCGTCGGCGAAGTTGCCGCCGAAGGTCAGGGCGACGTCGGTGGTGTCGCCGTCGCCCGCGCCGTACTGCGAGAACTGCGTGTCCAGCTGCACGCCCTCGAAGCGGTCGTCGAGCCGGATGTTGACCACGCCGGCGATCGCGTCCGACCCGTAGGCGGCCGACGCGCCGCCGGAGATGATCTCGACGCCGGAGATCAGCGCGGTGGGAATGCTGTTGACGTCGATCACGTTGTCGGTCGTCGCCGGCTGCAGGCGGCGGCCATCCAGCAGCACCAGGTTGCGCTGCGCGCCGAGGCCGCGCAGGTTCAGCGTCGCCTGGCCGGTACCGCCCCAGCCCGCGTTGGTCTTGTTCGCGCCCAGCCCCAGCTGCGGCAGCTGGTTCAGCGCCTCTTCGATGGTCGCCGCACCGGTCTCTTCGATGGCCTCCCCCGTCACCGTGGTCAGCGGACTGCTGCTCACGTAGTCGGCCCGCGCGATGCGCGATCCGGTCACGCTGACCGTATCGAGCTGGGCGGCCTGGGTCGCGGCCGCCTGCGGGGACGCCTCCGGTTCCGTTTCGGCCAGTGCGGCGAGCGACGCGCCGGCCAGCAGCGGGGCGATCGAGAGGGACAGCGCGGTGCGGCGCAGGCGGCCGCGACGCGCGGCATGCAGCGGGATGGACATGCGGATTCCTGCCAAGGGAGTGGGAGCATCGACCGCCCCGGCGCCTTCCCCGCGCCGGTGCGTCACGTGCAGAGGACTCTAGGCAGCTGCCATTCATCCGTCTATGCGGATAGATGTGTTTTGTTATGCCGATTCGTGACGGGCACATGCCTGAACCGCATATCCACGGCGCCGCGCGGAAGCCGCGATGGCGCTTGCCTGGCGCACCCGGATGTGCCTGTCCGGCGCCCGCGGGCGGGCTTGACAGCGGCCGAACGCATTCAGATCGCGCCTGGCGCCAGGACACCAGATTTAGCGTTGACGCGCCCGCCCCACCCCACTATCTTGGGCCGGTCGGTTCCGCGGACCCCAAGTCCAGCGGATTAAAACGGGAAGACGGTGACGCCCCATCAAGGCCATTCCGGCACTGCCCCGCAGCGGTAATTGGACGCCCCGCGCCCATGAGTCCGAAGACCTGCCGACAACCGCGCGAAGCACGACGCGCGGTGCCGGCTGCAGGACCTCCGGGGGGAGAGGGTCGGTGAAGCGGGATCGCGGCCACATGCTCCGGCACCGTGGTCGCGGCCCTTGCGACACCGGCTTTTCATCCTGAAGCCCGGTCCGACAGCCACCGGACCCTGCGCGGGCAGGCCGGCCGTGTGCGCCACGCATGGAGGACGAATGACCAGCCACGACACCCTCGCGACCGCACCGGCGGCCACCGACAGCGCCACCCCGACCGATACACTCCGAACGACGACCGCCCCCGCCGCCCCACCCGCCGCGGCCGCGCCCCTTTCCGACCAGGACGACGCCATCCCGTCGCCCCCACTAGCCAGTGCAATGCCGACCACGACCGTACCCGACACCAGCGACGTCTCCACCTGGATCACTAAGGAAGCCGGCAACCGCCGGATCCCCTACGACCGCGCGCGCCTGGAGCGCAGCATCGACCGCGTGCACGCCGAGTTCCCGCACCTGGACATCGCCGACTACAAGCGCAGCGTGCTGGGCTTCGTCGAGCGCAAGGACGCGGTCAACGCCGACGACCTGGTCGACCACCTGATCCGCGAGGCCGAGGCGCGCGTGGACGTGACCGCGCCGGACTGGGAGCACTTCGCCGCCCGCCTGTACCTGCATCGCCTGTACAAGCGCGCCAGCCGCAACCGCTTCTACGACGCCGAGCAGAAGTACGGCTCCTACGTCGGCCTGCAGGAAAGCCTGGCCGACCGCAACGTCTACTCCAACGACATCCTCAAGAGCTACTCCAAGGAGGAGCTGATCGAGGCCGGGAAGATGATCGACCCGGAATGCGACAAGCTCTTCGCCTACAACGGCCTGTACCTGCTGGCCACGCGCTACCTGGCCACCGACACCTCGCGCGCGGTCTACGAGCTGCCGCAGGAGCGCTGGCTGACCATCGCGCTGTACCTGATGCAGAACGAGGGCGGCGCCGGCAAGGGCGGCCGCGAGCGCCGCATGCAGCTGGTCGGCGAGGCCTACTGGGCGCTGTCGAACCTGTACATGACCGTGGCCACGCCGACGCTGCAGAACGCCGGCAAGGTCGGCGGCCAGCTGTCGTCGTGCTTCATCGACACCGTCGACGATTCGCTGCAGGGCATCTACGACTCCAATACCGACATCGCGCGCGTGTCCAAGGGCGGCGGCGGCGTCGGCGCCTACCTGGGCTACGTGCGCAGTTCCGGCTCGTCGATCCGCGGCGTGCCCAATTCCTCGGGCGGCGTGGTGCCGTGGATCAAGCAGCTCAACAACACCGCCGTGTCGGTGGACCAGCTCGGCCAGCGCAAGGGCGCGGTCGCGGTCTACCTGGACGTGTGGCACCGCGACATCGAGGCGTTCCTGGACCTGCGCCTGAACAACGGCGACCAGCGCCTGCGCGCGCACGACGTGTTCACCTCGGTGTGCATCCCCGACATCTTCATGGAGGCGGTCGAGCGCCGCGGCGACTGGTACCTGTTCGACCCGCACGAGGTGCACCGGATCAAGGGCTGGTACCTGCAGGATTTCTTCGACGAGAAGAAGGGCGACCCGAACGGCAGCTTCCGCCGCAAGTACGAGGAAGTCGTGGCCGACGAGCGCATCTCGCGCAAGACGATCAAGGCCATCGACATCTTCAAGCGGATCATGGTCAGCCAGCTGGAGACCGGCAACCCGTTCATGTTCTACCGCGACGAAGTGAACCGGAAGAACCCGAACAAGCACGCCGGCCGGATCTATTCCAGCAACCTGTGCACCGAGATCCTGCAGAACATGAGTCCGACGCGGATGATGCAGGAGATCATCTCCGGCAACCAGATCGTGACTACCAAGCAGGCCGGCGACTTCGTCGTCTGCAACCTGTCGTCGGTCAACCTCGGCCGCGCCATCGTGCCGCAGGCCGGGCAGAGCGATCTGATCACCGACGTGCTGGAGCGGCTGATCCCGATCCAGGTGCGCATGCTCGACAACGTCATCGACCTCAACCAGCTGCCGGTGCCGCAGGCCACGATCACCAACCAGAAGTACCGGGCCATCGGCCTGGGCACCTTCGGCTGGCATCACCTGCTGGCGCAGAAGGGCATCCACTGGAACACGAAGGAAGCCGAGGACTACAGCGACGAACTCTACGAGCGCATCAACTACCTGACCGTGCAGGCGAGCATGCAGCTGGCCAAGGAGAAGGGCGCCTACAGCGCGTTCCAGGGCAGCGACTGGCACAACGGCGAGTATTTCCGCGCCCGCGACTACAACAGCCCGCAGTGGCTGGACCTGGCCGCGCAGGTCGGCGTCAACGGCGTGCGCAACGGCTGGCTGATGGCGGTCGCGCCGAACATGTCGACCGCGCAGATCGCAGGCTCCACCGCATCGATCGACCCGATCTACTCCGCGTTCTACTACGAGGAGAAGAAGGACTTCCGCCGCCCGGTCGCCGCGCCCGGCCTGAACCTCGAGACCTGGCCCTACTACGAGAAGGGCGCCTACCACGTCGACCAGTTCGCCAGCGTGCGCCAGAACGCGCGCCGCCAGCGCCACGTCGACCAGGCGATCAGCTTCAACTTCTACGTGCCCAGCACCATCCGCGCCAGCACCCTTCTGGAGCTGCACATGACCGCATGGCGCGAAGGCATGAAGACCACCTACTACGTGCGCTCCAACGACATCGACATCGCGGAATGCGAGTGGTGTTCGAGCTGATCGAGCATGCCGCGGCCCGCCCCCTTCTCCCCTAGGGAGAAGATGCCCCGAAGGGGCGGATGAGGGCGCTTTCAGGTCGTTCGACCGCCTGCCCTCACCCCAACCCCTCTCACCCGTGAAGGGCGCAATGCCCGCACGCGGGAGAGGGGATCAAGACCGACTCACGAGACTCCACACATGGCCGTCACCTCCACCCCGCTCGACCGCATCAAGATCCTCGAGCCGCGCCACCCCAACCGCTCGACCGGCATCATCAACGGCACCACCAGCGGCATCCTCAACTGGAACGACATCCCGTACCCGTCGTTCTACCGCGCCTACAAGGAACTCTCGACCAACTTCTGGATCCCGGACGAGGTCGACATGAAGGGCGACGCCAAGCAGTACGGCGAGCTCTCGGCGCGCGAGAAGAACGCCTACGACTCGATCATCGGCCTGCTGGCCACGCTGGACTCGCCGCAGACGCGCTTCATCTACAACGTCGCCGAGTACATCACCGACCCGGCCGCGCACGCCAACGCCGCGATCATCGGCCAGCAGGAAGTGATCCACAACGAGAGCTACAGCTACGTGCTGGCCTCGATCACCGACCTGCAGAACCAGAACCGCGTGTTCGAGATCGCGCGCACGCACCCGACGATCATCGCGCGCAACGCGCCGATCATGGAATCGTACGACGACTTCATGCGCGAGAAGACCGCCGAGACCCTGCTGCGCTCGCTGATCCAGTCCTCGATCCTGGAGGGCATCAACTTCTATTCCGGCTTCGCCTACTTCTACAACCTGGTGCGCCAGAACCGGATGACCGGCACCGGCAAGATCATCAGCTTCATCAACCGCGACGAACTGGCCCACACCAAGTTCATCAGCGAGGTGATCCGCGCCATCGTCGGTGAGAACCCCGAGCTGCAGACCGACGAGCTCACCGACTACGTGCACAAGGCGTTCTCGCACGCGATCGACCTGGAGACCCAGTGGACCGGCGAGGTGCTCGACGGCATCGACGGCATCGACGTCGACGAGATGATCCGCTACGTGAAGTACCGCGCCAACAAGATGTCCGGCATGCTCGGCATCGACAAGCTGTACTCGGAGACCACCGACAACGTCATGCCGTGGATCAAGGCCTACGCCGACAACTTCACCGAGACCAAGACCGACTTCTTCGAGATGCGCAATGCGTCGTACAAGAAGACCAACTCGGACAACGGCTTCGACGATTTGTGAGGGCCGGGATCGGGGATTAGGGATTGGGGATTCGGAAAGGCATCCGATCCCGCGAGCGCCGCTCTTCCGAATCCCGATTTCCCAATCCCGAATCCCGCCCCCATGCGCATCCTCATCGCCTTCACCTCGCTCAGCGGCAACACCCGCGACGTGGCGCGGATGGTGCGGGCGCGCTGCGAGGCGCTGGGGCATGCGGTGACCTGGGTCGAGACCGACATCCAGACACTGGCCGATGTCACCGACCGGCCGCAGCATGACCTCTACCTGCTGGGCAGTTGGACCGACAACGCGGGCCGCACGCCGGCGGAGATGAAGCGCTTCATCGCCGAGCTGGTGGACGCGGTCGGCAAGCCGCAGCGGCTGGCGGTGTTCGGCACCGGCGAGACACAGTGGGGCGAGGAATACTATTGCGGTGCGGTGCGGCGCATCGCTACGTTCTTCGGCACCCGCTACCCGCGGCTGGAGATCGAACAGATGCCGCACGGCGAACGCGATGCCCGCAAGATCGAACGCTGGACCGACCACGTCCTGACCTGTACCGACCACATCGACAAGAACACGCCCCATGCAGACCCTGCACGCCTCGACCCCTGACGACTACGCCGCCGCGCTGGCCGCGCATCCGCGCCTGCTGGTGGACTACTACAAGGACAACTGCCCCGGCTGCAAGATGCTGGAGATGTCGCTGCAGAAATTCGCCGCAACGCCCGACGCCGACGGCATCGCGCTGCTGAAGGTGAAGATGGAAGTGGTCGGCGAGGACTTCTTCCGCGATCTCGGCCTGCGCCAGACGCCGACGCTGTCGCTGTTCAAGGACGGCGCCGAGGCCGCGCGCCTGCCGGGCTTCCAGTCGCCGCCGCAGGTGGCGCAGGCGGTCAGCCGGCACCTGTAGGCGGCGCCTGCAACCCGGCGGCACCGCGGGTGGCGTACTCAGAGGTTGAGCGTCAATCGAACGCCGTCGCGAGGCCGTCGCCGGGCGTCCGTGGCAAGGCGCGATGGACGGAAACCAAGGGCGTTTGGCGCGCCAGATGACCGCAGAGCGTAGGTCGGGGCAACGCCCCCGACACCTCGTGAATCCGGACATCGCGCACGTCGGCCGCGTGGGCCGACCTACGGGGGATGAGGGCGACGATCCGCGGCCGCCACCACGGGCGTTCGGCGGCGGTCGCAATAAACGGGCGAAAGACGCTCAGCCTCTCAGACGACATAGAGATCCGCGTATTCGTTGACCGGCATCGCCTCCAGCCGGCCCTGGTCCAGCGAGACGTCAAGGATCCGCGCCTGTTTTTCGGGCGTGAGCTGGCGCGCGAGGTTGGTGCGGAACTTGGCTTCCAGCAGCGGGATGCCCTCGGCGCGGCGGCGGGCATGGCCGAGCGGGTATTCGACGACCACTTCGTCCAGTGCGCTGCCGTCGTCGAACTCGACCAGCAGCGCGTTGGCGATGCTGCGCTTGTCCGGGTCGTGGTAGTCGGCGGTGAACTGCGGGTCCTCGACGCAATCGATCCTCGCGCGCAGGGCGTCGATGCGCGGGTCGCGGGCCACGTCGTCCTCGTAGTCGGCCGCGGTCAGGCCGCCGCTGAGGATCGCCACCGCGACCATGTACTGGATGCAGTGGTCGCGGTCGGCCGGATTGTCCAGGGGCCCCTGCTTGTCGATGATGCGGATGCAGGCCTGCTGGGTGCGGATGCGGATGTGGCGGATCTCCGAAGGCTGGCGGCCGGCCTGCCGCAGCAGGCGGTGCACGGTGACCGCGGCCTCGACCGCGGTCTGGCCGTGGAACTCGGCCGGGAAGCTGATCTTGAACAGGATGTTCTCCATCACGTAGCTGCCGTAGCCGCGCTGGAAGCGGAACGGCTGGCCGCCGAAGGACACGTCGTAGAAGCCCCAGACCGGCGCGGTCAGCGCGCCCGGACAGCCCATCTCGCCGGTGCGGGCGATCAACGCCAGCCGCACCGCGCGGCTGGTGGCATCGCCCGCCGCCCAGCTCTTGCGCGAGCCGGTGTTGGGCGCGTGCCGGTAGGTGCGCAGCGCCTGGCCGTCGACCCAGGCCTGCGACACCGCCGCCAGCATCTGCGCGCGCGGCAGCGCCAGCAGGCCGGCGACCACCGCGGTCGAGGCGACCTTGACCAGCACTACGTGATCGAGGCCGACGCGGTTGAAGCTGTTCTCCAGCGCGATGCAGCCCTGGATCTCGTGCGCCTTGATCATCGCCGTCAGCACCGCACGCATCGTCAGCGGCGGTTTGCCGGCGGCGACGTTGCCGCGGCTGATCCAGTCGGCGACGGCGAGGATGCCGCCGAGGTTGTCGGACGGGTGGCCCCATTCGGCCGCCAGCCAGGTGTCGTTGAAGTCCAGCCAGCGCACCATCGCGCCGATGTCGAACGCGGCCTGCACCGGGTCCAGCTGGTACGGCGTGCCGGGCACGCGCGCGCCATCGGGCACCACGGTACCGGGCACCAGCGGGCCCAGCAGCTTGGTGCACGCGGGATACGACAGCGCCTCCAGGCCGCAGCCGAGGGTGTCGATGAGACAGTTGCGCGCGGTCTCGAACGCAAGCTCCGACGTCACCTCGAAGCCTTGCACGTAGTCGACGATGTCGACGATGACCTGGTCCCAGTCGGGACGCACATTGCTGACGGGTGCGGACATCTCTGGCCTCGGCGCTGGACGGATTGCGGCTGCCGGCCGGCGACCGGGCGCGGTCCCTGCCGGGGGATCGATGTTGCCGCGCCGCGCCGTCAGTGCGCGTGAAGGCGGCGTGGAGACAGTCGCGGCGGACGCCTGCGCGGGAGATGCGCCGACGCCGGGATGCGGCGGCACCCCGGGGAACACGCGCCGGCCGATCGCGACCGGGACGGGACAGCCCGCCTGCCGGAAATCAATGGCCTGAAGCGCACGGGCGCAGGCGCCGCTGCGCGACGGCCGCCGATTCGCGACAATGCCGTTCCAGCCGATCCGGAAGCGTGAACCGAATGTCGAAGACGTCGCCAGCGGGCGGACGCAAGCCCCGGCCGCCGGCACTGGTCGAGGCCAAGGTCCAGGTCGAGAGCTTCCGCCAGGTCCGCGAGGCGCACCGCTCGGAGCTGATCGAGGACTACGTGGAGCTGATCTCCGACCTGATCGCCGACGGCGGCGAGGCCCGCCAGGTCGACATCGCCGCGCGCCTGGGCGTCGCCCAGCCGACCGTGGCCAAGATGCTCAAGCGACTGGTCCGCGACGGCCTGGCGGTGCAGCGCCCCTATCGCGGCGTGTTCCTGACCGATGCCGGCGAGGCGCTGGCCGCGGCCAGCCGCGAGCGCCACCGGACCGTCGAGGCATTCCTGGTCGCGCTCGGCGTACCGGAGGACATCGCCCGCCGCGATTCGGAGGGCATCGAGCACCACGTCAGCCCAGAAACCCTGGCGATCTTCGCCGAGTACACGCGCAAGGCGCGGCGGTGATGCGGGTCATGGCGCGGCGGCGGTGCGGGATGCGGGCGTCCGGTGGCGGCAAGCAGGCCGCGTGCTGCATGCGGGACGACCGGGTGGCCCGGCCGCACGGATGGAAACGGCAAGACGCAGTGCTGGGCATCTGCCTGCTGCTGGCCGGCGCAGCCACAAGCGCCAATACCGGCCCGGCCCTGCAGGCGATCACGCTGCTGCCACCCACTGCCGGCGATGCGCCGGTGACCGTCTGGCGGCACGACGATGCGGGCACGTCGCTGCCGCCGACACTCGCCTTCGAGATGGAACTCGCATCGGGCGGGTTCCGGCCCGACGGCGCGACCCTGGTGCTCCAGGGCGGCGAGAACGAGGGCGACGAAGACACGAGCCGTTACCGCGTACAGGTGCAGTTCCATACCCGTATGACGGTCGGGGAAACAGAACGCGTCGCCGTCGCCCTGCCCGGCTGTGTGTCCGGCTGGATCGACGCCACGCCGTCAGGGGCCTCCGCCTTCGTGCTGCCAGTGCCGACACCGGCGCAGGAAACCTGTTATCCGGCGTATCCGCGCGCGCGGATGGAGCAGGCGATCCGCAACGGCGTCGAACCGGGGTTCGAGACGCTGGGCGAATGGGCGATCGCGCTGTGGCGCGAGGACACCAACGCGGCCATGGTCGAGATCGACCGGGTGCACATCCGTATCGACAGCCTCCGCGGCGGTCACTGGCTGCCGCTGACCACGATCGAAGCGCGCATCTTCTCCGGCTGCTGACCGGACTGCCCTTCATGGCGTAGGTCGGGGCCACGCCCCCGACGCCAGGGCGCGCGGCCAAGCCTCGGCGGGCTGCCCCCCGCGACCCCGCAACACCGCGCGCGTCGGCCGCGTGGGGCCGACCTACTGCCTGCGCTGGGTCAGCTTGACCACGCTGGAGAAATCCAGCCCGCCGTTGCCCGCGGTGCTGTTGAGCGCATAGAGGTTGCGCGCCAGCTCGCCCAGCGGCACCGGCACGCCGGTGCCGACCGCGGCCTCGGCGGCCAGGCCCAGGTCCTTGAGCATCAGGTCGTTGCCGAAACCGCCGCTGTAGCCACGCGAGGCCGGCGCGTTCTCCAGCACGCCCGGCCACGGATTGCAGACCTCCGTCGCCCAGCTGCGGCTGGTGCTCACCGCCATCATCTGCGACAGCACCTTCGGGTCCAGCCCGTGGGCGACGCCGAGCGCGATCGCCTCGCCGGTGGCGGCCATGATCACGCCCAGCGCCATGTTGTTGCACAGCTTGGCGACCTGGCCGGCGCCGGCATCGCCCATGTGGAAGATGTTCTTGCCCATGGCCTCGAGCACCGGACGCGCGCGTTCCAGTGCCTCCACGCTGCCGCCGACGATGAAGGTCAGGGTGCCGGCCTGCGCGCCGGCGGTGCCGCCGGACACCGGCGCGTCGATCATCTGCAGCCCGCGCACGGCGGCCGCGGCGGCAACCTTCTGCGCCGAAGCCGGCGCGATCGTGCTGCTGTCGATGACCAGCGCGCCGGCGGGGATCTTCGCCAGCAGGCCGTCCTCGCCAAGATAGACGCCCTCGACGTGGCGGCTGGCCGGCAGCATGGAGATCACCACCTCGGCATCGGTCGCCGCATCGGCGGCGCTGCCGGCGGCGGTAGCACCTGCGGCGACGACCGCGGCCACGGCCTCGGCGCTGAGATCGAAGGCGCGCACGGCATGGCCGGCCTTCGCGAGGTTGGCGGCCATCGGCCCGCCCATGTTGCCCAGACCGATGAAGGCGATGCGACTCATGTGGGTTCTCCGTGATTGATGTGGTTGATCGGGGGATTGCCTCTCCCGCCGGGAGAGAGGAAACAAACCTGCTTGCGCGACGGTGAGGGCGTCCGGCGCTTCACCGCGAAGAGCGCCCTCATCCGCCCCTTCGGGGCACCTTCTCCCGCAAAGCGGGAGAAGGTCAGCTGGCGTGCAACACGGCAATCCTGCTGTGTTGTCTCACCTCGCAACGAGGGAAAAACCTTTCCTGCAACACCTCTCCCACGGTCGGGAGACGGGTCAGCTTTGCTTGCAGCACCTCTCCCGCGAGCGGGAGAGGTCGGCGCGCAACGCACGCCGGGTGAGGGCATTCGGCGAAGAGCTTATCCAGGTCGGCCCTACGCGGCCGACGGGGAATCACCGATTCGCGAAGTGCCGGGGGCGTAGCCCCGACCTACCTCAAGATCCCAGGTCGGCCAGCGGATGCGTGCCACCCGGCCAGGCCGGGGCTTCGAGGAACGTGTTCGCCCATGCCGGTGTCGCCGCGGCCAGCGTCGCCGGTTCCCACTTCGGATTGCGGTCCTTGTCGATCAGCAGCGCGCGGATGCCCTCGGCGAAATCGCCGTGTGCGGCACAGTGCAGCGCGGCGATGTATTCCAGGCGGAACACGTCGGCCAGCGACAGGTCCGCCGCGCGCCGCTGCAGCTCGTAGCCCAGACGTACCGAGCCGGGCGACCCGGCCGCCAGGGTCTTCTGCGCGGCGGACAGCCAGGCATCGTCGCCGGCATCGAGCGTGGCGATCGCCTCGACGATGTCCTCCAGCCGCTCATGCGCACAGATCGCGGCCACGGTCTGCGCATGCAGCTGCAGCGGGCCGACCTCCACCGGCGCCATGAAGCGCGCCAGCAGCGCGCCGAGCCGGGCATGGTTGGCTTTCGCATCGGCGTCCCAGCCTTCGGCCTGCAGCGCGGCGAACACGTCGTCGCGGCTGGCCTCGGGCAGGTGCACGTCCGCGAGACCCGCGTGGATCGCATCGCCCGGCCCCAGCAGCGCGCCGGTCGCGGCGAGGAACAGGCCGGCGCGGTCGGGCACGCGATCGAGCAGCCAGCTGCCGCCCACGTCCGGGAACAGGCCGACGGTGATTTCCGGAAACGCCAGCTTCGAGCGCTCGCTCACCACGCGGTGGCTGGCGCCGGACATCAGCCCGATGCCGCCCCCCATGACGACGCCGTGGCCCCAGCACAGCAGCGGCTTGGCATAGGTGTGGATGCGATAGTCGAGCCGGTACTCCACCTCGAAGAACTCGGCGGCATAGGCGTTCCCCAAGGGCACGCGTCCCCGGCCTCCGGCCTCTGGCCCCGGACCCCTGCTCTCCACCATGCTCCTGTACAGCGACTGCAGGTCGCCGCCGGCGCAGAACGCCTTCTCGCCGGCGCCCTGCAGCACAACCACGGCGATGCCGTCGTCGGCGGCCCACTGCACCAGCTTCTCGTCGAGCAGCCGCGCCATCGCCAGCGACAGGCCGTTGAGGGTCTTCGGGCTGTTGAGGGTGGCGATGCCGATGCGGCGGCCGTCGGCGGCCGCGCGCTCCTCGAACAGCACCACAGATTCGGTAGCAGGCTCGCTCATGCGTTCTTCCACGCCGGCGCGCGCTTTTCCAGGAATGCGTTGACGCCTTCCTTCTGGTCGGCGGTGTCGAACAGGTCGACGAACAGTTCGCGCTCGGCGATCAGCCCGGCGATCGCCGGCTGGCTGCGCGTCGTCTGCACCAGCCGCTTGCAGGCGGCGACGCTGGTGGGCGACTGCTTCGCGGCCTTCGCCGCCCATTCCAGCGCCCTGGCCTTCGCCTCGCCCTTGCCGACCACCTCTTCCACCACGCCGATGCGCAGCGCGGTGGCGGCGTCGATGCGTTCGCCGAGCAGGATCATGCGCTTGGCCCAGCCCTCGCCGGCCAGCCGGGTCAGGTTCTGGGTGCCGCCGGCGCAGGGCAGCAGGCCGACGCTCGCCTCGGGCAGCGCCAGCTGCGCCTGTTCCTCGGCGATGCGCAGGTCGCAGGCCAGCGCGCATTCCAGGCCGCCGCCCATCGCGTAGCCGTTGATCGCGGCGATGCTGACGCCGCGGAATTCAGCCAGCGCCTCGAAGGCCTCGCCGAAGCGACGTGCGGCCTCGCGCGCCAGCGCCTTGTCGCCGGACGCGAACTGCTTGAGGTCGGCGCCCGCGGAGAAGAACTTCTCGCCCTCGCCGGTGATCACCAGCGCGTAGATGTCGCGGTCGCCGTTGAGCGCAGCCACCAGGTCGCGCAACGCGGCGAGGCTGTGCACGGTCCAGGTGTTGGCCGGGGGATTGGACAGCGTGACGACAGCGGTGTGGCCGTCGACATCGAGCTTCAGGCCGGTCCAGTCGCGGGCGCGGTAATCGCTCATCGCAGTTCCTCTTCAGTATTCAGCAGGTGGCGCGCAATGATGACGCGCATGATCTCGTTGGTGCCTTCCAGGATCTGGTGCACGCGGCTGTCGCGCAGCAGGCGCTCGACCGGGTACTCGCGGATGTAGCCGTAGCCGCCGTGCAGCTGCAGCGCATCGTTGCAGATGTCGAAGCCGGCATCGGTGGCGAAGCGCTTGGCCATCGCGCACCACACGGTGGCATCGCTGCTGCCGGCGTCGAGCTTGCGCGCGGCGGTGTGCACCATCTGCCGCGCGGCGACCAGCTGCGTGGCCATGTCGGCCAGCTTGAACTGCAGCGCCTGGAACTCGGCGATCGGCTTGCCGAACTGCCTGCGCTCGCGCATGTAGCCGCGCGCGGCGTCCAGCGCGCCCTGCGCTGCGCCCAGCGAACAGGCGGCGATGTTGATGCGGCCGCCGTCCAGGCCCTTCATCGCGATCCTGAAGCCCTCGCCCTCGCTGCCCAGCAGATGGTCCGCCGGCACGCGCACGCCGGTGAAGCTGATCGTGCGGGTGGGCTGGCTGTTCCAGCCCATCTTCTCTTCCTTCTTGCCGTATTCGATGCCCGGCAGGTCGGACGGCACCGCGAACGCGCTGATGCCGCGTGCGCCGTCGCCGCCGGTGCGGGCCATGACGATCAGCATGTCGGTGGCGCCGGCACCGGAGATGAAGGCCTTGCTGCCGTCGATGACGTAGTCGTCGCCGTCGCGTACCGCGCGGGTCTTCAGCGAGGCGGCATCGGAGCCGGCGCCCGGCTCGGTCAGGCAGTAGGAGCCGAGCTTCGCCCCGCCGGCCATCGCCGCGGCCCACTCGCCGCGCACGCGCGCCCCGGCCCAGCTGGCCAGCATCCACGTCGCCATGTTGTGAATGCTGATGTAGGCGGCGGTGGACGGATCGGCTGCCGACAGTTCCTCGAAGATCAGCGCCGCGTCCAGCCGCGACAGGCCGATGCCGCCGGCGTCCTCGGGCGTGTAGATGCCGCAGAAGCCGAGCTCGCCGGCCTTGGCGATCACGTCCCTCGGGAACAGCCCTTCCGCATCCCAGTGCGCGGCCTGCGGCGCCAGCTCGGCCGCGGCGAAATCGCGCGCGGCCTCGCGGAACGCGGCCTGCTCCTCGGTCAGGCCGAAACCGGCGTCGACGGTGGTCATGGCATCCATTCCGGTCACGTCACTTGAGGCTGATCGTGGTGTTGACGCCGTGGCCGAGCGTCTCGTCGTCGAACCAGCGCGCGGTCACCGTCTTGGTCTGGGTGTAGAACAGCACCACCTGCTTGCCGTACGGGCCGAGGTCGCCGAGCTTGGACGCGCGCGAGCCGGTGAACGAGAACAGCGGCACCGGCACCGGGATCGGCACGTTGATGCCGACCTGACCGACGTCGATCTCCTCCTGGAATTTCCGCGCCGCCGCGCCCGACTGGGTGAACACCGCGGTGCCGTTGCCGTTGGGGTTGCTGTTGATCAGGTCGATCGCCTCGTCCAGGGTTTCGACGTCGAGGATGATCAGCACCGGCCCGAAGATCTCCTCGTCGTAGACCTTCATGCCCGGCTTGACTCCGGAGAAGATGGTCGGGCCGACGAAGTTGCCCTGCTCGAAGCCGGGCACCTGCGGGTTGCGGCCGTCGAGGTCGAGTTTCGCGCCGTCCTGCTCGCCCGCGGCGATCAGCCCTTCGATCCGCGCACGCGCCGCGCAGGAGATCACCGGGCCGACATCGGTGCCCGCCTCGGTCCCGGCGTTGACCTTGAGCGTCTTCGCCTTCTCGACGATCTCCGGGATCCAGTTGCGCGCCTCGCCCACCAGGACCAGGGTGGATGCGGCCATGCAGCGCTGGCCGGCGGCACCGAACGCGGCGCCGGCGATGGCGTTGAGGGTCTGCTCCTTGTTGGCGTCCGGCAGCACCACGGCATGGTTCTTCGCGCCCATCATGCACTGCACGCGCTTGCCGGCCAGGGAGGCGCGGTTGTAGACGTGCGTGCCGACCTTGGTGGAGCCGACGAACGACACCGCCTTGATGTCGGCGTGGTCGCAGATCGCGTTGACCACGTCCGGGCCGCCATGCACCACGTTGAGCACGCCCTTGGGGATGCCCGCCTCCAGCGCCAGCTCGACCAGGCGCATCGTCACCATCGGGTCCTGCTCGGACGGCTTGAGCACGAAGGTATTGCCGGTGGCGATGGCCATCGGGAACATCCACAGCGGGATCATCGCCGGGAAGTTGAACGGGGTGATGCCCGCGCACACGCCCAGCGGCTGCAGCAGGGTGTAGGTGTCGACGCCGTTGGCGACGTTGTTGGCCAGCTCGCCGAGCTGCAGGTTGCCGATCGCGGCGGCGTGCTCGACCACCTCCAGGCCACGGAACACGTCGCCCTCGGCGTCGGGCAGGGTCTTGCCCTGCTCGGCAGTGAGGATCGCGGCGAGCTCGGCCATGTGCTCGCGGATCAGCTGCTGGTACTTGAGGAAGATCCGCGCGCGCGTGCCGATCGGGGTCTTCTTCCAGGTCTTGAACGCCGCCTGCGCGGACGCGACCGCGGCATCGACCTCGGCCGAGGTGGCGAACGGCACCTGCGCCAGCACTTCCTGCGTGGCCGGGTTGACCACGTCGCGCCACTCGCTGGTGGTGGACTGGACGAATTCGCCGTCGATCAGCAGCGGGATGCGGGGGGTGTTCGACATGCCGGAACCTTCATGTGCAGGAAATTGGATTCGCATTATTCGCAAATCCGACGCCCACAACCCGTCAAAAAGGCAGCTTATCGTGCGAACATCCCACCAATTTCTGTGAATCCTGCGAATCGACGCCCGTCATGGCCCGCCCCAAGCGCTTCGTCGGCGCCCGCCTGCGGCGCCTGCGCCAGCAACGCGGCCTTGCCCAGGCCGCGCTGGCCCAGGCCCTGCGGATCTCGCCGAGCTACCTCAACCAGATCGAGCACGACCAGCGCCCGTTGACGCCGGCGGTGCAGGCGCGGCTGGAGGCCCTGTTCGGCCCGCAACCGGCGCTGTTCGACGGCAGCGGCCCGGCGGCGCTGGTCAGCGAGCTGCGCGAAGCGCTGGCCGAGCTGGGCGAATCCGCCACCACGCCCGAGGAACTGGAACTGCTGGCCGGCGACCTGCCCGGCATCGCCCACGTCCTGCTGGACCTGCACCGGCGCCAGCGCGCGATCCGCGAACGCGCCGACGCGCTGGCCGCGCAGCTGGGCGACGTGGAACTGGCCGGCCCCGACGGCGACCCGGTGCGCGACTACTTCAACCGCCGCCGCAACCACGTCGCCGAGCTCGACGACATCGCCGAGGCCGCGTTCCGCGAACACGGACTGGTCGCCGGCCAGGTCGCCCCGCGGTTGCGCCAGCGCCTGCTCGACGCCCACGGCATCCGCGTGCAGGTCGGCGACGGTCTCGACGACAAGCGCCAGTTCGACCCGGCCACGCGCATGCTGTCGTTGCCGGACTGGCTGCAGCCCGGCCAGCAGGCCTTCCAGATGGCGGCGGAACTGGCCCTGCGCGAACACAGCGCACTGATCGACCGGCTGGTGGCCGAGGCCGGCTTCAGCGAAGCCGAGCGCATCGCCCAGGCCCGCATCGGCCTGTCCAACTACTACGCCGGCGCGCTGGTCATGCCCTACGGCGCCTTCCTCGACGAAGCCGAGGCCGCGCGCTACGACATCGACCGCCTCGCCCACCGCTTCGGCGTCGGCTTCGAGGCCGTCTGCCATCGCCTCAGCACCCTCGCCCGCCCCGGCCGGCCCGGCCTGCCGTTCTTCTTCGTCCGCGTGGACCGCGCCGGCAACGTCTCCAAGCGCCACTCCGCCACCGACTTCCACTTCTCCCACGTCGGCGGCGCCTGCCCGCTGTGGATCGTGTACGAGGCCTTCAACCAGCCCGGCCGCGTCCTCACCCAGGTCGCCCGCATGCCCGACGGCCGCAGCCACTTCTGGCTGGCCCGTCAGGTCGAGAGCGGCCCCGTCGGCCACGGCCGCCGGCGCAAGACCTTCGCCGTCAGCCTGGGCTGCGACCTGCGCCATGCCGGGCGGCTGGTGTATTCGCGCGGGCTGGACCTGCAGGACCCGGCGACCGCCACGCCGATCGGGCCGGGGTGCAAGGTGTGCGAGCGGACCGACTGCGTGCAGCGGGCGTTTCCGGCGTTGCGCTTGCTGTCGCCGTAACGGGCATGGCTACCTGTCCAGCGGACTCAGCACCCCCAAACCGCCGCGATTGACGACATGCGTGTAGATCTGGGTGGTGGCGACATCCTTGTGGCCGAGCAGCTCCTGGATCGTTCGGATGTCGTGGCCGGCTTCGAGCAGGTGCGTAGCAAAGGAGTGCCGCAGGGTATGCGCGGAGACAGGCTTGTCGATACCGGCCTGTTTCGCCGCCCGCTTCAGGGCACGCGAGAGCAGGGCCTCGTCCAGATGGTGCCGCCGCTCGGCACCGGAGTTCGGATCGGTGCTGCGCCGCTGCGCCGGGAACACGTACTGCCAGGCGAACTCGCGTGCCGCATTCGGGTATTTCTTCGCCAAGGCATGCGGCAACCACACCTCGCCGAAACCGGCTTCGACATCCTGCCGATGCAGGATCCGCGCCTGTTCGGCCTGGTGCTGCAACGGTGCGATCAACGCAGCCGGCAGCACCGTGCGCCGGTCCTTGTTGCCCTTGCCCGCGCGCACCGTGATCTGGTTGCAGGCCACGTCCAGATCCTTCACCCGCAGGCGCACACCCTCCATCAAGCGCATGCCGGTGCCGTACAGCAGGCTGGCCAGCAGCCACATGCGTCCGTCCATGCAGGCCAGCAAGCCCGTCACTTCCTGGCGCGACAGCACCACCGGCAAACGGCTTGGCCGCTTCGCCCGAACCACCTCTTCCATCCACGGCAGGCGGGTCTTCAGCACATCGCGATACAGGAACAGCAGCGCGGCCAGGGCCTGGTTCTGCGTGCTCGCCGCCACATTGCCCCGCACCGCAAGCATGGTCAGGAAGGTTTCGACCTCCGGCCCGCCCATTTCCCTTGGATGCCGCTTGCCATTGGCGATGATGAAACGCCGAATCCAGCCCAGATAGGCCCGCTCCGTGCGCAGGCTGTAACGCTTGACCCGCATCCTGTTCCGCACCTGATCCAGCAGCCCTGGCGACTGCCGCTGCGATGGAGGCGATGCCCCCGGCCGCGATGCGCGCAACGTCGGCTGGTCATCGGGCCTGGTGTCCGGATCCTTTCGCGTTACCGCCTCATTTCGTCCTGGATAACTCATACCACTCCATTCCTTTGAGATAACACTTCCAGACTGCCCTGCAATCGCCTGGATCTCTTTCATCCAAGCCTTTGATCTACTGTAGGATTTCTCCGATTGACTCGGCCTCTGACAGCCTGAATACTGCCGTTATCACCCCTGTTTCGGGGTCTAATAGGCGTTAGGCCGCTGACTATGATGCATGCCACTATTCTGCGGGTAACAACTTGGGACAGGTCGCGAGCTTGGACAGATGATGTCGCGCACACTCGCAACATGCTGGTTCGGATGCTCCGTAAGTCCTCGCCACTTGGCCACATTCAAGCGAAGCGCTTGATCAAGGCGGTACTCGCCGGCACAGAGACAGACCTTCCACTCCAAGACGCTACGCTGGCTCTGCCAATGCGCAATGCTCTGCAGTCAATCGGCGCCTATGTTCAGCTTGTCCCACCATCGGCCTAACAATTCATTCAAGCCGACGCCGCTTCGCGGCGCGGCTTAACTCAGGCGTTAGGCCTCACATGTCACAGAAGTCGCTAGCCATACTTCTGCTATTCGTCTGCGGCCTAGTACTAGGTGTCGCGTCACAATGGCCGACTCCGTTCCATGTCCCGGAATGGCTAGGCTGGCTGCTCACCATCATATTCAGCCTGTCCGTTTATTGGTGGTATCGCACGGATAGTGATGACAGGGGTTATAGGAGACGTGCTTGGCTCGGATTCTCTATCTTTTTTATTCCGCCGCTTGCCATTCCTATCTTCTTGTTCCATTCGCGTGGATTTCGTCAAGGCGCCATGGCAACCTTGTTGGCCGCGCTTGTAGCTGCTGGAGTAGTCATTACTGCAGCAGTGACCGCCATGCTTGTAGTGTGGATTCAATGGCAGCTAGAGTGAGGCCTAACAATTCATTCAAGCCGACGCCGCTTCGCGGCGCGGCTTAATTCAGGCGTTAGGCTGCTTATCGCGATGTACAACTAACGGAGTGATTAAATGTCAACGGAAAAGCGACTGGAACACCTTGAGATCGTGCTTGGTTTCGTCCTGAACGAAGCTCTCCCGCAAGGCTCGAAAGAACGCGCAGACGTTAAGAGAAAACTTGACGAGATCATCGCAATGAAAGGAACCCACGCGAATCAAGAGAACGAGGGATTGTCGCTGGTTGCTGAGGCCATTCGAATTCCAATCGTTTAATGAACACACAGCCTAACAATTCGTTCAAGCCGACGCCGCTTCGCGGCGCGGCTTAACTCAGGCGTTAGGGCGCACAAGGAGCTTCCATGGAAGACCAGAGAGGCTGGGTAATAGCAAGAACTGAGACTGAAGATGGCTTGTCTGTGCTTCGACTTAAAAATATTGAAGATCAGTTTGACTTCAACGCATTTCCTGAAAGGCTAAATGTAATCTGGGACTTCCAAGAGCCAACTCAGGCTGGCACACCATCGCCGTCCGAATCGGAAGCAATGGAACGATTTGAAGATAGGATATGCGGTCGCATCGAAGAAGATGGAGAGTCCATCTTATGCATGGTTTTCACAGAGCCCGGCTACAGAGAGTACGTGTTCTACTCTAGAAGTACAGATGACTTCCTCAGTGCGCTCAATACAATTCCACAAGAACGTCAGCCTTATCCCATTGAGATACAACACGAGACAGACCAAGGATTTGGGTTTTATCAGTCGTATGCTCAGGGCCTCCGGGGTGCGCCCTAACAATTCATTCAAGCCGACGCCGCTTCGCGGCGCGGCTTAATTCAGGCGTTAGGGCGCTATGAAATCTCTCATCCATCTGAATTTGTTATTTCTATTCTTTACTGGTGCCTGCTCAGCTCAGTCCATTGCGGAGCAACAGGATGCTCGTGTGATTGAAAATCTTGTTGCCGCCGGATCGGATATTTCAAAGCCTCACAACATCGACTTCTTCATGTTCCTTCCGAGCAAGGCAAAAGCCAAGGCGGCCGCTACTGAGATTGAGCAGCTCGGTTACACCATCGCATCAGTAGATCGCCCTCCCGGACGGTCGCAATGGCAGGTTCATGCTACCCGCGTGATGGCGCCACAACTTGAAGCAATGACTGCCACCACGCGCGCTCTGACGGCGATAGCTGCCAAGCATGGCGGCGGCTATGATGGCTGGGGCACGGGCGTAGTCGAGTAGCGCCCTAACAATTCATTCAAGCCGACGCCGTTTCGTTCCGCCAAGCACATGGCAGGTAAAGCTTGCCATGTGCTTGGCTCCACTACACGGTGCGGCTTAACTCAGGCGTTAGGCATCACATGCAAGAAATCCTCAGTTTCCTCAGGGACTACCCTTACATACCAGCTACAGTTCTGGCCGCCTTTGGCTGGTGGTGGGTGCATAGACTCAATTCGACACGAGACAGAATTAACGCCGAGAGACAGTTACGTAATACCGAACTAGCCAAAGTCTATTCAACGCTTCTACGTATTGGCATCTACGGAACCCTGACAAAGACTGATGATGATGGCAAGGTCATTTGGGTAAATGAGGAGCTTGAGGATGCTGTTGGAAAGATCTACTTATACGGCACTAAGCACCAAGTAGACCTGACCCAGACTTATGTTAAGTCATGGGCAGATATAAACAGCGCAAATGGCACAGAGCTTCTTAACAACATTCGCGAGCATATTCGTAGTTCTCTGGGTTTACCGCCAGTTCAAGGGACTCCCCATTATCTTCGTATTGAGATAAATAGGGGAAAGAAGAGTGATGCCTAACAATTCATTCAAGCCGACGCCGCTTCGCGGCGCGGCTTAACTCAGGCGTTAGGCGGCGGTGGAGCAAGCGCAGTGCAGCGTCCGTCTTCGTCCGCATCTTCGGCGCTTCGCCGGTCGGCTCCGGACGCGGCCTCCAGGCTCAATGCTCCCGGCTTGCCCGCGGCTTCGGCATCTCGCGTCACTGTCCAGCTGCGATTGTTGTAGCTGGCTTCGGGCACATCCAGCGGCAAGCACCTCGCGCAAGCCCCGCTCCCAGATCTACAGCACGGCCGGCTCCCGGCAACACCGCAAAGCGGCACTTCCATTGTTCATCACCGCTTGGCACCATCGCCTAACAGTTCATTCAAGCCGACACCGTTTCGTTCCGCCAAGCACAGGGCAGGTAAAGCTTGCCATGTGCTTGGCTCCACTACACGGCGCGGCTTAACTCAGGCGTTAGGCCCTATGCCGCAGCTTCAACAACGGACCACCTGGCTTCTGGCGCTCTTCATTGCCTCGGCGCAAATCTTGGGTGCTACTGGCTTCTACCAGTACCAGATGGCCGCGATCTCATCTGGCTCCTTCGCTTCTCCTGGGATGCTCACACCGGAGCCAGGCCACGTCAGTTACAGCTTCGCTTGGGGCGGCGTCTACTTTTGCGCAGTTCTGGCCGGCATTCTACTGTCCGCGTTCGCAGCAAGGGGTACAAAGCTCCTGTGCGCCTTGGTTCTTATAGTGCTCATTCCTGCCGCTCCATGGGTCTTGCTGCTACTTGCCAGTCCGTGGTCCGGGGCCTAACAATGCGTTCAAGCCGACACCGCTTCGTTACGCCAAGCACATGGCAGGTACAGCTTGCCATGTGCTCGGCTCCACTACGCGGCGCGGCTTAACTTAGGCGTTAGGCGGCAATGGACGAGAAGGTTCGCTCACTACACAAGATTCTTGAGGCCATAGCTTCGCAGCGAGGGCTACGCCTTGCTTACGACACCCACTACGATGCGGGCAACCTAGAAATTTGGTGGTGGCAGGGAAAGACGCGACACCGTTTGGACTTTCAGCCGCTGCACGCTGAGCCTCTGCAAGTTACTCACCTGCTAGACACATATCCGTTCTTGCCAAAGCTGCTCCTTTGGTGCCGTCGCTACGTTCCAACGTTTCCTGTTCTTCCAAAAGTGCAATGGCATATCCTTGGTTCTCTGCCGGAGCCCTACACAAGGGAAAGCGTCGAGGAGTTGATACTCAGCGTGTTGCCACCTAACAATTCATTCAAGCCGACGCCGCTTCGCGGCGCGGCTTAATTCAGGCGTTAGGCCTCACAGGAGAGAGTATCGATGGGAATGGCAGCATGTTTCGCCGCTATTGATTCAAATACTGCGGCTCGTCTTCGGTCGAACCCCGAGGAAGTTGAGGGCTATCTTTTCCCAGATGACGGAGACGGGGAGCCTGATAACTACGCCGACGTAGATAAAGCTTGGCACGGGATCCACTATCTGCTCAATGGCAGTGCCGATGGAGGTGACTCCCCATTGTCCTGGGCCGTTATGGGCGGCGCGGAGGTCGGAGAGGACATTGGCTATGGCCCAGCGCGCATACTTACTCCTGAGCAAGTCAAGGCGATCTCGGACGCCCTGCCAAGTGAGGACGCGTTCAAGGCATCATATGCACCTGAAGCCATGAAGGCCGCTCAAATTTATCCAGATGTGATCTGGTTAAGAGACGGAGACGAGGCTCTTGACTACCTCGTAGAGAACTACAAAGTCATGGTTGAGTTCTATCGTTCTGCAGCGTCAAGAGGTGACGGCGCTATTCTTTGGCTTTGCTAGGCGTGAGGCCTAACAATTCATCCAAGCCGACGCCACTTCGTGGCGCGGCTTAATTCAGGCGTTAGGGCGCAGGGGGAATTATGCGTTTGGCTGCACAGATTCTTCTCTTCTTGCCCATACTCGTTGGCTACTGGTACGTCCACGGCGAACTCGCGGTATGGGCTCAATGGGTGCCTGACTTGTTCTCGGATCGGTCGTTTCGTCTGGCTGGCCTACTCTTAGGAGCCGTCCTGTGCGGGCTTCTTGCAGGTCTGATCTTTGTAGCCCCCGTCGGGCTTCTATACCGGCAACGACCGTTGCTGGTCGCTTTGATCGTATCCTTCGGGGCCGCCACCTTTGACGCCTATCACATGCAGTTGGCGGGGAGCTTGCCATTCACCAAGGTGGCTTTGCTGCTAGATCTCGCTGTTTTCTTCCTGTCGCTACCGCTGTGTGTACTCGTACTCGGTCGGTTGCGCCCTAACAGTTCATTCAAGCCGATGCCGCTTCGCGGCACGGCTTAATTCAGGCGTTAGGCCTCTATCAGCATTCACGGTGCGCCATGCTTTTTCCATGGAGATCTGCGCCTAAAGATTTCTGTTGATTCTCCAAAAATGGCATGGCAGCCTTTCTGGCAAGCGCGTCGTTTGCACGTCTTACTTCAACTCAACAGGGGGCACACCATGAAGATTTCTTCCGTCGTTAAGCGTGGCAAGGCCATTGGCACTATTCTCACTCCACATAAGCATGCGGATGGCATGTTCATCGTCAGCACCACTAGGTTTGAGAGGGACTACATTCGGATTTCTGACGAGGCACAGCTTCCTCAGCTGATCAGCAAGGGCTTCAAGGTCAGGATGAGCAAACATGACGCTCCAAACCATCGAGCGCCTAGTTTGATTGCCCCGGCTTCAATCACGGTAGAGGCCTAACAATTCATTCAAGCCGACGCCGCTTCGCGGCGCGGCTTAACTCAAGCGTTAGGGCCCTATGGACAGAGCACGGGCGCTCAAACTTGTCGAAGAGTCGTTTGCTCGGGGCAGTCGTACGCCATGCTCCTGGGCACCTGACCCGGACGCATACATCGCGGAAGAGCAGTCCAAGCTTCTGTCTCGGCTGATCGACCCTTTTCCCGTACTGGTTCGCGCCGACGAGTGGGCCCAAAAGCATTGCGGTCGTACTCCCGGGCCTCACGCCATGTACGCCATTGCCCACCTTGACGGGCAATGGCTATTCTACAGCACGTCTTTGTCTCAGTTCTTTCTTGGTTACGGTAAGCTCGGAGACACGGAGGGGTTCTCAATGCTCGGCCACTCGTCCGGTGACGCGCTGGCAGAGTGGCTCGGCTAGGGCCCTAACAATTCATTCAAGCCGACGCCGCTTCGCGGCGCGGCTTAATTCAGGCGTTAGGCCCCATGAAACTCTCCCAGCTCCCTGCATGGCCATTCGGAGTTGCCTCGGCTCTTACAGGCTTTGCGGCCGCTTACCTTTGGGTGGCTGCAGTTTCCACTGCTTCTTTGCGGTTCGGTTACTGTGGGGTCGCCGTTGCTGATGCGCCAGAGCAGTACTGTCGCGTTGCGGTTCGGGTCCTGCATCAAAGCTACGGCGTTGGCCTGCTAGCTGTAGTGTTCGCAGTCGTTGCACTTCTACTCAAGGTCGGGCGCAGCAACCGTGGCGCTGGGGCCTAACAATTCATTCAAGCCGACACCGTTTCGTTCCGCCAAGCACATGGCAGGTAAAGCTTGCCATGTGCTTGGCTCCACTACACGGCGCGGCTTAACTCAGGCGTTAGGTACGCAGATTGTTCTCAAGGATTCTTGACATACCAATCTACTACCGCAACCCTGACAAGTTGGGCGGCAATGCTGGGTGGCGTTGGTTCTACTTCAATGAGACTGTCGGTTTCATCTGGCTTGAGTCTCGGCCTGATGCAATACGCGCGGAGTACTGTTTCATTCGGCAACGCCCTTCTCGCGTTCTAGTCCGCCGGGAGTTCGAGCCTCGCGGCAAGCTGTTCCAAGTATCATGCCGTGGCCTCACGAACGCTGAGATTTTTGGTCGGCTCATGGCGGCCTTCGAGTTCCAAAGCAGTGGGTTCTTGCAGTCGTTCTGGATAGATCTTGGTGCGTTCGAGGTTGCCGGGCCAACCATAGACTGGCAGCATCACGTTCATGGCAAGCGCACCTAACAATTCATTCAAGCCGAACGCCACAAGTGGCGTCGGCTTAATTCAGGCGTTAGACATGCGTAGAACCGTCTTCGCAAACTTCCTCATAGCAAGCTTGGCGCTATCCACGGGTGCCGAGGCGCAAGAGTGCTCCGTCACAGTCACATCACTTGAGATGCACAACAGCATTGCATCTGGCTTGCAGACTATGCTTGAGGAGCTAATCTCCAAGTCGTCCACCATCTCCCCAGGACGACTCGGGCAGGGTCTAGAGCTAAGAATTGTTGGCGCACCCGCGCATGACATCTCGCGCTATCCCGAGTTCCCGCACCGCACAAAGCAACGTCCTACGGATGACCCTCGGTTCACTGCGTTCTACGTTATTGTTGTTCCTGACGGCGTCCTAGTTTCCGCGGATTATAAGAAATGCACAGAGCATGGACACGAGTGTGCTCGCGAGATCGTCCATGAGTTGGAAGAGTCGTGTCGGCGCATGTCTAACAATTCATTCAAGCCGATGCCGCTTCGCGGCACGGCTTAACTCAGGCGTTAGGCGGTGGTGGAGCAAGAGCAGTGCAGCATCCGTCTTCGTCCACATCTTCGGCGCTTCGCCGGTCGGCTCCGGACCGCGGCCTCCAGGCTCAATGCTCCCGGCTTGCCCGCGGCTTCGGCATCTCGCGTCAGTTTGCAGCTGCGATTGATGTCTCTGGCAAGCATCCCGCGGGCCCCGCTCCATCTGTCGTGCGCTCGGCTCACTGCAACAACGCAAGGCGGCACTTCCATTATTCATCACCGCTTGGCACCATCGCCTAACAGTTCATTCAAGCCGACACCGTTTCGTTCCGCCAAGCACATGGCAGGTAGAGCTTGCCATGTACTTGGCTCCACTACACGGCGCGGCTTAACTCAGGCGTTAGGCGTCACATGAACGCATTCGGCCACTTTGGATTCATCGCTCTGGCGTCGCTGGCCATCTCATCCTGTGGCTCTGTCCCAAGAATTGATGGCAGTTCCCAAGCTGCGTTTGAGCGCAGCCATGCCGCCGTTGTTGCAGCACTCTCCCCGAAAGACCGGTTGCAGCTTTCCTTGGCGGAGCTAATAGTCCTATCGCCCAAGGGCTGCCTGACCACCAAGCCACACGCTGTCCAGCCGCTCCTTAACGAAACTCTTGGCGGACAGACAGACCCGAGCCCCTGTCGCAAGGAGCTGCATGGTCTTACGTTCAAGGACATTATGGGTCTGGCGTATCCTCAGGGAGAGCCGGCGGGTGGCGGTGCCGCGGGTGCCGCCTAACAATTCATTCAAGCCGACGCCGCTTCGCGGCACGGCTTAATTCAGGCGTTAGGCCCCGACCGTGCTATTTCAGTTATCCGTAAGAGACAACAATTCGTACATGGTCGGCTCATGCGACCGGGTTGATCCGGCCAGTGGAGTCCCTGTTTGTGGCACATGCGGTTATCGCACCTCCCCAGACTTCACGAGTCCAATCTTCCGGCTTCACAAGCCGCGGTTTGACATTTCGTGTTGCTATGACGGCGCAGTAATTGTCAGTGACCGCTTTGTGGCTCTATATCAATCACTGGGTGGTTCCAACATGAGGTTTGTAGCCCTCCCAACTGCGCCCAGCTTCTACCACCTCAAATGTGAGCGCCCGGTTGTTCTGGACTATACGGCCATGGGAACACTGTTCATGCGTTCCTGTCCTGACTGCACTCGCTACCTAGATACTGTTGGGTATGCACATATTTCTCTCCAGCCTGGGGCCTATGTCGCAGATAACGACATGGCGTTCTCGGACATATACTTTGGCTCCAACAATGAGGCTAGCCCGCTTATGCTTTGCGGACCGAGATTTGCTGCGGCTCTCCGGGCTTCCGGCCTTACTGGCATGGATTCGTGTGAGCCAATCGGGGCCTAACAATTCATTCGAGCCGACGCCGCTTCGCGGCGCGGCTTAATTCAGGCGTTAGCCTTCATAGGGGGATCTTCGCGAGTGGAAATTAAAGACCTTGCAGGGCTCAGTCAGCCGCTGACTCGCTTGATTGAGATTATTTCTCAAGGCGTTGGTGCCGTGGCTCGTCCGTACCTCATCAAAAAGAACGCGTCCGCCAAGGCTGAGGCGGTGAAGACCATTTCCAATGCACTGGGTGAAGTTGCCGGAAAGCACAACTTGCCGGTCATATATAAAGAAGACGGAATCGAAATCTGGCAGAAGCCCGAGGACTCAACGCTGCGCCTCGAATCCCTTCCTGTCGCTGAGCGGATTGAGACGCGACTCGATTTTCAAGAACGCAAGCGACAGCACAACGTAGAGAGCATCGCCGCGGCAGCGGCGGCGGAGCTGATGGATGAAGAAGCTGTGCCAGACCAGGCGCCGGACGAAGACTGGGTTAGCCGCTTTTTTTCTTCTGCGCAGGACGTCTCGTCCGAGCAGATGCAGGAGCTGTGGGGCCGGATCCTTGCCGGCGAGATTAAGAACCCCGGCAGCTTCTCTCTCCGCACGCTGGATTTCGTACGCAACCTCACGAAGCACGATGCCGCTCTCATCGAGAAGCTTTCTAATCTTGCATTCGTGCATGGCACCACAGCCATGATTCCAGTCTTTGAGGACGAGTGGCTGCAGAAAGAGCGCGGCATCTACCCCATGCATCACTTCATCATGGGCGAGCTCGGAGCGCTTTACCCATCTGACTTGACGTTCCGCCAATTCCATGAGCAAGAAGCGAACAAGGCCGTTCTCACTTCTGGCCAATTCATTCTCATGCTCGAGAAAGAGCCACCGATTTCTGAGGTGGCACTTCAGATATGGAAGTTCACGCAGGTTGGTCAGGAGGTCCTTGCTCTCGTCGCACCGGACGGCGACAAGGCACTCGTTGAGAAGCTGGGCAGGCACTACGCCCGCCACGGCGTGTCAGTCCAGCTTGGGGAGATCGTGGAGCGGCTGGCAAACGGCCAGATTCGCTTCAACAATGCACGGAAAGTCACAGCGGATGAAGGCTAACAATTCATTCAAGCCGACGTTGCTTCGCAACGCGGCTTAATTCAGGCGTTAGGTGCATTTGGAACCGTCTCTATGGATTTGAACCGTGCGGAAAAGCTCTTGGATGCCTTGGCATCCATCGTTGACTATCCGCTCTTTGACGAGTCGCCTAGGATAAAGCTCAGTGCAACATTGGCCATCAGCTCACTGCAATTTGCCGCAGCCGCTCGCGTTTTATGTGGTGAGGGTTTATTGCTGGGCGCAAGCGCCACACTTCGCTCGCAGTTTGAGGCGTTGGTTCGTAGCGTTTGGGCGCTACATCGGGCAACGGAAGGCCAGATAGAGCGCCTTTCCTCCGACTTGAGCCAAGCAACACAACAAGCAAGCAAAAATATTCCTCTAGCTAACGAGATGCTCACCGAGCTTGAGAAACTGCCCCAACTTAAGAATCTTCTCGTCGCACTATGTGAATTCAAGGGTAGTTCTTGGCTTCCACTAAATTCATTCGTACATTCAGGCATTCATGCGATTCATTGGACAAAACATGGTGCACCTCATCAGTTGCTCGACAACATCTTTCGTGCAAGCAATGGCCTTTCATTTTTGGCATTTCAAAGCATTGGCATTCTGACGGGACGACCTAATGTGCAACCTGAGCTTATTGCAGCTACCGCAAGCTTTTCCAGCGTGCTTCCAAAGCACAGATAATGCACCTAACAATTCATTCAAGCCGACGCCGCTTCGCGGCGCGGCTTAACTCTGGCGTTAGGTGCCAGTGATAATTCCTCGGCCATTCAAATGGATAGTTTTCGCTGGTGGGGCTGTTGTCGCCTTGTACGGCGTCGCGCTGCTTGCGATTGTTGCTGCAGGGTCTGTCAATGCTGGGCACGTCCCACTTACAGTCTCGGGTGTCTCGGCGTTGGTGGCATCCACTCCGTTCCTAGCCCTACCGTTCTCGGCTCGAGTTGCTAGGACTCTCCTTGCAATCGTGTTGCTTGGCTTTGGTGTCGGTATGCTCTGGCTGGCCTTCTGGCAGCCTCATTCAACCACCTGGTTCAGGGGAGCCGCGCTCGGCTTCACTGCTCTGCTTCTTGCTCGTCTTGGGTTTGCTTGGTGGCGTCGCGGTTCGCCGCCAGGCACCTAACAGTTCTCAAGCCGACGCCGCTTCGCGGCGCGGCTTAACTCAGGCGTTTAGGCGGTGGTGGAGCAAGCTCAGTGCAGCGTCCGTCTTCGTCCGCATCTTCGGCGCTTCGCCGGTCGGCTCCGGACGCGGCCTCCAGGCTCAATGCTCCCGGCTTGCCCGCGGCTTCGGCATCTCGCGTCACTGTCCAGCTGCGATTGTTGTAGCTGGCTTCGGGCACATCCAGCGGCAAGCACCTCGCGCAAGCCCCGCTCCCAGATCTGCAGCACGGCCGGCTCCCGGCAACACCGCAAAGCGGCACTTCCATTGTTCATCACCGCTTGGCACCATCGCCTAACAGTTCATTCAAGCCGACACCGTTTCGTTCCGCCAAGCACATGGCAGGTAAAGCTTGCCATGTGCTTGGCTCCACTACACGGCGCGGCTTAACTCTGGCGTTAGCGCTCATACAAAGGATATCGCCACGTGAAGAAGCTTTTCCTGCTACTTTTCACTGTTGTTCCCGGCTCCACATTCGCCACACCTCCAGTAGTTGAAGCTCCTGCACAAGAAGCCTGCCAAGAACACGTAACATCGGAACCCCGATTGACCATCGATGATTGGCCCAAGCGGGCGCGAGGACGTGAGGTAAATGCTTACGTTGTGATTTCCTACAATCTGGATGGCTCGGGCAAGGCCAAAGACTTGGTGGTAACGGACTCAAAACCGAAGGGGCTCTTTGACAAAACCACCCTCAGCATTCTGGAGCGCACCGAGTTCGCTACTGGCATTCAAGCTTCCTCGTGTGTCTATGTCCGGACTTATGGTTCGGTCAATCGTGCTGAGCGCTAACAATTCATTCAAGCCGACGCCCCTTCGCGGCGCGGCTTAATTCAGGCGTTAGGCGATAGTGGAGCAAGCGCAGTGCAGCGTCCGTCTTCGTCGACATCTTCGGCACTTCGCAGGTCGGCTCCGGACCGCGGCCTCCAGGCTCAATGCTCCCGGCTTGCCCGCGGCTTCGGCATCTCGTGTCACTGTGCAGCTGCGACTGATGTCTCTGGCTTCGGGCGCACTCGCCGGCAAGCCTCCCGCGCAATCCCCGCCCCATCTGTCGCACGCTCGGCTCACGGCAACAACACAGGGCGGCACTTCCATTGTTCATCACCGCTTGGCACCATCGCCTAACAGTTCATTCAAGCCGACACCGTTTCGTTCCGCCAAGCACATGGCAGATACAGCTTGCCATGTGCTTGGCTCCACTACACGGCGCGGCTTAACTCAGGCGTTAGGCAGCAGACCAAGCTATGCCGCACTTCAAAGTCATTCTCTCTGGCCGCGGAATTGACCTGCCATTTGAGGGTGATTCGGCTATCGGTTTTTTCACTACTAGGCAGGTTCGCGCCACCGACTTGCCAGACGCGGAGTCTTTGGCAAAAGAGCTTGTCTTGGCTGAGTGGCGCTCTGGCGGCACTTATGCTCAAGCCAATCGTGGCTCGTTACCTGTGCTGGCAGTTGAGCATTCGTTTTCTGTGGGCTGGGTGGCCGGCACTTTCGGCCGCAACCCCTCTGGCTACACCTTCTACTGCCATGAGGACTAGACTGCTGCCTAACAATTCATTCAAGCCGACGCCGCTTCGCGGCGCGGCTTAATTCAGGCGTTAGGCCGCACAAAGCAGTGCAATAGCAGTTGTGTCGTAGCGTGTTGTCCTCCGCTTCGCTCATTCCCGGGGCTGTTCTTCGGTCAGTCTGTCGTCGCGCGGTTGAGTGTGCGGCCAGCTCTCTTCGCTTCGGATGGCAGTGTCTCGCGGCGTCAACTCGTAAGAGGCGGCTTCGGTCAGACCAGCGGCCGCAATGCCAGGACGCGCTGCCTGGCAGCGGCTTCGGTTTGGTCCCGGCCGGAGCGTTTCGCCGCCGCGCAGCCAGTTCGTCGGACTTCGGGCGCATCCCAAGCAGAGAGCTTGCGGGCCGCTCATTCTCGTCGCATGCTGCGGCCTAACAATTCATTCAAGCCGACGCCGCTTCGCGGCGCGGCTTAATTCAGGCGTTAGGCCCTATGCCGCAGCTTCAGCAACGAACCACCTGGCTTCTAGCGCTCTTCATTGCCTCGGCGCAAATCTTGGGTGCTACTGGCTTCTACCAGTACCAGATGGCCGCGATCTCATCCGGCTCCTTCGCTTC